>NZ_JBQKDI010000001.1:0-367179 GCF_052121915.1 Collinsella sp. LCP19S3_B11
GGTGCCGTTCGACTTGCATGTGTTAGGCGCGCCGCCAGCGTTCATCCTGAGCCAGGATCGAACTCTCCGTCCAAATATGCTTGGGCCTCGAGCCCGTCCGGTCCTCTCAGTTCATCGCTGATCGGTTCCGTTCGATTCATATGGTTCTGTTTGATAGGAAAAGGAATTTCTCGGGGCCGCCTCTCGGCGGCCTTGCGAAAAACGAATCCAAGTCAGACCATTTCAAATGGTTCGATGTCTGCCCGGATGCGACACATCTGGTGTGTCCATCCTCGCAGTATCCGGTTCTCAAGGTGCACGCCTGCGCGTCTCATCCGGTCCGACCGGGCCGCGCGGCAAGGAGATATACTGCCAGACCGGAGGGGCCCGCGGGGCGGGAATCCCGCACTCCATATTTTGTTCACAAATAAATTGATCCTTCAGCTGTTCCACTGAAGTCATATCTGAAGCATCGGCTTCCGGTATTGGCGATGACCAGCTGGTTTATAGGTGTTGAGGTATCGGTCATCTCTGGTGCGCTACTTTACTCTAACGGCATCTGGTTTTGGTTTCCTGTCGGTAAAAGGCTGGTTTTGGCCGCCAGGCGTCCTTATATATAGAGAAGATCGGGTTCGAACCCGTGCACCGGCAACAAAAAAGCGGCCGGCATCCGCCAGTCGCTTTTCTATTCTATGGTGGGCCGTCAGGGGTTCGGGCCCGCTGCGCGGGCGGCCGCTTCGGCGCCTCCGCGCCTCGCGCGCTGCGCTGGCAAACGCTCACGCGTTTCCTCAGCTCCGCGCCCTTTCGGGTTCGAACCCGTGCACCGGCAACAAAAAAAGCGGCCGGCATCCGCCAGTCGCTTTTCTATTCTATGGTGGGCCGTCAGGGGTTCGAACCCTGGACCTTGGGATTAAAAGTCCCCTGCTCTGCCAGCTGAGCTAACGGCCCGCGGATGGCATTGTACCACGGTCTGAGACTATTCCCAACTCCATTGGCCGTTCTGGAAAATCACAATTTCACGTCCATCAGGTGTAATGCCCGTAATATCGATGTCGTCCGTGCCAATCATAAAGTCAACGTGCGTGCTCGAAACGTTGACGCCATGCTCCAGAAGTTCCTCTTTGGACATGTCATACCCGCTTTCGATGCACTCGGGAAAACCGACACCCAACGCAAGGTGACAGCTGGCGTTCTCGTCATAGAGTGTGTCGTAGAATAGAATGCCGCTTTCACGAATCGGTGTGTTCTTGGAAATAAGCGCGACCTCGCCCAGATGAGCAGCACCTTCATCGGTTTCAATAATGCTCGCAAGCGTTGCCTTACCCACGCGAGCGTCATAGTCCACTACGCGGCCGTTCTCGAACTTAATCCAAAAATCGTCAACCTTATTGCCGTGGTGAATGAGCGGCATAGCCGAGTACACGATGCCGTCGGCGCGCATACGATCGGGCGAGGTGAAGACCTCCTCGGTGGGAATGTTGGGGAAGAAAGGGTGACCGTCGGGAGTTTTTCCCTTGCCGCCGGCCCACTCATGGCCTTTCGTCATTCCAATCGTCAGATCAGTTCCATTCGAAGCGGTGTAGTGCAGGCAATCAAATTGATTATCGTTTAGGAAGCGCAGGTTTTTTTCGAATGTGGCGTCATGGAGCTCCCAGTCGCTCTCCGGGTCCTGGCCATCAGCACGAGCGGTGTGCAGAATCGCATTCCACAGCTTATAGACTGCAACCTCATCGGCGTCTCCCGGGAATACCTCGCGCGCCCAAGCAGCGACCGGAGCGCCGGCGATGCACCACGGGTTAATGTTGTAGTCCAGTCCACGGCGGAAGACCTTACACTGCATGTTCCTCGCCTTAGAAGCTGCGGCAGGCTTAGCGGGATCGATGCCCTTGAGGGCAGCAGGGTCCGTGCCCTCAATAAAGATAAAGCAGGCTCCGTCCTGAGCCAACGAATCCAGCTGCATGCGCTTCCACTCGGGAGTCTGCTCAAAATAGCTTTTCTCGACATGCTCGTAGGTAAGCCTCGTCACGGCATCGTCAGCCCAGATGACCGTCACGTGACCGGCACCGGCGTCATAAGCCTCCGCAACCACCACGCGCGCAAATGACGCGCACTCGACGGGAGACTGAACGACGACCTCCTGACCGGGCTTAACGTTGACGCCCTTGCGGACAACGAGACGCGCATAATTTCTAATCTTGGGCTCCAGGGACTTCATACCCTCCAGAGCCTCTTCGACCGTCAGGGCAGCTCGAATCATGTGCCACTCCATCTATCTACAGGACAGTAAAAAGGCGCGCCGCAAAAAACGACGCGCCTTATATCTTAGCGATATCTATAGGTTGTAACGCTACTACTTCTTCTTGGAGGCCTTCTTGTCCTCTTTGGCAGCCGAGCGCTCGATGATAGCGTTGAGCTTGTTATCGGACATGCCCTCGGCCTGCGCGCGATACATATTACGCAAGGGACGGATGCGCACGAAGTCGTAGATGAAGTCACCCAGAATGACAATGTAGGACAAAACAATGCCGGCCATCTGGACGGGGCTGGACACCATGCCAGCGGGAGCGAAGTACAGCGAAGACCAAATGGCCACGACGAGCACCATGCCGATAGTAAGCACGGCCCACCAGATGCGGCGGCGCTTGGTGTAGTCCTCATCCTGCTTGAGAAGGATACTCGACACCGTGTAGATGCGGTCCTCCTTGGCGCGCCGCTTAGCCTTGCGGGCGCGCTTCTCCTCTTTAGAGAGGCCCTCAAGGCTCTCGCCCTTCTCGAGCTCCTTGCGGCGTGCCTTGGATGATGCCGGCACGACGCGAACAGAACTCGCTGCCTGACGAGCTGGCTTGGCGGATGCGGCGGACTTGCGCGCAACCCCGGTAACCTCGTGGGATTGCGTGCGCTTGTTCGTGGCGCTGCGGGTACTCACTTACGCGTTCTCCTTCATGCTTGTAAACTGGGAGCCCGTGATGATCTGGAAGGCCTCGCGATAGCGCTCGGACGTGCCATCGATGACCTCGGCGGGCAGATGCGGGGTCTCCCCCGTCATATCCCAGTTGGCCTTGAGCCAATTGCGGACGAATTGCTTGTCGTAGCTAGGCTGAATCTTACCCTCCTCGTAGCTGGCGGCAGGCCAGAAACGGCTGGAGTCGGGCGTGAGGCACTCGTCGATCAGCGTGACCTTGCCATCGATGACACCAAACTCAAACTTGGTGTCGGCAATGATGATGCCACGGGTCGCTGCATACTCGGCGGCAGCTTTGTAGATCTTAAGAGACAGATCTCGGATCTGCGTGGCGATGTCCTCGCCAACGATCTCGCAGCAACGCTCAAACGAGATATTCTCGTCGTGATCACCGATCTCGGCCTTCGTGGACGGGGTGAACAGCGGCTCGGGGAGCTTGGAGGCCTCGGTCAGGCCCTCAGGCAGCTGGATGCCGCAGACGGTGCCGTTCTCGTCGTAGGTCTTCTTGCCCGAACCGGTCAGATAGCCGCGGACGATGCACTCGATAGGAATCGTCTGGGCCTTCTTAACCAGCATGGCGCGGCCTGCGAGATAGTCACGATACTCGGCAAACTCCTTGGGGAAATCCGCCGGATCGATGGAGACGAGGTGATTGGGGACGATATCGGCAAACTTGTCGAACCAGAACGCCGAGATACGGTTGAGCACCTCTCCCTTAAACGGAATTTCGTCGGGAAGAATAAAGTCGAACGCAGAAATGCGATCGGTGGCGACCATCAACAGGTTTTCGCCGGCATCGTAGATATCACGAACCTTGCCACGGGAATCCGGACGACGCTCCATCGTTGTCACGTGAGTCACTCCTTACCTAAATACGATAGAAATGCGGGTTCTTTCCCGCACGTTTTCGCAAACTCGGAGCGGCAGGGACGCGGCCCCTCCTTCACCGAATAGCGAAAAGCTAGTGCTCCATTGTAGTAGATGCCGCGTCCGCCGTGTGCTCGCGGGGCAGATGAATCGTAAAAGTCGTACCCTTTCCAAGCTCCGACTCCACGGATATGTAGCCATGGTGACGCTCGACGATCTGTTTAGTTACGGCGAGGCCGACGCCCAGGCCGCCAGCTTCGCGGGCGCGGCTGGCATCGGCGCGCCAAAATCGTCCGAAGATACGCGACAGATCGTCCTTGGCAATACCGATACCGGTATCCGAAACGGCAATACTGACATGCTTGCGGTCACTGAGCACCGACACTACGACCCAACCGCCCTCGGGGGTGTAGCGCATGGCGTTGCTCATGAGGTTGATGACGCATTGCGTGATCATGTCGGGATCGGCCTCGACGACATCGTCGTGCCCCTGGGTTTCATCTGCAAAGCGAAGGCGAAGGTCACGGTCGGCAAACAGACGCTCCTGGCCGTTCACAATCGATCGCACGAACGGAACCATGTCCACCGGTTCGAGATTGAGCGGAGCCGTGCTGTTTTCCATACGCGATAGGTCGAGCATCTGCTGCACCAAACGAGCCAGGCGACGCGTCTCGGAAGCGACCGTCTCCAGATGCTCGTCGTCGGTGGGATACACGCCATCTTGCATGGCCTCGACCGTTGCAAGCATGGCCATGAGCGGTGTACGAAGCTCGTGTGCGACATCCGAGGTCAGGCGCTTTTCGTGCTTCATATCTTTCTCGAGCGAGGTGGCCATCTCGTCAAAGGTCTCACCCAGCTGGTCGATTTCGTCATCGCCGCGCAAGCCCGTACGAGCAGACAGATCGCCGTCGCGAATTTGCTTGGCTGTGCTCGTAATACGATGAATCGGCTTGGTAAGCATGCGCGACACGAGCGATCCGATAACGACCGAGATGCAGATTGCAACAACCGCGGCAAGAGCCATGGCGTTAAAGGTCTTCTCCCTAAACGCAGAATCTGCCTTAGTGAGCAGAGCGTCGGAGCCGATAGCCCATAGCTTTACCTGTCCGACATGCTCGCCAGAGGACGTAACGATTTCGACGTTGGCAACGCTATCGGAGTCGGTGGGCGCTGACGAGACCGGGCTATGCGAGGCCTTTTTACCGCTCGAGCTGCTCGACGGCAATTCGCTCTCGCGCACATCGGCGGTCGCACTTGCCGAAGGCCATGAGTCGTCATAAACGACAACGCCCTTTTTGTTGACGACCTGCATACCCAGGTCGTCGGACACCAAGCTCGATGTCGCGACCGTGCGCAGCTCGCCCGCAGTCCAATTGCCGTTTTCCTCATACGACGTCGCAAGCTTTTCGGCAGCAGAATTGGCGATCTCGACGATATTGGAGCGCGTGTAATCCGAAAAGACGGTACCCCACACAACGGAGACAACGCCCACCAGCACCAATACCGTCATGAGCGATGTCAGGGCAAAAGCCAAAGCCATACGCGAGGGATAGCTCATCGCCGGCCGTGAATCGGAACGAGGCGTGTTCCAACTTGCCTTGGAACCCGCCTCGTTCTCCTGCTTGTGCTTTTGTCCGATTTCAAAGCGCGCAGGTGTCATATGTGATTTACCTATTTCTCGTCCGACTTATCGGTCTTGGCCGGAGCCTCGAAGCGATAACCGACGCCGTGAACGGTATAGAGCCACTTAGGCTTCTTGGGGTCGTCGCCCAGCTTGGCGCGAAGGTTCTTCACGTGGCTGTCGATGGTGCGCTCGTAGCCCTCAAAGTCGTAGCCGAGCACCTTCTCGACCAGTTCCATACGGTTATAGACGCGACCGGGATGGCGAGCAAGCGTGGTAAGCAGCTTAAACTCGGAAGCGGTCAAATCAACTTCCTTGCCCTCGACCAAGATCTTGTGGCCCGAGATATCGATGACCAGATCGCCAAAGTCGAGTACCTCAACGGCGGGCTCGTCTGCCTGGTGAGCACGACGGAACAGGGCGCGAACGCGGGCGACGAGCTCGCGCGGCGAGAACGGCTTGATCAGGTAGTCGTCGGCACCAAGCTCGAGGCCGATGATGCGATCCTCGATCTCGCCCTTGGCGGTAAGCATGATGATGGGCACATCCGAGGTATCGCGGATAGTGCGGCAAACGCGCTCGCCGGGGATCTTGGGGAGCATAAGGTCGAGCACAACCAGGTCGAACTGGTGCTTCTCGAACTCCTCGATCGCAGACTGGCCATCGCCAACGCCAACAACCCAGTAGCCCTCGCGCTCGAGATAGGCAGCGACAGCGTCACGGATCGCCTTCTCGTCCTCGACCAGCAGAATCTTTTTTGCATCTGAAGCCATAACACGGCCCCCCTGTCTCAATTAGCTAAGAACAAGCCCATTTTAACGCACCTGAGCCCACCGGGCATCGCATGGGCGCGACAGCTCGGCGGGCGGTACTCACGGTTACAATGGGCTTATTCCCCCGTTGGCGCCTTTTTAACCCCTCGGCGCTAAAGAGAGAACAGGCGAGCGGTAACCGTCTCGGGAATTCCTTGGCTATTACGCACCGTGGCATAGGTTAAAAACGTATTCGATTTTCCCGCCGTAGCTGGATAGTCGCCATATTCGAGAGCGCGGTCGGGCGACAGCAGCGAACCATAGGTTTTAGCGGAGGTATCGATCAGAAAATGCGATGCCTGAACCTTAACCAGATATTTGCCCTTCCTGCCGGCGGCGCACGCAAGCGGTTCGCGCGATAGAAATTGATACGGGCCGCCCTCGTTACCAATGTAGGTACCCATATTGCCCAGGCCGCCCACGCCGGCATAGGTCGCCTCAATGGAGAACACAAACGTATCGCCCATATATACGGCCTCGAAAGGTGACACCGACGAAGGAAGGACCAGCTGGGCCCTCTTGGTATTGTTGCCGTCCGTCAGGTCGATCGCCGTCATGCCGTAGTAGACGCCCTCGTCATTGCGCACGCGGGGTGAGATAGTCAGGATGCCATCGCTCACGCGCGGTGCAGACGCAAAGCGGCCTGTCGACTTCCAGATTGCCTCCGCTTTAGATTCATCGAGCGAACGGCGGTAGCAATATGAATCGCTGCCGGTCTTATTGCCACCGGTCGAAGGCATCTTGTACCAGATGACCGACGAGTCAAAGGCGGTAAACAGCGGAGGGTCGTAGTCCTCACCGCCGCGATCAAGCTCAACGGCATTACCAGTAAGCGCCGCGCCCGACAGGGTTTGCGCATAGAGCTTCCACGACGAATTCGCGTAGTTCATCTCAACCCACGCAAACACGCTATCGGTGGCGCGAACGTCGTAAAACGCATAACCGGAACCCTCGACAGGATCGTCGATCAACGTGGTGAGTGAGCCGTCCCCCATGTTGAACACGCCAAGCGTGTTGGCATGCAGCGCAGATGCGGGCGCCATCATCGCCGCAGCGTAACCGCCATCGCAGTAGTACAGCAGCGTCCCCAATGGCAACGTCCACGACGCCGTTGGTTTAAGATCAATGTCGACGGCCTCATACTCTTCGGTAATCGAGATGATCTTGGAATCATCTTTGATAACCTGCGGCTCACCGGCAGCATCATCGCTGGTGCCCGTTTTTTTCGAGCACCCCGCAAGCAGCGTGGCAGCACTCGCGGCAGCACCACCCAACACAAATCCTCGGCGCGTTACCCCATTCTTAACGCGATCAAAAATACTCATTAGGCAATCTCGGCACGCGCGGCCTCGATGGCACGCGTAAGTTGGTCGGCACAGGAGGTCTTTTTCGTGCCGCACGTATTGCCGGCCAACACCTCAATCACACGATCGGAAGAAACACCTTCGACCAATTTAGAGATGGCCTTGAGGTTGCCGTTGCAGCCGCCGGTAAACTCAACGCCCAGCACCTTGCTGCCGTCATCGGAAAGATTGAGGTGAATATTGCGAGTACACACGCCCTGGGGCTTGTAATCAAACGAAATCATGCGATCTCCTTCTCAGAATGTCATTCGAGACGACTATTATCCCCGTCTTTCCATAAATGCAACGAGGCGCTTTACCGGCAACACACATTACCAGCAAAGCGCCCTAAAAAGCTAACGTTATGCCCGAACCTACTCGAAGCTCAGCTGCTCCAGACGATCGAAGACCGTATCGATGCGGGTGAGGAAGTCCCACGGATCAAAGATCTCGTCGAGCTTCTCCTGGCTGACGGTGCAGCGCGGATCGGCCTCGAGGCGCTCCTTGAAGGTGGGGCCGGAAACGCAGTCCTGCACCTCATGCCAGGTCGCCATGGCGTTTTCCTGCACGATTGCGTAGGCGTCCTCACGGGTAATGCCCGTATCGACGAGGGCCAACAGAACCTTGGAGGAGAAGATGAGACCGCGGGTCTTGTTGAGGTTGGCCATCATGCGAGCCGGATACAGCTGGAGGCCATCGATAACGCGGATAAGGCACTGGAACATGTGGTCAAGCGCGATAAAGCTATCGGCCTGGGCGACGCGCTCGGCAGAAGAGTGCGAAATGTCACGCTCATGCCACAGGGCGACGTTGTCGAAGGCGACCTGGGCGTTGGACTTCACGATGCGCGACAGGCCACAGACCTTCTCCATGGTGATGGGGTTACGCTTGTGCGGCATGGCGGAGCTGCCCTTTTGACCCTTGCGGAACGGCTCCTCGGCCTCGAGTGTATCGGTCTTCTGCAGATTGCGAACCTCGGTAGCGATGCGCTCGCAGGTGGCAGCCGTGGTGGCGAGGACGCCAGCGAGGTAGGCATGATGGTCGCGGCTGATAACCTGCGTGGACAGCGGGTCGTGAACCAAACCCAGGTGCTCGCAGACATACTCCTCGACAAACGGCTCGATGGAGCTGTAGGTGCCAACGGCACCCGAGATGGCACCGAAGGCGACGTTCTTGCGAGCGTCCTCAAGGCGATCCAGATCGCGCTTGAGCTCCCAGGCCCAAGAGCCAAACTTCATACCAAAGGTCATAGGCTCGGCGTGGATGCCGTGAGTGCGACCGGCGCAGAGCGTGTTACGCTCCTCGAAAGCGCGACGTTTGCAGATCTCGCCGAGTTTCTTGACGTCCTCGATAATTAGGTCGCAGGCCTGGGTAAGCTGATAGCACAGGGCCGTATCGCCCAAGTCAGAGCTGGTCATGCCATAGTGAACCCAACGGCTGGGTTTAGGCTCGCCCTCGGGAACATCGGCGTCGATATACTCCTTCATATTGGTCAGGAAGGCAATGACGTCATGGCGCGTGACTTCTTCGATCTCGTCGACCTTCGCCTTCTCAAAGTTGGCGTGGTCGCGAATCCACTGAGCTTCTTCTTTAGAAATACCGATCTTGCCGAGCTCCGCCTGGGCCTCGCAGGCCAGAACCTCAATCTCCTGCCAAATGGCGTACTTGTTCTCGAGGGAGAAGATGTGTCCCATCTCCGGGCGGGTATAGCGATCGATCATAGCGGCTCCTTTTTGGTTATTGGCACGTTGGTCGTAACTCAACCATTGTACCGTGCGCAGGTGCAAGTATAGGCAGCAGGTATTAACCTAACATTTTGCCATTTGCCTAACGTTCACACCCTGTCGGGTTCGAGTCCCGGCGCTTTATTGAAAAAAGCACGGCACCGTGATGGTGCCGTGCTTGTACTTTTAACTGGAGCGGGCAACGGGACTCGAACCCGCGAGTGTCAGCTTGGGAAGCTGATGCCTTACCACTTGGCGATGCCCGCATATGTGGGGGATAGTATAACGCGGTTGTCTTGTTTGATACAAGGGCGCTAACCCTTGTTTTACGCATGGAAAATCATCTTCTTGTTGCTCGAATTGCGAAAACAGGGACTCGAGTAACCTGTTTTACACCGTCTTCTACCTGCTTTTTTGTTTGATTATCTAAAAACCGGTCTCCATTTGTTGGGAACTTGGCAAGTTCTTGGTCAGCTCGCGGTACTTACCCGTATGACCCCCGGCGCTAATCTCATCCCACGCGCCGCAATCTCCCAGCGCGGCGCACAAAGGATAAGGAGCAGCCATGTCCAATGCACCCACGCACTCTGTCCACAGCGCAATCGCAACAGCACCGCTGCTCCTATTCCTCTTGTTGTTTCTAGCCTGCGCCACGCCTGGTACCGCCTGCGCCGTCGATGGAAACGATACGCTTAGTTTCCGCACCATCAGCGATATGTGCGGACCGTTTGGCATTGGCAAGTACGAGGCACAAGACGCCTCAATTTCTTACTGCATGAACCAAGACTGCCCCGGCCCCAGCAGCCCGGGAGGACCCTGGCGGACCTACAATCAGGGTTGGACATGGCTCGACAACGAGTTTGCCGCCGTCATCTGCCATGGATACCCTTCCGCCACATCATTTGGCGGCCATAACCTAACGGCCGAACGCGCCCGCGCCGCAACCCAGATTGCCGTGTGGATGCTCAAAGGAACCACGCGCCCCGATGGCTCTTTTGCGTATACAAACAACGCCGGCGTTGCCAAAAGCGGCAAGTTCGATCAAGACGCCGAGGTTGTCGCGGCGGCGCGCTGGCTCTACGACAACGCAAAAGCCGGAAATATTAAGGCCGACCCGCATCGCGCCAGACGCTATCACGGACCCGTCTCTAACGAAGGCCGTCACCAGGATATGCTCTACGTTTTGCCCACCATCAACGCATCCTTTGAAAAAAGATCTGCAAACACTGTCATTACCAGCGGGAACGATACGTATCAGTTAGGTGGGGCGACGTTTAACATCTTTGAGAAAAACACGGACAAACACGTCGGCAGCATCAAAATGGACGGCAACGGTCGTGCACGGGCAACGCTTTTGCCCAACACGGCATATTACCTAATCGAAACCAAAGCGCCGACAGGCTATCTGTCCCGACGCGATCGCATTGACTTTACCACCGGAAAAAGCGGCGGACATGTCACAATCAACGAGCAGCCAGGTTCTATCACGCTGCGTGTCGTCAAAACCGATGCCGCCACGAATGCCGGAGCGCAGGCGGGAACCTCGCTCGCCAAAGCCGAATTTACCTGTGTCTCGCAGTCTACCCCTGGGTGGACGCGCACCTTCACGACCGAAGACGATGGCCAGGCGACCTTAAGCGGCATTCCCCTGGGAACCTTTACCCTCTACGAATCGAAAGCACCAGAGGGCTACCTGCTCCCCCATGACAGCTGGACCTATACGGTCGGCCCCAATCAACTAAACGACATGGGCGTCGTTGAGCTCGAACGCCGCATCCCCAATACTCATGTTGCGTTTGACATCGAGATTTCCAAGTTCAAGGATTACGGGAACGGCGAGCAATCGGGATTAGAACAGCCAGCGGAAGGCGTCGTCTTTGAAATCGTCAGCAACAGCTCTAAGCAGGTCGTAGGCACATTGACGACAAATATCTATGGCTTCGCATCCACCAAAGACCAGCCCAAGGCCTGGTTTGGCGCGGGCACACGACCGGACGGCGTCCACGGCGCCATCCCCTACGATCGTGAGGGGTATACCGTTCGCGAGGTCCCGGAAACTGTTCCCACAGGCTTCAAGCGGGCAGAGGATTGGACCATCGCGCCCGAGCAAATCGCCGACGGAGCCAAGCTTCAGTACATAGTGGACAATCACACCCTTTCGACACATCTCCAAATCATCAAACGCGATGCCCAGACGGGAGCTTCCGTCCCCCTTGCCGGCTTTAGTTTTCAGCTGCTCAACAGCAACCGTGAACCCATCTCTCAAACATGCTGGTATCCGACGCACAACGTTATGAACACCTTTACCACCAATGCGACCGGCACCGTCACGTTGCCAGAATCGCTCAAGCCGGGCACATATTACGTACGAGAAGTCGCAGCCAAAGCGCCCTACCTTGTGGGCGACGAACTGAAGGTGACGATTCCTGCCGATGCAGATCTCACACCTATCGCCGCCGTCTCGTATTTCAACAGCGCGGCAACCGGAAGCATCGAGATCGCGAAGGCTGACGCAGTAGACGGCAGTGCCCTATCTGGTGCCAAGTTTGAAATTCGCGCTGCCGACGATATCGTTTGTCCCGATGGCCACATTGCCGCCCTTGCCGGTGAAGCCGTTGCCGCCGTCACAACTGATGAACAGGGTAAAGCTCGCGTAGACAACCTTTCGCTGGGTTGCGGAACGGCACGATACGAAGTCGTTGAAACCCAGTCTCCCGACGGCTATCTACTTGATCGGACAGCACATATCGTTGAGCTTGCTTATATCGACCAGAAGGTCCCTGTGGTCGAGTCGCAGATCGAATTGCCTAATGATTACACCAAGGTCGATTTCTCCAAAGTCGATATGACAGGCAAGCATGAAGTTAAAGGCGCCCGACTGGTCTTATGCGACGCCGATGGAACAGAGATTGATTCTTGGATATCATCCGAGCATCCCCATCGCGTGGAGCACCTTGAACCCGGTTCTTATACCCTACGCGAAACAATGTCCCCGCGCTCCTATGACCTCGCTGAAGACGTATCCTTTGAAGTCGAGGATACGGGGAAGATCCAGGCCGTAACCATGACGGATGCACCGATTGAGATTAAGGGGAGCGTCGACAAGCGACAAGAAATCGCGCGGCCAACCGCAAAGGGAACAGTGGCGAACGGCGACGGTAAAAACCGGGCGGCGACGCAACCCGAAAGAAAGGGCTCCTATTCCTACACCATCGACGCTCAAAACGAATCGAGCACCTGGGTCGACGAGTTCACCGTCACCGACGATCTCGAATGTGCCAAAGACGGCACGGCCAAACTTGTCGCCATTAAAACCCCGATCGCCGTCGGCGACTTAAACGGGCTCTGCAATGTTTGGTATCGAACGTCACCGGTAGACAAGTTGGGCATAAAGGAAAAGGCCAACGCCACACTTGACGATGAACACACCAACCCGTGGCTCGAGACAGCCGAGGTCAAAGAGCGGATGGGCGAGGATGTGCGGATTGTCGATTACGATGGCTGGAGTCTTTGGAAAGCCGATGTCTCGACCACGGAGTCTTCCACCCTCGAAGTAAAGGACCTTACGCTTTCGGACGACGCTGTTATCACGGGGATTCGCTTTGAGTATGGCTCGGTTTCCGCAGACTTTACGACCCGGCGCGACAACGATTCTTGGAATCGCAATGGGCTTAAAGACGAGCATGACGACCTTGACGACGCGACGGCATCCCTCAAATCGGATTTACACGGAGCAATCATCCGGATGTGTGCAACCTCATCTTATACGCCCCAAACCGCACTCGCCAACAGTGCCCGTGTTGACCTTTGCCGCAACGGAGGAGGCGAAAAACTCGAGTCGCACGATAAAGATCGTGTTGTTCAAAAATGCGCCATTCCGCAGGATCTTCCAAATACGGGCAATGCACCCATCATCTCTTTTCTCACCGCATTATTGACCGCCGGTGGCACAGCAATTTGGCTCACTTGGCTAAGCTCGGCATCAAAAGAGGAGTAGGTAGAAATAACGGGCGAGCCGATATGCCGGCTCGCCCGTTATCTGGCGTATGTAACCAAAGGCTATTCCGTAGACGCAGACCCGCCGTCAACAAGTTCCAGATCGCCATCCGAAATGCCGTCGGCACCCAAACTCTGCTCTTGCTCCACCTCTTCGCTCATCGTGGACCTGGGCGTCGACCCCTTAGCGCCCACGATATATGCGGCCCCCAGACCCATGGCGATGGCGATCAAAAACAGAACCACATAGACGGGCCAATGGCGTTTGATGTATGAAAACACGCTAACTCCTTAGAGGTCCGCTACGAACGGCGGATGACCTCGGTGACAACCTCGGACACCGTAGCGATGTTCGTCGGGTTGACGTTGTACGGCAAATCGTCTTCGGTGCGCGCGCAGGCAAGACGCGGGCCATCGACACCGGCAATTGTGAGGGCGCGACGGCTCGCCTCGAGCGCGGCATAGGCATCGGTCTTGGCATAGGGCATCTCAAACGCGCCACAATCAACGTGGAACGACTTGCACACCTTGCTGACCAGATTCATGATGCGGCGATCACCCTTGAGCAACTGTTGCTCGCCTTCGACCGTCACGACCGAAAGCCTACCGGCTCCAATGGACTCAAGATTGATAAAGAACACACCACGCAGCTTATCGCGATGGGCTTCGAGGAAGGCCTTCATACCGGCGCCGTCACAATCCGAGGCACCCGTTGCCACAAACCAGATATCGTGACCAAGCAGCTCGTCATCACCCATGGAGGCAACAGCCGAAAGCATGTCCTCGGCAGAAGCGCCGTCAGAAGAGGTGGCACCGCCCTTCCAGCCGTTATCATCGTCCTCAAAGTTATCCCAAGAGCCGATACCGCGGCCAGACTTCTTGGCATCGTAGTCATCCTCGACGCCCAGCCAGTCGCTCATGCTGTTCTGCTCATTCTTCTTTTTGCGTCCGAACAAGCCGCCCAGACCGCGCTTCTGAGGCTTTGCCTCCTTGGCGACGGGAGCCGAGATGGTTTCGATGGGCTGAGCGCCCGAAGAAACGGGCATGGAGGGGGCAACCGGTGCCGACGTGGGCTCGGGCCCCTGAGCCGTCGCGAAAGGATCGTCGGCCTGAGCCGAGGGGTCGGGGAGATCGAAGAGGGATGTGCGGGATGCGACGTTGGCCTGCTGCATCGAGGGCAGCGACGGATCGGGGACCGAGGCAAGCGGCGAAGAAGAAGGTGTGGGCACCGGAGCAGAAGCGGGATCGGGGATATTCATCTGCGGACGCGGTGCGGCCTTGGACGAAATCTGTGCCATGAGCGAATCAACCGTCTCGACCTGCACCGATGCGGGGTTGGCAACCGTGGAGCCGGGATCGCTCGGGGCAGGCATGGTAAAGATCTGCGTAGAGTACGGCCTGGACTCATCGGCGTTAGAAACCACCGGGGTCTCTTCTTGCTCAACGACGACCGTCGCGTCGGCTTCAATCTCGTCGGCGATGTTCGTCTCGGCGTCAACGTTCTCAACCTGCTCGGCATCGACACTCTCAGCCGGCTCGGCTTCGGGCGCCTCGATCTCATCTGCAGCATCCTGGGACTCATCGGAAACAGAAAGGGGCTCGGCGATGGCAGCACCCTGCTTCTCGAACGTTATCGTGGCATCGAAGTTCGCGGCGTCGAGCGTTTCGGTGGCGTCGATTGGCTGCTGGGCCTCGAAGGACGTCGTAGCCTCGGCGACCTCCGTCGCGGCAGGCTGCTCAGCCTCATGCTGTTCAAATTCCCGCGCCGCACGCTCACGCTCGGCCTCGGCAGCCTGCTGGTGGGCGATAGCCTCCTGCTCTGCCACCTCGCGCGCAGCGGCACGCTTTTCCTCAAGGTCGTCGACAAGTTTTTTACCCTTAGCGAGCGCGCCCTTAAAGAAGCTTGAAGCGCTAGCTCCAATCGAAGAGAACGCAGATGCTATATCGGCATGGGGCGTCGCGACCGGTAGATCGGCCGAAAAATCGGTATCGCTCTCATAGGAAACGCGCTGCGGATACTCATCGTAATCGCTGGCGGAATCGTCGTACACATCCTGAACCACCGGGGCGGGCGCAGCGGCGTCCGGCTCGGGTTCAGGGCTGGGCTCGGGTTCCGTCTTGGGCTCGGTATCGACGACGGGCTCGTCGGCAGGCGCGGCGACAGGTTCAACCGAAGCAGGCTCGGGATCGATCGTCGGCTCCTCGCCCTCTTCGTAATCAAGCGTGCACGACTCGGGAAGCATCCCCAGGGCACGAATGGCATCAGAACCAAAGCGAATATTACCGGCAGCATTGCGATACAGCTTGGGCTCGGGCTCGCTCGGCTCGGCGACAGCGGGCGCCCCAATCGACTCGACGGCATCCTCATCCGCGACCGGCTCGGCAGCAACCTCGGCTTCAGCCTGAGCCTCGGGAGCAATGACACCAATCAGGGTTTCGTCAGCTGAGGCACCCTCAAAGCCATCGATCTGTTCGTCAAAAACTTCGCCCTGCTCGGATTCGGGAGCGATCGGCTGGCCAAACTCGTCCTCGTTGTAGGAGGGTTCTTCGTACTCGATCGTGTTGCCGTAGTCGTTTTGCTGCTGGGCAGCGGCATACTCAGCCGCCGCGCGCGCCATCTCCTCGGCACGACGCTTTTGCTCACCAAAATAGTCATCAAACGGAATGTCGTTGGGGAACTCGTTTTCGCCCTGGTAAGGGGCAACGTTATCCATGACACCGAGCATCGCGGCTACAGAAGACTTATTGCAGACCGCACCGGACGTATAGGGAAGAACAAAACGGTTGGCAATGATATTGGCCGCGTTGGCGAGCGCCACAAGAGAGGCGAGGATCGCAACGATCCAAAGAAGAACCTTCAGAGCGCCGGGGAGCGGCAGTATACGCAGAATGGCGACGGCAGCGGGGACAATCGTGGCGACCGGCAGCATCTTGGCGATGAGCGCGCGATACGGCGCGTACGGTTCGCGAGCGAGGAGCTCGGCACGCGGAGAATCGTAATGGGCGACAACAACCACCGGACGGTTGCGCGGAGATGCAAGCGGACCTGTGGCCTTGTGATAGGCAATGACATTTTGACTCACGCCCGTCTTGCCCAGGCGAGAGATAACAGGGCGACCGGTACGCTCGAGTACATACAGCACGGCACCGGCGATGGCCAGCAGAACACCGATTAAGCCGATGCTGCCGCCAATACCCATAAGCAGGGCGCCGGCAAAAGACAGGATGCCTGTGACGGCAAATGCCAGCCTGCTGGGTGCAGGAGCGTTAAATTCCTGGACTTCGGGATCAAAGCCATGATTGCGGAAGATCTGGGCGATATCCTCGGCAGCCAAACGCTCTTCTTCGCTGCACGCCGGCGTGATGCCCGTGCCCTGCAGCAGGTGATTGATATAGTTCTGGGTGTTCGCCATGTGCGCTCCACATCCATAATCCGACAAATAGGCCCAATGCTTGCACATTAGAACCGTATATAGTCGAAAGTATACCCCGTGCGAACGCAATCGGCCGAAATCTGGGCATCTTAACGCACTGAGCGGACAAGGATATAGCCTAATCTCCATATCGGATTAAAATCATGGCATCAAATAACCTTCCCATGCGAGGATTCTATGACGGTAAGCGATATGAC
Organism: Collinsella sp. LCP19S3_B11; assembly: GCF_052121915.1. Lineage (NCBI taxonomy): Bacteria > Bacillati > Actinomycetota > Coriobacteriia > Coriobacteriales > Coriobacteriaceae > Collinsella > Collinsella sp. LCP19S3_B11. The sequence continues at coordinate 16,936 of NZ_JBQKDI010000001.1, forward strand.
CGCGACAAACAAAACAAATGCGCCAGAACCCGGTTTCGACAAAACCGCCCAGCGTATCCTCAACCTTTTCTTTGTCCTCAACAGTTCCCCCGAGCCCTTAACTACCGAGCAGATCGTGCTGGATTCTGACCTAGGCTACGGATCGGGCAACGTCGACTCGGATAAGCGAAAATTTCGCCGCGACCGCGACAAGCTGCTCGAGCGGGGCATTGTGATCAAGGAAGTTCGCGCCGCGGGTGCCCAGGAGACCGAGGAGAGCGCCTGGACAATCGACCGTGAGCATACGTTTGCCGCGGGCGGCTTGATCACCGCAGACGATGCCGACATTCTGCTAAACGCTATCGATCAGACCCTCACCACGGGCTCTTCGGCCTTTGCGACCCCGCTCGCCGACATACGCTCCAAAATTGCCTATCTTGCCGGCGAGACGAATACGGCCGAGCCCCCCGTTGTTCACTCGCCGACGGTCGATGCGGTATGGAGCGCGTTTGCCGACCGATGCGCGCTGCGTTTTTTGTATCAAAACGGACGGGGTGAGCAACGACAACGCACTGTTTGCGTCTACGGCATGTTCGAGCGCGAAGGAACGGCCTACTTTTGCGGCCTAGATGACGCCACCGGAAAAATCAGAACCTTTCGCTGCGATCGCATCATTCGTGCGTGGCGTCCATCGCGGGCCTACGCCATTCCCGCAGACTTCAATCTCAACGATTACCTCTTCTTTGAATTCGATTTCTCCGATTGCCAGCCCGTCACGGCAACTTTCTCGTTTGCTCCGCAGGCTCAATCCGACATGGTCCACGGCCTCACACGTGGGCGAGGAAGGCTCGAGCACGCCAAAGACGGCTGGACCTGGACCGTTGACGTTCGCGACCTGAATGCGGCGGCGTCATTTTGCATGGAACACAGTGTTGACGGTATGAGGCCCGTAGCGCCCAACGAACTCAAGCAGGCGTGGAACCGCCTCATCGAAAGGACAGTGAGCGCTCATGGCCGTGCGTAAGCTCACCAGCGAACAAAGGCTCTCGCGCTCCATTGACATTATGGAGGCACTCTATGCCGCCGGCGAGGCGGGCATGACGCGAGACGAAATCTGCAGTCGCTTCGATATCTCCGGAGCTTCGCTCGACGAGATCATCGGCATCATCTCGACGCTCGCAGACCGCGAATCGGGCGCGCGCATCATTTGCGAATGCCGCGATGAACGTGTGGTTCTCATCGGCGATGCGGGCCGTGTGCTGCCGCTTCGCCTGAGTGCCGCCGAGGGCGCCGTACTCAACCATGAATTGGAGTCGCTCGGAATCGAAGAGTGCGCGGCGGCGCGCATCCGGCGCGCACTCCTTCCGGCGGAACTCGGATACAACCAACGCGTTGACGATACCGTCGCCCGCGGATCTTATTGGCAGCAACTCTGCTGTGCAATTCAGGATGGCGTGCGATGCCTCGTCACCTACCGCTCCCTGGACGACCAGCATCCACGCAGGCGATTGATCGACCCCCTAAAGATCACGACCAACGGCGACCAAACGTACCTGATTGCCTGGGATGTCGAGGCAGACGGGCAGCGCTCCTACCGTATGGACAAGATCGAGGAGCTTCTGCTGACGGAAGACTCCGTCGTGCGTCACACGACCGAAACCACGTCCCTGCACGATTCCCTTGCACAGGCAAGCCAGAGCGTTAAGCTCCTGATGCCGCTCGATATGGCAGAACGCGTGAGGTGGGCAGGTATCAGGTCAATTAAAGCCGATGGGGAGGGTACGGCAAGCGTGACCGTTTCCTATAGCTCCGAAAACTGGCTGTTTAGCCAGATTATCGCAGCGGGCGGAGCCATCCGCATCGCAGACGACCCCGCCCTTTCAAAGCGCCTATGTGATGCCGCTGAGGCACTGGCCTTCCGTTCTTAGCGATGGCGTTCGTGCGCTTGGCGCCATAACTGAAGATAGTGGCCGATCTGCGCCGTTTCGATGCGCTGATACGAGCTCGTAGGCAGCGATGTCAGAAATTTCTTGCCGTAACCCTTCGTCACCAGACGCGGGTCGGCCAAAATCAACACGCCGCAATCGGTCGATGAACGAATCAGGCGACCGGCCGCCTGCTTGACCTCGAGAACCGCCTCGGGCAGCGAGTAGCGTACCCAGGCGCGGTCCTCGCGCAGATTGCGCTCGCACGAGAGAGGATCGGTGGGGCTCGAGAATGGCAGCTTGGGGATAATGACGCATCTCAGCGTCTCGCCGCTGGCATCGAAGCCCTCCCAAAAAGCCTTGAGAGCAAAGAGCGACGAGGTCGACTCGTTGATAAAGCGATCGCGCAAGCGACGGGGAGACGAATTGCGCTGCTGGCAATTGAGTTCCAGGCCGGCACGCGCCAGCTTGGGCTCAACCCGAGCATACAGGTCTTCCATATCGCGGCGATTGGTGAACAGCGTGAGCACCGACCCGCCCATGGCAAGATGGGCATCGACCAATACGCGCTCGAGCGCGGATAGATAGCCCTCGCGGTCGCGAGGGTCGGGAATGTCCCCCGCCACGACTACGGCCATGTTCGAATCGAAGTCATAGCTCGAATCCAGATGTAGTGACGAGGATGCCGAAGCGCCAATGCGATCGAGGCCTACGGCATGGTTAAAGTGCTCAAAGCTCTTGGACACCGTCATGGTTGCCGAGGCAAAGATGGCCGTATGCACCTCGGGCAGCCACTCGTTCGCCAGGGCCTCGCCGATGTCGATGCGCTCGGCGGTCATGGATTCTCCGCCCGCACGTAGGCGGCGGTTGACCTGCAGCGAGTACGCATAATGCTCGTCGGTGCCGTCAATGATGAGCTTGAGGTTCTCGGCCAGCTCGTGCAGACGGCGCGAAATATCGCCCAGGTCGACGACGACCTCGGGTTTATCGGCAGCGACAGCCTGCACCAGCGCGGCAACATTTTTATCCGCCTGCTCCAGGGCATCGATAGCAGCGCTGGCAGACTGCAAGAAGTCATGCCAGTCATCCGACTCGCGCAACTCGGGGCCAATCCACAGATTTGCGCTGTCATAGCCACCGCGGGCGCGACGGCCGAGCTCACGCACGCCGTCAAACACCTCGGCGAGTGCCATGCTCGCGCGTGCGACCGTAGACGTCGCCTTCGCGGTGAGCCCCAGATAAAGCGTGGAGCCTTCGGATGTCGCCAAATCACGAGATACCTGGCTCAATGCACCGGAGCTCGACCCGCCAAGGCGCTCAAATAGCACGCGAGATTCGTCTGCCGAGACCACGCGCGCCCACTGGCGGCGCGCCTCGCGCTCGATGGAATGGGCCTCGTCGATTACCCAGTGGCGGATGGGAGGCAAAATTCTCCCTTCGGCCGCAACGTTGCGAAACAGCAGGGAATGATTTGTGACCACGATATCGGCATGCGCCGCGCGACGACGGGCACCGTGGACGAGGCATTTATCGGGGAAGAACGGACACAGGCGGCGAGCGCATTCGCGCGAGGCCGTCGTAAAGTCGGGACGGTTGACGCTGCGCCAGCGAATGCCGAGCGAATCGAGGTCACCATCGGCAGATTGGCACACATACGCCATGATCACCGCAACCGCTGTGAGCGTGTCGGCAGGATCGCGCTTGGTGGTAATCTCGGTCTGACTTCGGCTCATGCGCTCGAGTTTGCGCAGGCACGGATAGTGGTCATATCCCTTGAGCGCACAGAATGACAAGCCTCCGTCCAGCTGTTCGGCGAGTTTTGGCAGCTCGTGGTACATAAGCTGATCGGCAAGATTATTCGATTTGGTCGCAATGCCAACGGTAATGTTGTTTCGGCGGGCGGCCTCGGCAAAGGGCACGAGATACGCCATCGATTTACCGACGCCCGTACCGGCCTCTATCACGCGATGCGTATCCGTAACCAACGCGTCGCGTACCTCGAGCGCCATGGCAATCTGCTCGTCGCGCGGCTCATATGTGGGATACATGCGGCTGACTAGGCCACCAGGGGCATAATCCGCCTCAATCTCTTCGCGACTCGGCATGTTAAGAACCGGCAGCTCGTCGGCATCCACGCGATCATCGGCGCGATCGGCCTTGAGCACGTCGGCGCGGGCGGCGGCAAGCGAGAAAATCGAGCCGGGGTTTTGACCTGCCAAAAACGAGAAAATGGGACGATAGGACCAAGGAACATCCGCGTGCATATCCGCCAGACGCGCCATAAGGCCCTGCGGCAAGTCCGTAAGGGCAACCAGCAGCACGCGCCACACCCCACACAGGGCATCGACATCGGCATTTGCACGGTGCGACACGGAGTCGCAGCCAAACAGATCGGCCATAAAGGACAACTTGTGCGATGCCAGGCGCGGCAGCGCGATACGGGACAGCGCCAGCGAATCGATCCAGATGTCGCTGACGTTGACACCGCCCTTGACCGATTCGATGAATGATCGGTCAAACGTGGCATTGTGCGCGATAACCGGGCACCCTCCCACAAAATCGGCGAGCGCAGCCACGGCCTCTACAGCCGAGGGGGCATCGGCCACATCGGCGTTTGTGATGCTTGTGAGCTCAGTGATTTCGGCAGGGATCAGCTGCTTGGGATGCACAAACGTGTCAAAGCGGTCAACGACCTCGCGGCCCGAAAGACGGGCCGCGGAAATCTCGATAAGCTCGTTGTCCTGGACCGAAAGACCCGTGGTCTCGGTATCGAGGACGATAACATCCTCCTCGATAAGTCCAAACGATTGTGTGCGGGCACGCTCGGCAAGCGTTGCATAGGAATCAATGACAAACTGCGGCGTTCCAGGAGATACAGCATCCTCGATTAGCATGCAATGCCCGCTCGACGGAGACCCATGCGAATCAGACTGTCACAGACCTGCGGGAAGGTCATGTCTTTGGTATGACGAATCTCGTCCGGATACAGCGACGTATCGGTCATACCGGGAATCGTATTGGTCTCGAGGATGACGGGGCCGTCCTCGCTCACGATAAAATCGCTGCGCGAAATGCCCAGACAGCCGAGGGCTTTGTGGGCCGCACAGGCTAGTTCCTGGGCACGAGCATAGTTTTCGGGCGAAATCTGCGCCGGAATACGGTGGATATCCGTGGGATCGACGTACTTCACATCCAGGTCGTAGAACTCACAGTCCTCAGGCTTGCGAATCTCGACGATCGGCAGGGCGCGCACGTCATCCTCGCCGTAGACGCCTACGGTAATCTCGGTTCCCTCGATGCACTTTTCGACCAGCACCTTATCGCCGTACTCAAAGGCCTTGGCGATGGCGGCAGGCAGCTCAGAGGGCTCGTGTACCAGGGAGATACCGTAGCTGGAGCCGTTGACGGCGGGCTTTACAAAGCAACGCTCGCCGCAAATCTCAACGATGCGATCGATATCGACCTCGTCGCCCGCCTCAAGCGCCAAACCGGGGGCAATGGGGATGCCTGCCTTGGCATACAGAAGCTTTGAAACCTCTTTATCGGCGCCACACGCGCTGGCGAGCACACCCGACGCCGTATAGGGGATACCCAGCGTCTCCATGGCTCCCTGCATGGCGCCATCCTCGCCGCCGGCGCCGTGCATGGCGATAAACGCCACGTCAAAATCGCCAGTTGCCATAGTCACCATAAAATCATCGGCAGCCGTATCGAGCAGCTCCACCGAAGTGTAGCCAGCCTCCTTTAGGGCCACCACGACGTTCTTTCCCGAATTGAGCGAAATCTCGCGCTCGGCGGAATGGCCGCCCGCCAAGACCGCTACGTGCATGTTCTCTAGGCTTTTACCCGGCATGGGCAGACTCCTCCTCTATGGTTTCTGCAGCTGATACCATATTGTAGCGATACCCCCTACGTTTCCCCAAAATCGAAAGGCTTCCATGAATCCCAGGACTAAATCTCAGGACATTCGCGACTTGAGCCAAAACGATATTCGCGAGCTCGTGGCCGAACTCGGCCAGCCCGCTTTCCGCGCGAAGCAGCTCATTGAATGGGTTTTTGAGAAGAACGTTTGTTCGTTTGACGATATGACCAACCTTCCCAAGGCTTTCCGCGAGCAGTTAAAGGAGGCATTTGCCTTCGACACGCCGACCGAGCTCACCAAGCAGGTGTCCAAGGACGGCTCTCGTAAATACCTACTCGAGTACCACGATGGCATTTCTGTCGAGACCGTCGGCATGCCCCGTCGTAACAAGCTCTCTGTCTGCGTATCCACCCAAGCCGGCTGCGGAATGGGCTGTGCTTTATGCGCTACCGGTCTCAACGGCCTCAGGCGCTCGCTGACCGCCCAGGAAATCGTCGACCAGGTACTTCACGTTTCCAATGACTTTGGCGAGCGCGCGACAAGCGTAGTGTTCATGGGCCAGGGCGAGCCTTTTGCCAACTACGATGAGGTTCTTAAGGCGCTGCGCATCCTTAATGACCCCGACGGTATCGGCATTGGAGCGCGCCATCTCACCGTGTCTACCAGCGGTGTTATCCCTGGCATCCGTAAGTTTGCCGACATTCCCGAGCAGTTCACCCTAGCTGTCTCGCTGCACTCCGCCATCCAGTCCACACGCAATAAGCTCATGCCCGGAGTCAAGAAGTACACACTCCTGCGCCTTCACGAGGCACTGCAGCTCTACACCGAGAAGACCGGCCGCCGTCCGACGTACGAATATGCCATGATCGAGGGCGTCAACGACACCAACCCCGAAATGCAGGCGCTCTGCGACTTCTGTGAGGGCACGCTATGCCACGTCAACCTTATTCAGCTCAACGATATTGAGGGCAGCCCGCTCAAGCCGTCACCGATCCATAAGGTAGAAGACCTTCAACGCCGTCTTGAGTCCCGTGGTATCGAGACCACGATCCGCAACTCCCGCGGCAACGATATCGATGCGGCTTGTGGCCAACTCAAGCAGCGTTTCAAAGTTCAGAAGAACGCGTAGGGGCGACCAGCCCAAACGTTTCATGTGAAACATCAGAAAGCCCCGGTTGCTTAATTGCAACCGGGGCTGTTTCATATTCATCGATTATCTGCATCATACGATTGTCCAGCATGATTTAGGACGATATTAGGGATCCCTGTACTGGTGATCAGACAAGGAACCCTTCAGAATAGATAAGTCATTGTTAGGTACCTAAAAGCCTACATTTTCCCATTGATGATTAACCCAATCTTGGTTGATCTTGGGATTCTTAGTCATCTGAGCCGTACGCATGGCAACGTCCTCGGTCATAACATCCATTTTCTTTTTTGAGATATCAACGATATCCTGCGCTCCGCGAAGTAAACGACCACGCAATTCATCATCTGTCGCAATCTTATAACCGGCAAAAGCGCCAACTGCAACAGTAGCAGCCAAAGCGACAGCAGTCAGAACTTTATTCCTCATCCTGACCTCCTTGATCAAACTGAATGATTTCGCCAAGAATGCGAGAGAGTTCCTCTTCATCCTTAAATTCAATCTCGATCTTGTTCTTGCCGCGCGAGCTCTTTACGCGAACGTTCGTGTTAAACACCTGACGCAGAACGCGTGCCGCCTTCTTAAAAGACTGAGGCGTTGCGGTTCGAGGCGTTTTTGGTGTCTCTCCGGCAGAAAACAACGGAGCAAGATTTTCTGTCGCGCGGACGGACAATCCTTCCGCAACAACCTTCTCAGCTAATTTAATGCGTGCATCTTCGTATGGAACTGCAAGAATTGCACGAGCATGGCCAGCAGTCAGCTTACCTTCAAAGATCATCTGCTGAACAACCTCTGGAAGATCAAGTAGGCGCAGCGAATTGGTGATTGCAGAGCGAGATTTGCTAACAGCCTTCGACAAGGCCTCTTGAGTCATACTACTCGCATCGATGAGCTGTCGATATCCCTTAGCCTCTTCGACGGGATTGAGATCAGAGCGTTGCAGATTTTCAATCAATGCAAGCGCAAGCATCTGTTCATCATCAACATCTTTTATGATGACAGGAACTTCCTCAAGTCCAGCGAGCTTAGAAGCCTGATAACGGCGCTCACCCGCGATAATCTCATAACCATTATCGTGCTTGCGTACAAGAAGCGGCTGAAGAACGCCATGCTCCTGAATCGACTCACTCAACTCTCGAAGCTCGGTCTCATTAAAATGAATTCGGGGTTGGTTGGGGTTTGGAACGATATCTTCGATTGGAAGTTTAGTTTCCGAAGCAGTATTGGATGCGGACGTCGCAGATCCACCGGTCTCATATTCTGCTTCGGAGACCAATGCATTGAGTCCGCGACCCAAACCGCCACGCTTCCTAGGACTAGGCACGCTTGATCACCTCTTTGGCAAGGTTCATATACGCCTTTGCACCTTTATTTTGTGGCGCATATGTAATTACCGGCTCACCGAACGACGGTGCTTCTGATATTTTAACCGTACGCGGAATCAAGGTTTTAAATGCCTTATCACCAAAGTACGACTGCACTTCTTCGACAACTTGATTTGAGAGCGATGTGCGCGAATCATACATCGTCATAAGCACACCATAGGTATCAAGGCTCTTATTCAGGCGTGTTTTGACCATCTTCATCGACTCAAGCAGCTTCGTGACACCTTCTAGTGCGTAATACTCGCACTGAATTGGAATCAGAACACTGTCTGCCGCCGTCAACGCATTAATGGTCAACAAGCCAAGTGAAGGCGGACAGTCAATAAATATGAAGTCAAACTCATCCTTAACAGGCTCAAGCAGATCCTTCAAGCGCGTTTCTCGTGCAATCGCGCTTACAAGCTCAATTTCGGCACCTGCAAGCTGGATAGTAGCCGGAATTACAAATACCTTACTGCAATTTGTATCCAGAACAAGCGATTCTGCCGGAACATCATTCAGCAATGCATCATAGATGCAGTTATCGAGTTCTTCTTTTTCGATTCCAAAGCCGCTCGTGCTATTACCCTGTGGATCAAAATCGACAATCAGCGTCTTTCGACCCTGTTCACCCAGTGCTGCTGCAAGGTTTACAGCTGTGGTGGACTTACCCACACCACCCTTTTGATTGATGATTGCAATGATACGCGTGTCTTTTCCGCTCTTTGAACGCTTAACGTCGCGAAATCCCACGGTCCCTCCTGGTGTATTTTAAGCTGTTAAACGGAGGATGTTTCACGTGAAACATTCCGATTCATCATCTGTTATGTTTCACGTGAAACATAACAAGTAATTACTATCCATTATGTTTCACGTGAAACATCTAGGCAAGCGGATTCTTCTTCGCCATGCCATTAGCACGTGGAAGCGAAATAGCTGCCGGACGAGATTTTTTTAGAATGATAAACTCGCGATGACCCAAGCCATTTGGCAAATCTAAGTCATCCGTCATAAGTGTGGTGAACCCACATATACTAGCGGCAGTTAGACCAGACTGAAGTTCGATGTCTGATGGGTTACCCTTAGTAATAACAAAGAGACCGCTATCTATTAGAAATGGTGAAGCATACTCGACGAGAACTGGTAACGGTGCGAGTGCACGAGCAGTAACAACAGCAAACTGTTTCTTATGGCTTCGGGCATATTCTTCAAGACGATCATGAACCGCATGAGCATGCTTGAGACCGAGAGCCTCAACAAATGAGTTGACGGCATCAACCTTCTTGCCAACCGAATCGATATAGGTAGCCTTACGTCCGCTAGCAATTGTCAAAGGGATACCAGGAAACCCAGCACCAGTACCCATGTCTAACAAAGCGCCTTCTGGAGCTATGTCTATATAGGGAAGCAACACTAGCGAATCAAGAATATGAAGAACAGCCGCATCTTCGATATTTAGGATGCGCGTAAGATTGGTGGTCTTATTAGCCTCCAAAACAAGATCAAGATGCTCAATACAGGAGCGTAGGGCATCATTGGAGACCTTCAAAGAATAGTCTTCGCAATACGAAATTAGACGACTAAGCATCTGGCTTGTCTGCTCATCGGTTAGTACAAACAAGACAAACTCCTATCTGACAAAAATCAGTGTATCAAGAACTTTTGACAAAAAAAGGGGCCGTGGAAACCACGCCCCCTTAAGATAAGCTCGTTTAGGTTATCGAGCAACAATCACAACATGACGATCGGGGTCAGAACCCTCAGAATGCGTGTCGACGGCATCGTTGCCGCGAAGAGCAATATGAACCAGACGGCGCTCGTAGGCATTCATGGGAGGAAGCGAAACGCTTTTGTGAGTGCGCACTGCCCGCTCGGCAGCAGACTGAGCCATAGAGGCAACCTTGTCCTGGCGGCGGCTCTTATATCCCTCGACGTCGACGACGACCGGATACCTAAAGCCTAGCTTGCGGCTCACCAACAGCGAGAACATAACCTGAAGGGCATCAAGGGTGCGTCCATGACGACCAATAAGGACGGCAAGGTCGGGAGCCGTTACATCAAGAATCAGTTCGCCCTCGTCGCCCTCATACTCATCGATAGGAGAGTTGGCGGCGTCGAAATGCGAAAGGATGGAACGAAGAATAGAAATCGCAACATCGGCAATGGTGTCGAGCTCTTCATCCGTAAGCTCTTCACCAGCCTTGTAGCGCTGTGCAATCTCGAGATAATCGCCCGCGGCCTGCGGGGCAACCTCCTCAAGCATATCCTCGACGATCTCTTCAGACATAACGTACTCCAAAAGTTAGGTACCTAAATAAGATTACTATACCGCTACTTCTTCTTGTGCGGGCGCGGCTTCTTCTCGCGACGCGTGACCTCAACCTGCAGCGGGGCGTTCTTAAGACGCTCCTCCTCTTCGGCCTTAGCCTTCTCGATAACCTTCTGCGTCACAAAGATCTGCTGGATGACCTGCCAGGCAGAAGACACGTCGTAGTACAAAAGAACACCAACGGGAAGGCTCCAACCCATCCAGAGCATCATGACGGTCATGACGACGGCCATCATGCGCATGCTCTGGGCCTGCTGACCAGTCTGATTGCGCGACATGTACAGCTGCGGAATCAGGGTCAGGACAGCAAACAGAATCAGGCAAACCAGCGCAGGCAGTGCGACCATAAAGCCATCGGCAAAAGAGGCACTCGGCGTGGTAGTCAGATCGGGCAGAATGTTGAAGAACGAGAAGGTGCCCTCGTTAAAGTAATGCGGCAGGTTGCGCAGAAGCGTAAACAGGGCGATGAGGATAGGCATCTGAATCAGAAGCGGCAGGCAGCCGGACAGCGGATTGAACTTGTTCTCGCTGTAGAACTTCTGCATCTCCTCGGCCTGACGTTGGGGATCGTCGGCGTAGCGCTCCTGGATCTCGAGCATCTTTGGCTGCAGCACCTGCATACGGGCCGTCGACTTGGTCGACTTGAGCATGAGCGGCGTCAGCAGCAGACGGACGATGACCACCAGGATAATGATGGACAGGCCCCAGTCGACCGCAAAGGTCTGGATGAGCTTGAGCAGCTCGAAAAGGATGTTAACGATCCAATCCCACATGTAATTTTTCCTCCGATAGCGAGTGCCCGCTAGGGCACAGGGTCATAACCGCCGACGTGCAGGGGATTGCAGCGAGCGATGCGCCTCACGGCAAGCCAGCAGCCTCTACAAACACCGTATTTCTCGATAGCCTGGACGGCGTAATGAGAACACGTTGGATAATAAATGCAGGCGTCAGGCAATAAGGGCGAAATAACCTGTTGATATATGCGAATAGGAGCGATGGCAACACGTCGCAAAACGTGATTGCTCATCGCTCCTCCCCGGCAACGCCGGCGCGTATCACAAGCGAACGCAATGCCTCGTTCATCTCCTCCGGCGACGAGATCCTCGTCTTGGGGGTCGCGAACAAGATGATGTCATAACCCGCAACGGGAAATCCGCAGCTGCGGGCGGCCTCGCGCATCACACGCTTAGAACGATTGCGCACAACTGCGCAACCGAGTCGTTTAGCACCAACGAAGGCGACCCTTCCAGAGTCGCCTTCGCCAACCGATTCACATATGGTCATTCGAATCAGAGGATGATTGAAACGACGCCCCTGACTGAACACATGCTCGAAATCTTGCCGAGACTTAATAGTCTTCATGCGAGATGTGTGTATCGCTGCTAGACAGTGAGACGCTTGCGGCCCTTGGCGCGGCGACGGGCGAGCACGGCACGACCACCCTTGGTGGCCATACGGGCACGGAAGCCATGGGTCTTGGCACGCTTACGCTTATTAGGCTGATACGTACGCTTCATCTTAAGTTCCTCCTGCTGCATTTCGAGTGTCCGCGAGGGCGCGGACGCAGATATAGACACGTGAGCTTGAAGATTGTAGGGAAATCAATGTTCAAATGTCAAGAAATCAAAGGTAAAAGGTTGCGCAGTTCACACGGTTCCGCCATAAGCCGGATGAGTTTTTGAGTATGACTCCAACTTTTCACGATATTTCACCGAGTTTTCAACAGGTCATGTTGGCAATGTTGAGAACTTTTCGCCCATTTTCCAAAGTTTTCAACATGTTTTGAAAACTTGTCGAAAGATGAGAAACATTGCGCGGTGAGCTACTATTTATCCGAAACCTTTTGAAAGATTGCGAGCGGCATGTCTGACGACTTTTACACCATGGTCGATTCCGGTGACCCGGCACCCGACAACGAGCACATCAACGGCGTACGCGAAGAGCGCGAAGAGGGCGAGCAGACATCGAAACAGACACCGAAAACCATGTATGCGGCGCGCATCGCCGTCTATGACGACATGCTTTCGACCCCGCGCGTGATCGTCATCGAGCCGCAAGACATCCGCACGTATCTGGAAGAGACGACTAACACCGTCTACCAGTGCATGAAAGAGCAAGGCGGACACATCTCGCTCATGGTTATCCGCGAGATTGTCGAAAACTTCATCCACGCCCACTTTGCCGAGCCCATTATCTCGATCCTGGACGGCGGGGAAACTATCCGCTTTGCCGACCAAGGTCCGGGCATCGGCGACAAAGAGCGCGCCTTCGACTTTGGCGTCACCAGCGCAAACAGCAAGATGAAGCGGTATATACGCGGCACCGGGGCGGGTTTTCCCATGGTGCAGGAATACCTGGAAAACGCCGGCGGGGCAGTCTCCATCGAAGATAACATGGGCAACGGCACCGTCGTCACGGTGAGCCTCGACCCCAAGCGCGTGCAGGAAATTGAGCGCGCGGGAGGGCGCGGGGCAGCCGTGCGCCCCGAGGCCCAGGGGTCGGAATACCCACTGCCGGGAGCATTTCCACAGCAAGCAATGATGACTCCGCAGCAAACCATGGCCGCGTCCCCACTACAACAGCCCATGGTTTCGCAGCAGATGCATCAACCCGGCATGCCGCCCATGCAGGACCCCCAGCCCGCGGGACAGACGACAACTCAAGGCTCGCCAGAGTCCATGGTCCCGGCCGATTCGGATGCAGCCGCGATGCAGCAGGTGACGGGCATGCAAGGAGCTCGGCAGATGGGCTTCCAACCGTACCCGCAGGCATATCCGGGACAATATATGCCGCAGCAGGGATACCCCCAGCAATATATGCAGCAGTATCCCCAGGGCTATCAGCAGCCGTATCAGCAGATGCCGCAGCCGTACAATCCCTGGGCCCAGCAGATGCCGCCGCAGCCATACCAACAGTGGCCGCAAAGTTTTCAACAGCCGATGCCAACCATGCAGAGTTCTCAACAACCAGCAGCTCAAATGATGTATCCTAATGCGGCGAATCAATACGCACAGCCGCAACCGGACGTATTTGTGAGCGAGCGCGGCAACGCGGCGCTGGGATATCTGGCTCAAAACCAAGAGTGCGGCGCCACCGACCTGGCGCGAGCATTTGGAAACTCCGCGCCCACGTGGTCACGCACACTCAATGACTTGGCGCAGGCCGGCTTGGTAATCAAACACGGTCAGAAATACCATCTGACCGAACTCGGCAGCGCTCGCGTGCGTGCCCAAAGTTAAGGAACGGGAGAGACAGTGGACGAGGAAGCAAGCATCATCCTGGAGGATGCCATCGCCTTTTGCCAGCGCGACGGCCAAGATGCACGCCTCATCAACATGTTGGGGCAATCGCGTGCCGTGAGCCTGACCGAGGACACCTTGACCATCGAGGCACCGTCGCGCTTTGCCATTGCGCAGCTCAAAAAGCACCAGCCGACTATCGAGCACTACCTAGAAGAGATTGCCTTTGCGCCGATCGCGCTCAACATCGTGGCTCCACAGGGTCCCACGACAGGCGCCACAGGGGCGGCACCCGTCACTCCCCCTTTGACGACCGTCGCCCCCGTGGCGGCTCCGGAGACCAACGCGAGCGATGTTTCCCGTGAAACCATGCCCCACGCAACAGCCGTGCCGGTAGCAACCGCTCCCAGCGTTTCGCACATGCCCGTCGCGCACGACGCGGCGCCGGGCGAAGAACCGGGCGTCGCGATTAAAAACACGCTGTCGGCCGACGATTTCCGCCGCATGATGAATCAGATGAAGGGCGTGGCACCCGCCAAGAGCGCGAAACCAGTCTCGACATCGCCTGTGAGCGTGCCTGCGGCTGCGGCGCCGGGCGAGCAGAACGCCGATGGCGCGCCCCTCGTGGCCAACTCAAAATTCACCTTCGAAAACTTTGTCTACGGCCCCGAAAACAGCCACGCCTATCGCTCGGCGCTTAAATTCGCCGCACTCGCAGACGAACGCGGTACTTGCACATCCCTGTTCATCTACGGCAAATCGGGCTTAGGCAAGACCCACCTGCTGCTCGCCATCAAAAACGAGCTCGCCGAGAAGTCGCCCGAGATCAAAGTGAAATACGCCAACTCACAGGCATACATCGATGATCTGATGACAGAATTCGACCGCCAAAAGAAGAGTAACGCTCCCATCATGCAGGCATACCACGGCGTGGACGTGCTCATCATCGATGACATCCAAAACATCATCGGCAAACGCGCGAGCGTGGACTACTTTTTCCAGCTCATGGACGAGTTTATCCGCAACAACAAGAAGGTCGTGATTGCCGCAGACCGTGCGCCCAAGGACCTGAACATGGACGAGCGCCTGACCAGCCGCTTTAACGCCGGCATGCTCTGCTTGGTAGCAGAGCCCAGCTACGAGATGAAGTACAAGATTCTGCAGCGCTATTACGAGAACACGATCGCGGCGGCGCCCGAAGCGGGCGACGACTCGCTGCTGGCGGCCTACGGTGGCGACAGCGGACATCTGACCGACGAGCACTTTAAACATATGGCGGAGGTATCGGGCACCAACATCCGTGAGCTCGAGAGCTTCTGCGAGCGCTGCGCCGGGGAGGCGGGCGACCGCGAGCGCGAGGGTAGCGAGCTGAGCTTCGACGACATCGATGCCATCGCCAGCCAGTACTTCGACACGTCGGCCAAAAAGATCAACGTGCAGACAGTTCAGTCTGTTATCGAGGAGCAGTACGGCGTGACGCATGAGGAGCTCATTGGTCCGCGCCGCAATGCCAATATCGCCAAGGCGCGCCATATCGCCATCTACCTAGCGATCGAGATGTGCGAGATGACAACCACCGCCGTGGGTGCGGAGTTTGGCAACCGCAACCACTCGACCGTCAGCACGAGCTACAAAAAAGTCCAGAAGATGATTCAGGAAGACCGGACCGTGACCGAGGACCTCAAATCGCTACGAGACAAAATTACACTGCGCTCGTAGGGAAATAGGCACACCTGTTGAAAACTTGTCGAAACCGCGGGCATAAGGTGTCTAAAACCCAGCCCGCTCCGATGAAAAGTTTTGCGCAGGTTTTGAACGTGGAAAACGACCCCTGTTGCACACAGGGAACTGTCGATTCTCTTTTTGGGTTTGACCTGCATGTTTGGGAGTAATCAACAGTTTCGTCAGTACTATTACTATTATTGAGATATTTATATCTATAGAAAGGTATTAAAAGATGAAGTTCACCGTCAGCCAGAGCTCGCTTACGCAAGCAATCGGCGTCGTCATGAAGGGTGTCGCTTCGGCATCCACCCTCCCCATTCTGTCAGGCGTGCTCATCAAGGCACAAGACGGCATCTTGGAATTCCAGACCTCTAACTACACTATCTCGATTCGTCACCGCATCGCGGCACATGTGGAAGAGGAAGGTGAGATGGTAATCCCCTGCAAGATGCTCTCCAACATCACCAAGACCCTTCCCGATGCCCCAGTTACCTTTGAGCTTTCGGAGCGCCAGGTGCTGATCGGTTGCGAGAAGAGTTCCTTCCGCCTGAATACGCTCGATGCCAACGATTTCCCCGAGTTCCCGGCCTATGCCATCGAGAGCGCCGTTGAGCTCCCGACCGACATTCTGTCCGAGATGGTCGGCCGCGTGTGGCGCGTCACCTCGACCGACAAGGCCCGCCCCATCCTGGGCGGTGTGCATATGAGAGTCGAAAACAACACCGTGCGCCTGGTGGCGACCGACTCCTTCCGTCTGGCCGTGTGCGATACGCAGGTGGAGACCTCGACGCTCGAGGGCTCCTTTGAGCTCAACGTGCCGGCCGATGCCTTCAACGACGCCCTGAGCATCATGGCGAGCCAGGCGACCATTATGATCGGTGCCACCGACACCCAGGTTGTCTTTGAAGCCGGCAACACCACCTACGTGTCGCGCCGCATAGAGGGTGTGTATCCCAACTACAAGCAGCTCATCCCCGATTCGTGCGTAACGAGCGTCAAGATCGACGTGGCGGCTTTTAATGCCGCCCTCAAGCGCGTGGCGGTCATCGCGAGCGCCAACCCCGCCGTCAAGTTTGAGATCGATGTCGAGAACGGCCAGATGGGCCTGTCCTCCATCTCCAATGACCAGGATCTGGCGCAGGAGACGATCGATGTCGAGGCCGAGGGCGAGTCGGGCACCATTGCCTTTAACTACCACTACATCTTTGGCTGTCTCAACGCCCTGTCCAAGGAGAAGGAGATCACGCTGGAGCTCAAGAGCTACTCGCAGGCCGGCATCTTTAAGTCCTACGACAAGATCAACTATCTGTACCTGGTCATGCCGGTGCGCATCTAGCGGCGCCCTATGGCCATGTTCGCCCGCGATCTTTCCGTCGCGCGCTACCGCAGCTTCGATAGCTATCGCCTGGAACTGAGCGATGGCGTGACGGTGCTCGCGGGGCCCAACGCGGCGGGAAAGACCAACCTCATAGAGGCGCTGCAGCTGCTAACGAGCGGCGCCTCGTTTAGGCATTCCACTGCCGTCGAGCTTGTGCACGACGGCACGGGTTTGTGCAAGGCCGAGCTTAGGCTCGAGGGCGATGGCCGCGTGCTGGACATGGGCCTATGCGTGGAGGACGGTAAGCGTTCGTTTAGCCGCAACGGCAAGCGATGTGCCGCCTCTGGCGTGCGCGGCGTGCTGCCGAGTGTTTTGTTCTGCCCCGATCATCTGGATATGGTTAAGCGTGGTGCCAGCGTGCGTCGCGCCGCGCTCGACGACTTTGGCGTGCAGCTGAGCGCCCGCTATGCCGATCTGGCAAGCGCCTACGGCCGCTGCGTGACGCAGCGCAACGCCCTGCTCAAAGAGACATGGTGCTGTCGCGAGATGCTCGGTGCGTGGAATGAGTCGATTGCCCGCGCCGGATCGGCCCTGCTGGTGCACCGCTTGGCCTTGCTCGATCGCTTGGATGCCCACGTGCGCAATGCCTACGGGCTGGTTGCGTCCGGGGAGGAGGCCGATGTGGCCTATGCGTCCACGTTGGGGGAGCTGCCCCAGACCGATGACCGCGAGGAGCTGAGGGGCTGGGCATACGAGCACATGCTCGCGGCGCTCGACGAGCGCGCCGACGAGGAAATCCGCCGCGGCGTGACACTCGTGGGTCCGCACCGCGACGAGATTGAGTTTTCGGTCGCCGGCCGCTCGGCTCGCTCGTTTGCCAGTCAGGGTCAGCAACGTACGTTGGTTCTGGCTTGGAAGGTGGCCGAGGTGGCCGTAGCCCGCGATATTCTGGGTACCGCCCCGCTGCTGCTTTTGGATGACGTGATGAGCGAGCTCGACGGCGATCGCCGCGCCGCTTTTTTGCAGCTGATCGGCGACGACATCCAGACAGTCATAACCACCACCAATTTGGGATACTTTACCGATGAGTTACTTGATCGAGCCAAGGTGGTGAGCATGGGTGAGGCATGCTAATTACGAGCGTGAGAACGGCACGGCTGCCTTCAGTGACTTTTTGGGTGCCGAGCGCCAGCGCATCTTGGCGTCGGCTACGCCCGAGCGTCGTGCGCAAATGGAGGCCGCCGAGGAATCGCGCGCGGTCTACCGTGCTTGGAACGCGGTGTGCTCGGGCACGCGCGAGGGCCGGCACGTGACGGGGCTGCGTTATCTTCCCGAGTCCAACGAACTGCTGGTGTATCTCGATTCGCCCTCGTGGACACAGGAGATGACACTTTTGCGCGAGATAATCCGCGCACGCATGGAGCGTGCCGGCGCGCATGTGGATGGCCTGGTATTTAAGACGACCCGCCCCGGCCACACGCCGCCCGCGGCAAAAGAGCGCCTGCGCCCGGTCGCGCCCGAGCGCCCGCCCGCGCCGCATGCCGACCTGAATGAAGCCGAGCGTGCCGAGATCGAGCGCCAGGTGTCGCCCATCGAAGACCAAAAACTGCGTGAGGCCCTCCAGAACGCCATGAGGGCCAGTGCCGAGTGGGCCAAGGGCGTGCAAAGCAAAAAAGAGTCTTAAATCGCATCTGGTGGCCTTGTATAGGCAAATACCCTCGTCCCCGAGGGTATTTTTTACGATAAAATAGTAAGGCTATACAGATTTTCTTAACCGAAGGAGGACGTGTGGCAAACGAAAACGATTACGATGGCGGCGAAATTAAGATCCTCGAGGGTCTCGAAGCCGTCCGTAAGCGCCCGGGCATGTATATCGGCTCGACGAGCGCCAGCGGTCTGCACCACCTGGTGTGGGAGATCGTTGACAACTCCGTCGACGAGGCCATGGCCGGTTTCTGCACCGAGATTCAGGTGACGGTCCACGCCGACAACTCCATTACGGTCGTCGATAACGGGCGCGGCATCCCCGTCGACGAGCACCCTGTCAAAAAGATTCCGACGCTCGAGGTCGTCATGACGATCCTTCACGCCGGCGGTAAGTTCGATAACTCGGCCTATAAGGTTTCCGGCGGTCTGCACGGCGTGGGCATCTCCGTTGTCAACGCCCTGTCCAAGCGCGTGGTCGTACAGGTGCGCCGCGACGGCAATATCTACGAGATGGAATTCTCGCGCGGCAAGACCGTCAAGAAGATGGAGGTCGTGGGCACCTCGGATTCGACGGGCACCACCGTCTCCTTCTGGCCCGACGACGAGATCTTCGAGACCTGCGTCTACGATTTCGATACACTGCACAATCGTCTGCAAGAGACGGCGTTTCTCAATAAGAACCTCAAGATCGTGCTGACTGACGAGCGTGAGGCGGCTCCCCGCGTGGAGGAGTTTTGCTACGAGGGCGGCATCATCGACTTCGTCAAGTTCCTCAACGACGGCAAGGACGTCCCCGAGGCCTTTAAGGAGCCCATCTACATTGAGGGCAAATCGGACCCGGATGCGCCCGTGGCCAAGATGGGCGAGGTCGAGGTGTCCCTGCAGTGGAACGCCGGTTATGGCGAGAACGTCATGTCGTTTGCCAACGACATCTACACCCCCGAGGGCGGCATGCACCTTGAGGGCTTCCGCACCGCCCTCACCCGCGTGATTAACGATTACGCCCGCAAGCAGAACCTGCTTAAGGAGAAAGAGGCCAACCTGAGCGGTGACGACGTGCGCGAGGGTCTCTCGGCCGTCATCTCGGTCAAGCTGCCCGATCCGCAGTTTGAGGGCCAGACCAAGGCCAAGCTCGGTAGTTCCTACATGCGCGCGCTTACGCTCAAGATCGTGACCGACGGTCTTGCCGACTACCTCGAGGAGCACCCCAAGCCCGCCCGCGAGATCGTCAAGAAGGCGCAGCAGGCCTGCAAGGCCCGCAACGCCGCACGCAAGGCGCGCGAGGCGACCCGTCGCAAGAGCCTGCTCGAGACGGCGTCGCTGCCCGGCAAACTCGCCGACTGCTCGGTGCGCGATGCCGAGCTGACCGAGCTCTTCATCGTAGAGGGCGACTCGGCAGGCGGTTCGGCCAAGGACGGCCGCCGCCGAGACATCCAGGCGATTCTGCCCCTGCGCGGCAAGATTCTGAACGTCGAGCGCGTGGGTGACCATCGTGCGTTCTCGAGCGACACCATCCAGTCGCTGATCACCGCGATCGGTTGCGGCGTCACGACGAGCGCCGGCGACGGCGGCGACTTCGATATCACCAAGGCGCGCTACCACAAGATCATCATCATGACCGATGCAGACGTCGACGGTGCGCATATCCGCATCCTGCTGCTGACGTTCTTCTACAAGTACATGCGTCCGCTGATCGATGCCGGCTATGTCTATGTTGCCTGCCCGCCCATCTTTGGCATTAAGGTGCGCAACAAGATCCACTACGTGTATCCCAACGGCCGACAGCCCGAAGACGAGATTCTGCGCGACACCATTCAGAGCCTGGGCCTGAACCCCGACGACAACGACGAGGACGGCAAGGCCAAGGATGGCAAGATCACCAAGAAGCGCAAGGGCTATACCGTCCAGCGCTACAAGGGCCTGGGTGAGATGGACCCCAAGCAGCTTGCCTCGACGACGATGGACCCCAAGACCCGAATTTTGCAGCGCGTGACGATCGAGGATGCCGTGGTGGCGGACCGTGCCGTACGCGAGCTCATGGGTTCCGAGGTGGGCTATCGCCGCGAGTACATTGAAAAACACGCGCATGATGCACGCTTCTTAGATGCCTAACCTGTTCGGCTTTCCCAGCTACCGCACCTTCGCCCTCAATCGTCGGTTGCGTACCCAAGTACGCTTCCCTCCTCTCTCGGGCGAATCTGCGGCACCTGGAAAAGCCGTCTCCGTGGTAGGGAACTAATGGACCACGCAAACCATGAGGAGGTAACGTGGCAGACGATATCAACAACAACGAGGGTATGGACGAGGCCGGCGACGCCGGTATGCCCGATGATCTGAAGCGCCTGCTCGCCCGCGCCGAGCAGGGCGAGGACGGCGATCCGGATTCCTACAACCCCGATGTCGAGGATGAAGAGGAAGAGGACGACGACGCCGAGCTCGAGGAGAGCTTTGGCGCGGTCGATCGCGGCGCCTCGGCCGGCGAGGACATCAACGGCGGCCAGCTCCAGATTTCGGAGTTTGGCCGCGAGATGAAGCAGTCGTTTATCGAGTACTCGATGTCGGTCATTACGGCACGCGCCCTGCCGGACGTGCGCGACGGCTTAAAGCCGGTGCACCGCCGCATCCTGTACGCCATGAACGAGAGCGGCATCTACCCCAACCGCCCGCACAAGAAGTCGGCCTGGACGGTCGGCGAAGTTATCGGTAAGTACCACCCCCACGGCGACTCCGCGGTCTATGAGACCATGGTTCGTCTGGCGCAGTGGTTCTCCATGCGCACGCCGCTTATCGACGGCCACGGCAACTTTGGCAACATCGACGGCGACGGTGCCGCAGCTATGCGTTACACCGAGAGCCGTCTGGCAAAGCCCGCCATGGAGCTGCTCCGCGACCTGCAGAAGGATACCGTCGACTGGCAGCCCAACTACGACGAGTCGCTCGCCGAGCCCGTGGTACTGCCCGCACGCTTCCCCAACCTGCTGGTTAACGGCAGCCAAGGCATCGCTGTAGGCATGGCCACCAATATCGCCCCGCATAACCTCACCGAGGCGATCGAGGCCACCTGCTACCTGATCGACAACCCCGACGCCACCGTCGACGAGCTCATGCAGATTATGCCCGGCCCGGACTTTCCCACCGGTGCCATCATCATGGGTAGCGCCGGCATTAGGCAGAGCTACGAGACCGGCCGCGGTTCCATCACCGTGCGTGCCAAGGCCCATGTGGAGTCCACCAAGACCGGCCGCAGCCGCCTGGTCTTTACCGAGATTCCCTACATGGTCAACAAGGGCACCCTGCAGGAGAAAATCGCCCAGCTCGTAAACGACAAGCGCATCGAGGGCATCTCGGACATGCGCGACGAGTCCAACCAAAAGGGCATCCGTCTGGTCATTGAGCTCAAGAAGGGCGTTATCCCGCAGGTCGTACTTAACAACCTGTATAAGTACACCTCGCTGCAGACCACCTTTGGTGCCAACAATCTGGCGCTCGTCAATGGCGTTCCTAAATGCCTGAGCCTGCGCGAGATGCTGCAGCACTACATCGACCACCAGGTCGACGTAGTCACCCGCCGCACCCACTTTGACCTTAAAAAGGCCCAGGCCCGTGCACATATCCTTGAGGGCTACCTTATGGCCCTCGACCATATCGACGAGGTCATTAGCATCATCCGCTCCTCGCAGACCGATTCCGAGGCCGGCAGCCGCCTGATTGAGCGTTTTGGCTTTACGCCCGAGCAGACCACGGCCATCCTCGAGATGAAGCTGCGTCGCCTGACCGGCCTGGAGCGCGACAAGATCCAGGAAGAGCTGGACGGCCTGCGCCGTGCTATCGCCTACTACGAGGACCTGCTGACGCACGAGGAGAAGATTCTGGGCGTCATCAAGGAAGAGATGCGCGAAATCTCCAAGAAGTTTGGCGACAAGCGCCGTACCGAGATCAGCCAGGTCGAGAAGGATCTGGACGTCGAGGACCTCATCGCCGACGAGGACATGGTCGTGACCATCACCCACACCGGCTATGTGAAGCGTATCCCGGTGGCCGCTTACCGCGCCCAGAAGCGCGGCGGCAAGGGCGTGTCGGGCGTCAACCTTAAAGAGGACGACGTTATCGACGAGATGTTTATCGCGTCCACCCACGAGTATGTGCTGTTCTTCTCGAGCAAGGGCAAGGTCTACCGTCTGAAGGTGCACGAGCTGCCGGTTGGTACGCGCCAGGCGCGCGGCACCGCAATCGTCAACCTGCTTCCCTTTGAGGAAGGCGAGAAGATCGCGAGCGTCATTAGCTGTCGTGAGTTCCCCGCCGATGAGTACCTGATGTTTGCCACCAAGAACGGCATGGTCAAGAAGACCGTGATGAGCGCCTATGATCGCAGCCGCCGCGATGGCCTAATCGCCATCAACCTGAGGGACGACGACGCGCTGCTCGCCGTGCGCCGCGTGCGCGAGGGCGACAAGGTCATCATGGCCACCACTGCGGGCAAGGCGATCATGTTCCCCGAGGACCAGGTTCGCGCTACCGGTCGCGACACCAGCGGTGTCCGCGGCATTGGCATGAAGGACGGCGTGAGTGTCTTGGGCATGGAGGTCACCAACGGCGAGGGCGACCTGTTTGTCATTACCGAGTGCGGCTACGGCAAGCGCACGCCGGTCTCGGATTATCCGGAGCAAAACCGCGGCGGCCAGGGTGTCTACACCATCCAAATGACCGAGCGCAAGGGCAACCTTGCGGCCATGAAGGCGGTCGGCCCGCAGCATGAGCTGTTTATCGTGACGGAGGGCGCGACGGTCATTCGCGTCAAGACCGACGAGATCAGCCAGACCGGTCGAACCACGCAGGGTGTCAAGATGATGACCGTAAGCGATGACGACCGCGTGTGCGCCGTTGCCCGCATGACGGCCGCCGAAGAGAAGCCCGAGGGCGAAAGTGCCGAGACCGCAGACGTCACCGAAGAGGCCCCAGTCGACCTGGGCGACGGCAACGACATGCCAGAGGATCTCCTAGACGAGTAAGAGGACCTAGCTGGTAAAAATCATCAGACCCCATATATCGGCGGTCGGCGCACCTGCGCGCCGACCGCTTTTTTGAAAACCTTGGGACCCCATGGTCGCTGGGCTGGCGAGATAGTGTTGGTTTGTCGCGAGTTCCGCACGCAAAGAAGGCCACTTAATGTGGCCTTCGTCTTGCGCAGGACTGCCCGAGCAGCAAACCAACACTATCTCGCCAGCCCAGCGACCACCCCTCCCAAAGATTTTCAAAAAAGTTGTTGACGCGCGCGTAACGACTCGTCTAATATATCCCTTGCGCGATGGACCTGTAGCTCAGTTGGTTAGAGCGTCCGGCTGATAACCGGGAGGTCACAAGTTCGAATCTTGTCAGGTCCACCACTTTCTTTCGCAATAAACACCCCAGCGAGAGCCGAGTCGCCGCTGGGGTGTTTATTACTGTCTCCGTGGGGGTTTAGCTCAGCTGGGAGAGCGCGGGCTTTGCAAGCCTGAGGTCAGGGGTTCGATCCCCCTAACCTCCACCATGATGGACCTGTAGCTCAGTTGGTTAGAGCGTCCGGCTGATAACCGGGAGGTCACAAGTTCGAATCTTGTCAGGTCCACCATCTAAAACGTAAAGAGCCCCGAGCTATTGCCTCGGGGCTCTTTTCTTACCTATCCAATAAGTTTTTGTGTGCGGTGCGAAAGTTTGGGTAGTATAGCTATTCAATGCGGCGGAGCTGCCGCGCATGCCAATCACAACGTACCGGAGGTGTTCCATGGTTCGTGTCGACATAGAGACCATCGTCATGGCCGCCGGTCCCGTGCCATCGCTGATCGTCTTGCGCGAGCGTTGCCGTAAGTCGGATTCGTCCGCGCCGCTGCGCTCTCTTTCCATCCAGACCGGTTCCTACGAGGCAGCGGCCATCAGCCGCGGTATCGATACCGGCCGCACCGATCGCCCCATCACCCACGATCTTTTGCTCGATACCATCGAAGTGGTGGGAGCGAAGATCGAGCGTATCGAGATCGTGCGCGCCGAGCCGCCGGTGTTCTACGCGACGGTCGTCGTGCACACCGATAGGGGCGAGCGTATGCTTGACGCACGACCGAGCGACGCTATCGCCCTTGCCGTGCGCAGCAATGCCCCCATGTTTGTGGAGGACGACATCATGAATCGCTTGGGCACCGTCTCTCCGCTTGCCGACGAGGTTGACGACGAGAGTGAATTCGAGAAGTTTGACGAGTTTGTCCACACGCTCTCGCCCGATGATTTCTAAATGTCGGTTGAGCACGATGCACGGCGAGCGCTGATGGGTACCAGTGTGTCGACCGAAGCAGCCGCTATCGCGCGTGAGGCCCATATGCGCGCCGAGGCATTTGAGGTCGCGCGCATTGCGTATGTGACGCAGGCTCGCACCCTTCGCGAGCGCCGTGACTCCTATATCAAGATGGTTGTTGTCTCCGCGCTTGCCGCGGTAATCTTGTCGCGGCTTCGTGGTACAGTTGGTGCGCTTGGGTTTTCGATTTCGACGGGCCTGGTGATCTGGGGCGTGGTCGATGCGGTAATGCTGACCAACCAGATCAAGGTGCTCGACAAGCGCGCTGCGGATATGGTTCGCGCCCGTGACGCTGCCGCCAGAATCGCGGCCGAGGCACAGGAGTTATAACGACGCCGAATGCGATGGGAAGGTCAAAAGATGGCACAGGATATGAAGGACGCCGGTAACGTCTCCGCCGAGCTCGACGCCATGGTGTGCGATCTGATCGGTGCGTTTTTGGATGACCTTGCCGCCGGTGAAAACCCGGGCGTTGTCGTGGCAATCGAGGATGCCGCCTCCAACCGCTATCTTGCGGCTCTCGACGAGGACGGTGAGGAGGCATGCCTGGAGGCTGCCACCAACTTTATCTCCGAGCACAAGATGGGTCTCAAGGACGAAGGCCTGGGCCGCATCGCCCGCTATGCCATCGGCTATACCGGCTGTGTGGAGATCGAGGGCGGATATCACGACGCTTTGCTCGTTAGCTTCTTCGAGACCACGCTCGAGAGCGGTTTTTCGGCATATGTGCTGTACGAGGGCATGGGCGCCGGCGATGGTTTTATGTGGAGCGACCCTGAACCTGCAGGTGAGGAAACCCCTCTCATCTAGAATCGCTAAAATAAACGAGTTTTTCGGTAAAAGGCTCAATATTCCCGCCGAGCGTTGTGTTGCTGGACGGGTCACATACGCGTGCCGTTTGTATATAGATAGAAGATAGGGGAACTACATGCGCGTAGACAATCTGAGGAACATCGCCATTATCGCCCACGTCGACCACGGTAAGACGACGATGGTCGATAAGCTCCTGCGTGCCACGGACGCCTTCCGTGCCAACCAGCAGGTCGAGGATCGCGTCCTGGACTCCAACGACCAGGAGCGCGAGCGCGGCATCACGATTCTCGCCAAGAACATCTCTATCGAGTACAAGGACGTTAAGATCAACGTCATCGACACCCCGGGCCACGCCGACTTTGGCGGTGAGGTCGAGCGCGTGCTGCGCATGGCCGACGGCGCTCTGCTGCTGGTCGACGCCTTTGAGGGCCCCATGCCCCAGACCCGCTTTGTCCTACGTCACGCCATCGACACCGGCCTTAAGATCATGATCGTCATCAACAAGATCGACCGTCCGGGCGCCAACCCCGAGAAGGCCTACAACGACTGTCTGGACCTTATGGCCGACCTGGGCGCCACCGACGACCAGCTCGAGTTTGCCATGGAGCACGTGGTCTATGCCAGCGCCATGAATGGCTTTGCCCGCCTTGACCCCAACGACGGCAACATGGACATGTACCCGCTGCTCGACATGATCATCGACGACATGCCCGCGCCCGAGGTTGACGAGACCGCGCCGCTCGCTATGCAGTGCGTGACCATCGACCACTCCAACTTTGTCGGCCGCATCGGCATTGGCCGCGTGTACTCCGGCACCATTCGCCAGGGCGATCAGATCCTGGTCGTCAAGAACGACGGTTCCAGCGCCACCGCTACCGTCAAGCAGCTCTTTACCTTCGACTACCTGGGCCGCACCGAGTGCCAGGAAGTCGGCGCCGGCGACATTGCCGCCGTCGTGGGTATCGAGCGCACCGACATCGGCGATGTCTACACCGATCCCGAGAACCCCGTCGAGCTCGAGCCTATCGAGATCGATCCGCCGACCCTGTCCATCGTCTTCGAGGCCTCGACCTCTCCGCTCGTCGGCCGCGATGGTGACATTGTGGGCGCTCGTCAGCTCAAGGAGCGCCTGTTCAATGAGGCCGAGAACAATGTGACCATGAAGATCGAGGAGCTCGAGGACAAGAGCGGCGTCGAGGTCTCGGGCCGCGGCATTCTGCACCTGTCCGTCCTGATGGAGTCCATGCGTCGCGAGGGCTTTGAGTTCCAGGTCGGCCGTCCCCGCGTTCTGTTTAAGAAGGATGAGAACGGCAACAAGATGGAGCCCGTCGAGCAGGCTGTCGTCGAGTGCCCGGACGAGTACTCGGGCAAGGTCGTCGAGGTCTTTGGCACCTCTGGCGGCATTATGACCAGCATGGACACCTCGGGCATCGTGACGCACCTTGAGTTTAAGATCCCGACCCGCGGCATCATGGGCCTTAAGAACCGCATCATGAACGTCACTCACGGCGAGGGCGTGTTCTATCACACCTTCCTGGAGTACGGTCCTTACGCCGGCGAGATCGGCAACCGTCAGAACGGCGCCATGATCTCCATGACCACCGAGAAGGCCGTTGCCTACGCTCTGGGCACGCTGCAGGAGCGCGGCCAGCTGTTTGTTGAGCCGGGTGTCGAGTGCTACGAGGGCATGATCGTGGGCGAGCGCAGCAAGGCCGGCGACATGGTCGTCAACATCGCTCGTACCAAGAACCTGGGCAACCAGCGTTCCTCGACCTCCGATATCTCCGTGCAGCTGGTGCCGCCTCGCACCTTCTCGCTGGAGGAGGCGCTGGAGTACATCGCCGATGACGAACTGGTGGAGATCACCCCCAAGAACATCCGTCTGCGCAAGCGTCTGCTCAACGCCACCGATCGCAAGAAGGCTGCCGTTCGCGCCGGTCAGGTCAACAAATAAGCGCTGAGCTCTGTAGCATTCACAAGAAAGGGCGTCGACCATCGCGGTCGGCGCCCTTTTTGTACCACCACAAAGAGGAAGGACACCTTTGCGGTGGTTGGCGGTTAGGCGGAGGGAAGGCCCGGGGTGTTGGGGGCCTTTTGCGGCTTGACGTGGGCGTTGCGCCAGATGATCTGAATGAGATAGCCCAGCATAAAGACGAAGGCTACGCCGCTGATAAAGTTGCCCATAAGGGGAAGTGCTGTAAGGGCGCCGGCGATGGCGCCGCCCACGGCGGCCATGGCGTAGCGGTTCTGGCTGTGCCCGACCATGCGTGCGATCGCGGTGCCCGCAAAGGCCGCCGAGACCAGGGCGATGCCGATGACGCCGCACATCAGGGCTCCGGCGAGCGACAGGCCGGCAATAGAGATGATGAGCAGCAAGATGGCGGGAACGGCGGCTACCGTGCCCAAAAGACCGCTCACCCACAGCGGGGCGGGGTGCTGGTGAAGCATGCCGGCCGCGCTGGCTGTTGCACGCGGAAAGACGAGCTCAAGGAGAATCGCGACAAAGCAGGTGGAAAGAGCTGCGGCAACGATGCCGCCGATGACGTCGTTGACGGTGGAGGTATCTTCGTTCTCGGTGCGGTCGATCTTGAGGGCTCCCACTTTGGCGCCGTCGGCGCGTTCGGGGTCCTGTGAGACATGAGCGTTTACGGTACCGGTGATGTTGGCGTTTTTGCCGAGCACCAGCTTGTCGGCCCAGACCTCAACATCGCCATCGACAGTGCCGTCGATGGTTACCGTACTGCCCGCGAGCGCTGCCGACTTGGCGGAGCCGCGCAGGGCAACCGTCTCACCTGCGGCATAGAAGCAATTGGCGGTACTGCCGGAGTTAAGTACGACGTGCTGAGCGGCAACTGTCACGCTTCCATCAATGGTGGTCTTGGCGATATCGATGGTGCGCGCCGCCAGGCGAACGGCGCCGCCTACGGTGCAGTCGCGAATCGACAGGCTTTCGCCGGCGGCGATGATATCGCGGTCGATGGACGCGTCGTCCAGGCTAAGGCTTTGACCGGCCCAGTACAGATCGCCCCCGACGCCGGATGGACTGGAATCCCCGTCGGACACGAAAACATTGCCCGCGGTGTCGGTGCCGGCGAATGCCATGGAAGGCAGCGCGGTAAACGCCAGCGCGATAAGCGCGAAGGCCATAATGAGGTGTCCGCGCATGCTGTGATGTTGCGCCGCCGCGGGTTGGTTGTGAGGCATGGTGAATCCTTTGCTTGGTGATTTGCATACGCCCAATATGGTACCCATTGCGCCTTCGCTCTAAAAGAAACTCGCGGTTGCAGTATTCTGCATGGGCAATTGCCTACGTAAGGTGTCGCGGGATATCGGGTCTGCGACCGGTTGTAGACAGGCTGTCACCTTGCGATGGGCCGGGCCGTGCTATCTATTTTTTACGATGTAGGAAACGCGCGATATCGTCCTCGGTGGGACTTTTGATGTCAAAGCGCAGCGAGAGCCAGCGCAGGCCCATGGTCACTGCGACGCAAACGACCAGCGCGACGACATTGCTGACCAGGCCGCTCATGACAAGGCAAACATAGCTTGCCGATCCAGCGATAGCCGCGATGGCATAGAAGTTGGTGCGCTGGAAAATACCCGGCACCACGCCCATAAAACCATCGCGCAGCATGCCGCCGCCTACCGCGGTAAAAAAGCCCATCATGATGCACACGACCGGTGCAAATCCGTACACGAGCGCCTTATCTGCGCCGGTTGCCGCATAAATACCCACCGAGATGATGTCGAGCAGGGGGATGAGCTTGTCGGGCTTGTCGACGATGGCAGGGAAGATGTAGATGATGGCCGCCGTGGCGATGGACAGCGGAAGCGCCATGGGCTGGTTAAGGATGTAGACGTTGCCCACCTGGAGCGTCATATCGCGCAAAAGACCGCCGCCCAGACCGCAGACCACGGCGAGCGCGACGGCGCCCACCAGATCGAGTTTGTGCTCGCGCGCAACCAGTACACCCGAAATCGACGCCGCGACGACAGCGAACATCTCGAGCCAAAACGGGATGGCAACCATGGCATCCGAGGCGTGTGCGGTAACGATTACAGTGGCGATGACGGGCAAGGTGGGTTCCTTTGGGTAGCTGGATTGGAAAATGCCCGTACATAGTACATGGTTGTGGGAGGTCGTGACCCCATTGCTCGGTAAACGGTCGGAACTGGGCGCGGTCACAGGTTCCAAACATGTACATCAGCCTCCAAAAACGACATTTTTTGACATCTTTGGAGGGTGATGTACATGTTTGGAGATCTGGGTTGGTGTTGAACGCCCTGTCGGGTTCGAACCCCTCCTCCGCCGCCGTATTTGTCTGTAAGGGACTCAAAACAAAAAAGCTCCCTTTGTTGGGAGCTTTCTCAACCAAAATGGCGGAGGAGGAGGGATTCGAACCCTCGTGACCTTATACAGGCCAAACGGTTTTCGAGACCGCCGCATTCAACCACTCTGCCACCCCTCCGCGTGGGGTAAAAACAAAGCAGGCACAAAGGCCTGCTTTGGAATTAACTGGCGGAGAGTCAGGGATTTGAACCCTGGAGACGCTTTTGACGCCTACACGATTTCCAATCGTGCTCCTTCGGCCACTCGGACAACTCTCCGTTAAATGCGAAAGTCAGTATACACGAGGAATCGCAAAGTGCAAACCAAAAACTTGGCATTTTTTAAATTGCATCGCTCCGTCGTTTGCCCAACCGTGCCGAAACCAATCGATGACCTGCGTAATCGGACCAGACGAACTGTTCAAATGAGGTAGTTACGGACGGTCGGGAATCAAGTTTAATCATTCAAAATGTCGCGTTGTACCGCTGGTATGCATTTTGCGACCGCAGCCATACTGCGAGCGACTTGCGGTTATCTGGCAGAAAGTCGGTATGTACCCGCCCTTGTCCTCAAATCCGTCAAGCTCTTGGACAGCATTTGGTTGGAATATGCAAGAAAGGCCGTGCGAGTATGGGCATATGTGGAGGTCATGAGGTTGTAGCTGCATATTCTTGCAGCCTGGGAGGTTGAAAGATACTATTACCAAGTCTTTTCCTGCTTCAGGCGCACCTTCACGACCTGAAGCCACATTTGTCCAGAGGAGGTGACAATATGAAGGCTTATGAACTGCTGTTCTTTGTTGACCCGTCGCTCGACCCCGAGACTCGTCTCGCTGTTATGAAGCGTATCGATACCACGATCGCTGAGGGCGCTGGCAAGGTCGACTCCGTTGACGAGTGGGGCAAGCGCAAGCTCGCCTACGAGATCAACGACCTCACCGATGGTGACTACACCCTCATCAACTTCCACGCAGATCCTACCCAGATCGCCGAGCTTGATCGCGTCCTGCGCATCACCGACGCTGTGGTCCGCCACATGATCGTCCGTCGCGACGACCAGGAGTAAGACTGTCGTTTTGGACTGGGCTTGTGCCCCAAGAGGAAGTAGTGAGTAATGAGCATCAATCGAGTGAACATCACCGGTAACCTCACCCGCGATCCCGAGCTGCGCGCCACTGCCGGCGGAACCCAGGTTCTGTCCTTTGGCGTCGCCGTGAACGATCGCCGCCGCAATGCGCAGACTGGCGAGTGGGAGGACTATCCCAACTTTGTCGACTGCACTATGTTCGGCACCCGCGCCGAGGCCGTGAGCCGTTTCCTGGCAAAGGGAAACAAGGTCGCGATCGAGGGCAAGCTGCGCTACAGCTCTTGGGAGCGCGACGGTCAGCGCAGGAGCAAGCTTGAGGTCATCGTCGATGAGATCGAGTTTATGAGCTCCCGTGGTGGCCAGGGTGGCTACGATCAGGGCGGTTACGCCCCCGCAGCTCCCGCGCCCGCAGCACGTCCTGCCGCACCGGTGGCTACGCCGCCCGCGGTCGACGTCTACGATGAGGACATCCCGTTTTAAGGGTTGTTCACCTATTTTTGAGTGAGAGGCGGCTTCGGTTCGCCGAAGTTGCCAAATGAAAGGTATTTTGACATGGCTAATGATTTTTCTGCACGTCAGCCGCGTCGTAAGTACTGCCAGTTCTGCAAGGAGAACACTGAGTTCATCGACTATAAGGACACTCAGCTTCTCCGTAAGTACATGACCGACCGTGGCAAGATCAAGCCCCGTCGCGTCACTGGCGCTTGCACGCAGCATCAGCATGACATCGCCAACGCCATCAAGCGTGCCCGCGAGATGGCTCTCCTGCCGTACACCGTCCCCGTGGTTTCCTCTCGTGGCAACCGCGACCGCGGCTAAGAAGGGAGACGCATCATGAAGGTTATTCTTCTCGATGAGATCAAGGGCAAGGGCGGCGAGGGTGACGTCGTAGAGGTCGCTCAGGGTTACGCTGAGAACTTCCTGTTCCCCAAGAAGCTCGCTGTTGCCGCCACCAAGGGCAACCTCAAGCAGCTTGACGAGCGTCGCAACAACATCGCCAAGCGCGAGGCCGTCCGTCTGGCTACCGCCAACGAGACCAAGGCTGCCCTCGAGGGCAAGCAGGTCACCGTTGACGTCAAGGTCGGCGACGAGGGCATCCTCTTTGGCTCCGTCACCGCCGCTATGATCGCTGACGCCATTAAGGATCAGCTCGGTATGGACATCGACCGCAAGCGCGTCGAGCTCGGTAAGCCCATCAAGGTTGCCGGTGCCCACACCGTTGCCATCTCGCTGTACCGCGAGATCAAGGCCGAGGTTGTCGTTCTCGTCGGCGTTACCGCCGAGGAGCTCGCTGCCGAGGCTGAGGTCGAGGAGGCCGCTGAGGTCGCCGAGGCCGAGACCGCCGAGGTCGAGACCGAGGCTGCTGCTGAGTAGCATTTGCTGCAACGCAACAATCTTGTTCTAAGAAGGGCGCTCTGGGAGACCGGGGCGCCCTTTTATTTTTTTGCGCTGAGTGGGCGTCACGTCATACATTGAGATGCAGTTCCACATAAGCGTTGTGTTAGACCGCTTTGGATAAGTGTCCTATGCACAGTACACGCAGCAGGACCCCCAATTGCGACAATTCCATCATCAGGAAAGATGGAGGTTGCAATGGAAGACGTGCTCACCCAGCTGACGAGGCAGTTCCTCCCGCAGATGACGGCTGCCGAGAAGAGCAGGGTCCTGAGATCGCTCAAGGCGCTGATAGACGCGGAGCTTTTCGAACTCGCGGCAAGCGAGGGGGCGGAAGACGATCCCGACAGAGCCTGCCCCTGGTGCGGCTCCCCGCATTACGTGAAGAGGGGGCGAGACGGGCGCGGCCGTCAGCGGTTCCTCTGCCGAGGGTGCGCCAGGACCTTCACCGACGCCACCATGCGCATCTTCTCCACCACCAAGCTCGACAGGTCGGCCTGGATGAGGTTCGCGGAGTGCCACGTGGACATGCTCCCGCTGCGCGAGTCGGCGGAAAAGTGCGGCGTGTGCCTCAAGACGGCGTTCTTCATGCGCCACAGGCTGCTCGAGGCCATGGCCAAGCGCATGCCCGCCTTCCGCGTGGAGGCCGGCGGCGGGGCCGAGCTCGACGAGTGCTTCTTCAGGGAGAGCTTCAAGGGAAACCGCTCCAGGTCGGAGTCCGGCATGCCCAGGAAGCCCCGCACAAGGTCGCAGGGAACCGACGGGCACGAGAAGATATGCGTGCTCACCGGCATCAACGACGCCGGCGACATCTTCTACGAGATCGCGGGGAGGGGCGGCCTCGATGAGGCGGCAGCCAGGGAGCTGCTCGCCGACAAGCTCGCGGTCGGCGCGATAATCTCGACGGACCGTGCGCACGTGTACCGCCGCGTCCTGCCCGCCCTCGGCGTCGGCGCGCACATCGCCAGCAAGAGGGAGGAGCACGCCATCAACAGGGTGAACAGCCTCCACTCCCAGATGAGGCACTTCATCGGCAGGTTCCGGGGTGTCTCCACGAGACGCCTCGAGAACTACCTCGCCTGGTTCAAGTGGACATGGTGCTTCAAGGTCCGCAGGAGCGCGGACGAGCTCGCCGAGCTCATAGTGAGGCAGGCAGCCCGCGGCACGTACGAGAAGACCTGGCGCCAGTACAAGGTGACCCCCTATCCGTTCTACGAGTACTGGATCAAGCAGGCGAAATGGGACTCGCGTGCGCGGAGGGCCATATACGGCGTGGCGTGATGTCCAGGGCGGTCTGGCGCAGCGCATCTGCGGCAAGCGCTGAAGTCGTGCCCCGATGCAAATAGCAACAGCTAGCGATATTCTTCGGGAACGTCGAAACCGTACTCACGGCATAGGAGCATGACATCGTGGGCGTCGTGCTCGTCATGCTGATAGCCCAAGTGAAACAACAGCTGGCTTTCGGGGTCGATGCACGACACCTCCACCTCGCCGATGCGCCCCCTCCCCGAAAAGACCTCCCCGGGAAAACGATCTCCCTGATACAGAATATCGCCATTCTCGGCGAAATCGAAGCAATGCAGGTCGACGATGCGCCCCGCCTCGTCTTGCCACACCGTGTGATCTTCGGTGGTGAAAGATGCAGCCACCTCGGAAAACCCCTCATCAGCAATTAGATCCACGAACCTTTGGTAATCCCCGCGCTGAACGAACAGGTCGATGTCGTTATGAGCCCTGGTCTCACGCCCGACAAGCGCATCGACGCCCCAGCCGCCATCAAGATATACGCCAATGCCCGCACCTGCGGAAAGGCCGATTATCCAACACGCATCATCCTTGGTGACCATAGGAGCTCCTTCGCTTTCGCCTGCTATTTAAGCAAGAAAGATTATAGGAAAAGTCCCAGTATCCAAAGTGGTCTAACACAACGCACATAAGGGACCGTTCATCCGTTTGGTTCGGTGATGATTGTTAAGGCGCGCCTCGATTTAAAGCTGTGGCTGATACTATGGATGCTCGCAAGCGATATGAATGAGGATGCTCATGGCATATGACGATAGGGAGACATGGCTGACGGTCGAGGACCGCGGCTCCAAGTTGGGTCTCCCCCAAAACCAAGATGCAGAGGCCAACGTACTGGCCGCCATGCTGCTATCGCCCGAAGTGGTCGAAGAAGCCCAGGTCGAGCTGCAGCCCGATGATTTCTACCGGCCCATTCATAAGACCATCTATACCGCGATGGTCGATATGTACAACAGTCGCATTCCCATCGACTCCATCTCGCTGATCGATTACCTGCGAAGCATCAACAAGCTCGATGCCGTGGGCGGCGAGGCGTACATTTTGGAGCTGATGGGTCAGACCCTGTCGCTCGTCAACTGGCAGCACCATGCCGCCATCGTTCGTCGCGACTCGATGCTGCGTGAGCTGATTGGCGCCACCAACGAGATTAACGCGCTGGCCTATAACGCCCCCACCGATACCAAAGAGGTCGTGGAGCTGGCCGAGAGCAAGCTGCTCAAGGTTACGGCGCGCGAGGTTAAGTCGAGCTACAAGACACTGACCGAGTTTATGGTCGAGGCCTATAACGAGGCCGAGGAAGTGTGCCAGGCCGGTGGCCAGGCAGCGGGCGTTCCCACGGGCTTCCCGTCACTCGACCGCATGCTTATGGGCTTCCGCGAGGGCCAGCTCATCATTATCGGCGCCCGCCCCGCCGTGGGTAAGACCTCGTTCGCTCTAAACCTGGCGCTCAATGCCGCCGCTGCGGGCTACACCGTCGGCTTTTTCTCGCTGGAGATGTCGGGCAAGGAAATTGCCCAGCGCCTGATTTGCGCCTATGCCATGATTTCGATCAGTGATTTTCGCATGGGTCGCATTAGCCCCGAGCAGTGGGCCAATATCAACGAGGCCACGCAGACCTTGTCCAAGCTCGATATTCTGATTGACGATACGCCCGGCACCACGGTGACCGAGATTCGCGCCAAGAGCCGCCGCATGCTCCACAACAAGGAGAAGGCCATCATTATCTTGGACTACCTGCAGCTGGTGAGTCCTCCGCCGGGACGCCGTTCCGAGAGCCGCACCGTCGAGGTCTCCGAGATGTCGCGTGGCTTAAAGATTATGGCCAAGGAACTCAAGATTCCGCTGATCGCGCTGTCTCAGCTGTCGCGTCAGGTCGAATCCCGTACCGGCAAGCGCCCGCAGCTTTCCGACCTGCGCGAATCGGGCTCCATCGAGCAGGACGCCGATATCGTCATGTTCTTGGACCGTTCCGCCGACGAGGCTGAGGCCTCGCGCGACGACCGACCTGACGAGGGCGTCACGCGTATTGTCGTGGCCAAGAACCGTTCGGGCCCGATCGGTGACGTCGACCTGATGTTTCTGCCGGCGTCTACCAAGTTCTATGAGCTTGATGGGGTGCATACCGAGGAGTAGGACAGGCGCCCGTTGCACGGGTATACTGGGAATGTTTTGTGCTTCTGCCCGCCGTGTGGCGCGCAGACAGTCCATGTATGTAAGGAGTAAACATGCCGTCAACCGTTTTGGTCGGTGCCCAGTGGGGCGATGAGGGCAAGGGTAAGATCTGCGACCTGATCGCCGGCGACTTCGATGCCGTCGTGCGCTATTCGGGCGGCAACAACGCCGGCCACACCATCGTTGTCAACGGCAAGAAGTACGGCCTGCACCAGGTGCCCTCCGGCATCATGTACGCCGACCACGTGTCGGTGATTGGCAACGGCTGCGTCGTCAACCCCAAGGTTGTCCTTGAGGAGATCGACATGTTCGAGGCCGATGGCATCACCACCAAGAACCTCAAGATCAGCGGCAACGCACACGTGATCATGCCGTATCACGTCGACCTGGACGGCGCCTTTGAGCAGAAGCTCGGCAAGAAGAGCATCGGTACCACCAAGCGCGGCATTGGCCCGTGCTATCAGGACAAGATGGCTCGTATTGGCCTTCGTATGCAGGACATGCTGGACGAGGAGCTCTTCCGCGACAAGCTGGAAACCGCTCTTGCCCGCGTGAATCCCGAGCTCGAGCTGCTTTACGGCCTGCCCACCTACACCGTGGACCAGATCTGTGAAGAGTACCTGCCCATGGCCGAGCGCCTGCGCCCGTACATCACCGAGACGAGCCTGCTGCTCAACAACATGATCGATGAGGGCAAGACCCTGCTCTTTGAGGGCGCCCAGGCAACATTGCTCGATATCGACCACGGCACCTATCCGTTTGTCACGTCTTCCAACTGCACCGCCGGCGGAGCGATCACCGGTTCTGGTGTTGGCATGAAAAACGTCGACCGCGTGCTGGGCGTCATGAAGGCCTACATCACCCGCGTCGGTGCAGGCCCCATGCCCACTGAGCTTTCCTACGAGTCCGAGGCCGGCCATACGCTGACCGAGGAGGGCTATGAGTACGGCGTGACTACCGGTCGCCGTCGTCGCTGCGGCTGGTTTGACGGTCCCATCGCCAACTACGCCTCGCGCGTCAACGGTCTTACCGACATCGCCCTGACCAAGCTCGACGTGCTTTCGGTCTTCGACACCATTAAGGTGTGCGTGGCCTATGACGTCGACGGCGAGCGCTACACCAGCGTGCCCGAGCACCAGGTGCGCTTTGAGCATGCCAAGCCCATCTACGAGGAGCTTCCTGGCTGGAAGTGCGATATCACCGGCTGCCGCAGCTTTGAGGAGCTGCCGCAGGAGGCTCAGGACTACGTGGCATTTGTCGAGGATCTGGCGCACACGCGCGTGACGTTTGTCGGTGTTGGCGCCGGCCGCGAGCAGATCATCAACCGATTCTGGAAGTAATCGGCGTTATTTGGTTATTGCGATATACCCCTTCGCAGCCCGGACGGGCGGCCGAGGGGTATATTTGCTTGTAATGGGCCCGCATGGTTGACGGGCCGTTAATCCATAGAGGAGGCACCCTTGAAGGCGGACACTCAAACCATCGACATCCTGTTGTTGGGCAGCGGCGGCCGCGAGCATGCTTTGGCAGCCAAGCTCGCGGCATCACCGCGCGCCGGCAAGCTCTACATCGCCCCGGGCAACGGCGGCACCGCGAGCTGCGGCGAGAACGTGGTTCTCGACGATTGCGATCCTGCTGCCGTGGCGGCGTTTGCACAGAGCCACGGATGCGGACTCGTGGTGATTGGCCCCGAGGCTCCGCTCGTGGCGGGCGTGGCCGACGCCGTGCGCGCGGCGGGTATTCCCTGCTTTGGCCCGGGTGCCGAGGGCGCCCAGATGGAGGGCTCTAAACTGTTCTCCAAGCAGCTCATGGAGCGCGCGGGCATTCCGACGGCCGCCTACGGCTCGTTTACCGACGAGGCTTCGGCTCTCGCCTATGTGCGCGAGCAGGGCGCTCCGCTGGTCGTGAAGGCCGACGGTCTTGCCGCGGGCAAGGGCGTTATTGTGGCAACCGAGCTTTCGCAGGCCGAAGAGGCCGTGCGCGAGTGCTTTGGCGGCACCTTTGGCGATGCCGGCAACACCGTGGTTATCGAGGAGATGCTCGTTGGCCCCGAGTGCTCGCTGCTGGCCTTTACCGACGGCAAGACCGTGCGCCCCATGGCCACCTCGCAGGACCACAAGCGCGCGCTTGAGGGCGACCTTGGTCCCAACACGGGCGGCATGGGCGTCTACAGCCCGGTGCCCATCGTGACCGACGAGGAGCACGCCACCATGGTGAAGGTCATGGAGCAGACCGTGGCCGAGCTCGCCGCCGAGGGCATCGATTACCGTGGCTGCCTGTACGGCGGCTTTATGCTTACCCCCGCCGGCCCCAAGGTGCTGGAGTTTAACGCCCGCTTTGGCGACCCCGAGACGCAGGTCGTACTGCCGCGCCTTAAGAACGACCTGGTCGAGGTCATGCTTGCCTGCGCTAACTGCGAGCTCGACCAGATTGAGCTCGATTGGCGTGACGAGTGGGCGGTGGCCGTTGTCCTGACGAGCGCGGGTTATCCCGGCAGCTACGAGAAGGGCAAGGTAATCACCGGCATCGAGGATGCCGAGGCCATGGAGAACGTGACCGTGTATCACGCCGGCACCGCCGTGGTGGACGGCCAGCTCGTGACCAACGGCGGCCGCGTGCTCGCCGTGACCGCGCTGGGCGACACGTTCGAGAACGCTCGCAACCTTGCCTACGAGGCTTGCGAGAAGATCGATTTTGAGGGCAAGACCCTGCGTCACGACATTGGCCTGCGCGCGCTGCGCGGCCGCGACGCCTGGGATGCTTAAAATCCGAGAGGAATGAGACGGATGGACGAGAAGAACGAAGAGCTCGTGGACGCGCAAATCGTCGAAGAGGACAGCCACATGTATGGGCACGCCGAGGGCGAGCCTGGTGGCGAGGTCGCTGACGAGCCGGCGCTGGTGCTGGGCGACGACGACCCGCACGATGCCGAGCTGCACGAGAAGATTCTTTCGGAGGAGTGCGCCTGGAAGGGCAAGATCCTCGACGTCCACCGTCTTGAGGTTGAGCTGCCCAACGGTCACCGCAGCGCCCGCGATATCGTTCGCCATCCGGGTGCGGCGGCCGTTGTGGCGCTGACCGAGAGCGGCAAGATCGTACTGGTGCGTCAGTACCGCACCGCCATCGACCGCGTGACGGTTGAGATTCCCGCCGGCAAGCTCGACCCAGGCGAGGACCCGCTCGATTGTGCCAGGCGCGAGCTGCATGAGGAGACGGGCTTTAAGGCCGGGCGCATTCGCTTTTTAACGTCGATTGTCACGACCTGCGGTTTTTGCGACGAGATTATTCACATCTACCTGGCCACCAAACTCGAGTTCGATGCGCCCAACCCCGACGATGACGAGTTTGTCAACGTTGACCTGGTGCCGCTGCACGAGCTGATCGATGCCGTGCTCGACGGCAAGATCGAGGATGCCAAGACCGTCGTGGGCGCACTTGCCTGCGACAGCATCGCGCACCGCCTTGGTGGTTCTGAGCTGTAACGAGTGGGGATAGCCCTGGGACAAGTACTACTGATTGCTTTGTCCCAGGGTCTTATGTTGCTGATATTTCTTTGAGGATCACATGCTGAAGCGTTTTCTGTCTTACTACAAGCCCCAGATGGGGCTTTTTGTTGCCGATACCATTTGCGCCCTGGTGCTCGCCGCCATTGACCTGGCGTTTCCCATTATCCTGCGCAATCTGTGCGGCGGGCTGTTTACCCAGGGCCAGACTGCCATTATGCAGGCGCTCGGTATGGTCGCGGTGGGACTGGTGCTGATGTATGCCACCCGCTGCGCCTGCCGCTACTTTGTGAGCTATTGGGGCCACGTGATGGGCGCGCGCATGGAGTCCAAGATGCGCGAGGACTTGTTCGATCAGTACGAGCGTTTTAGCTTTGCGTACTTTGATCGCAACAGCTCGGGTGACATGATGAGCCGCGTGGTCAACGACCTGTTCGATATCTGCGAGGCGGCGCACCACGTGCCCGAATGGATCATTATTTGCGGTATCGAGATCATTGGCTCGTTTGTGATTCTGTTTACCATTGCGCCGGTGCTCGCGCTCGCCATGGCCGTGGTGACGGCGGTGTTCGCGGTCATTATGTTTTGGCAGAATATGCGCATGCGCGAGGTCTTTAGCGATAACCGCAAAAAGATCAGCGGCATCAATGCGCAGCTGCAGGATTCGCTGGCGGGCATGCGTGTGGTCAAAAGCTTTGCCAATGAGCAGACCGAACGCTCTAAGTTCCGTGCCTCTAACGATCGCTACCTTTCGTCCAAGGAAAACATGTATCACGCCATGGGCGTCTACACCGCGACGTATGGTCTGCTCTCGGGCGTGCTCTATGTGATCGTGGTGCTGCTGGGCGGTTGGCTCGTTGCCCAAGGTCAGCTGCAGGCGGTCGATATGGCAACCTTCGCGCTCTACATTTCGCTGTTCTGCACGCCGCTTGAGACGCTCGTCAATTCGGCCGAGACGTACCAGAAAGCCATCGCCGGCTTTAGGCGCATGGACGAGGTGCTCTCGACTGTCCCCGATATTCAGGATAAGCCGGGTGCTGCGGATCTGCAGGTGACGGCCGGCGCTGTTGAGTATCGCGACGTGTGCTTTAGCTACGAGGATGTCGAGCTGGGCGCGGGCGACGGGACGCGTCCCGTTATCGACCATATGGATCTGTCCATTAAGCCCGGTCAAACCATCGCTTTGGTTGGTCCCTCGGGCGGCGGCAAATCAACGACTTGTTCGCTGTTGCCGCGCTTTTACGACGTCGCCGCCGGCTCCATTAGCATTGACGGCCAGGATGTGCGCGACGTGACGCAGCGTAGCCTGCGCCAATCCATCGGCCTGGTGCAGCAAGATGTCTATCTGTTCGACGGAACGATTGGCGAGAACATCGCCTATGGCAAGCCGGGCGCCACGGCAGAAGAAATCGCCGAGGCGGCCCATCGCGCCAACATCGATGCTTTTATCGAGTCGCTTCCGCAGGGCTACGACACCGTGGTGGGCGAGCGCGGCAGCCGTCTTTCTGGTGGTCAAAAGCAGCGCGTCGCCATCGCGCGCGTGTTTCTCAAAAATCCCAAGATCCTTATTTTGGATGAGGCGACCAGTGCTCTGGATAACGAGAGCGAGGAGGCGGTGCAGGAGTCGCTCGAGCGCTTGGCGCGCGGCCGCACCACGATCATCATCGCTCACCGTCTCTCGACCATTAAGCATGCCGACGAGATTGCGACCGTTGAGCATGGTCGCGTTGTGGAACGTGGCACGCACGAGGAGCTTCTCGCCCGTGGCGGCACTTATGCCCGTTACTATCGAATGCAGTTCGAAGGTGCGCGTGCGCACGAGCTCGACTGATTGATATGACAGGAAGGTTATGGCTGATAAGAACCATCTGACTCCGGAAGAAGTGACGGAGTTATTCTCCGAAATCGATGCATCCGGCGTCTTGGATCCTACACTCGCCAAAAAGCGTACCGAGCGCATGCGCGAGAAAGAGTCTGCCGTCAAACGCGGTGACAAGGCGACACTGGCGCGGCTGCGCAGCGAGGATCGCGCGAGCCAGGCAAAACATATCGACCCGCTGTCCGAGGACGATCCTTCGGGTTCGCAGGTGAGCCATACCATTACGAAAACTGCCATGGTCGTGGTTATCGGCATCTTGGTGCTGATTGTGGGCATGCAGATCGGCTACGGCGTGATGCGACGCCTGAACACCGCGAACCTCTCCGAGAGCGTTTCGGTGGATACCGTCTCGACCGCGTTCAAAGGTGGACTTGAATGGGGCAACGGCTTTACGCAGTTCCCGCTCGATTTTACCGTCGACGAGGCCGACGAGGGTACGGGCACGGTTGAGGTGACGGTGCTGGACACGTCTTCTGCCAATGAACTCGAGTTGCTGTCCAACGGTCAGATTCAGGCGGCGGCGCTCGCAACCAATGCCCTGCTCAACGACAAGATTGACCGTGTGGTGTATAACGTCCACGCCTATATCGACGAGGACAGCAGGATTCAGCATGATTCCTTCTTTGGCATGTTTCCCGCCCAGGGCCACCAGAGCGCCATCCTGACGTTCGTCTGGACCAAGAGCTCTTCCAACGCCACCAATATCGACTGGAAGATGCGTATCGTGAGCATGGATGACACCATTGCCGAGCGTATTCAGAAACAGGTGAACTCGGTATCGTCGCTCATCGAGGACCCGGCGGTGAGCCAGGCTAAGATTGACGAGGAAAAGGCCGAACGTGACCTGGAGCACCGCCTGCACGGCCGCGAGATTTTCCGTGGCGGCAAGCTTGGCCGCACCCCGTCCGAATTACTTGAGCAGGACAAGCAAAAGTAGTCGCAGCCACATAGAACGATGGCATCCCGCGTGAGCCGCAAGCCCACGCGGGATGATTTTTCTGGGACGGGGATTAAAAAATCATTCTGTCATGTATGCGGTTGGCGAGTAGTCAATTTGGGACGGGGCTATTTTAGCTACCCCGGCTGGTGGCACGACGGTTAGGTTGATTGACGGACGGGGTAGCTAAAATAGCCCCGTCCCAAATTGACTACTCAGCGACAAAGCTCTGCTTTCAGAATGATTTTTTAATCCCGTCCCAGAAAAATCATTATGCATAAGAAGTCATAATTATCATTTTGTAAACAATTCTATGTAATTAACGCCATAAGGCATACTTACGGTTAGAATACCGCGAGGCCTAACTACACACCTTTAAGCCGGTCCCGAGAGACCGGGAAGGAGAACTATGGCGAACAACCATATTGCGGGCGCTGCCGCCCGCACCATCGCGCCCAGCGAACTGTGCCAGCGCATGCTGGCCAAAACCAGCAAGGGTGCTTGCGGTCCCTGCATCCTGTACCTTGAGGATGGGACCATTTTTTATGGCCGTGCATGTGGTGCCGAGGGCACCGCGACCGGCGAAGTCTGCTTCAATACTTCACTCGAGGGTTACTTTGAGGTTATGACCGACCCGAGCTATGCTGGCCAGATCGTTACCATGACCTATCCGCAGATTGGCAACTATGGCATCGACGAGACCGATGTCCAGTCCGCCTTCCCCGGCGATGACGTACGCCCTGCGAGTGCTCCCGCCATGCGCGGCATGATCGTGCGCGACATGTGTGCCACGCCTTCTAA
This sequence comes from Collinsella sp. LCP19S3_B11, assembly GCF_052121915.1. NCBI lineage: Bacteria > Bacillati > Actinomycetota > Coriobacteriia > Coriobacteriales > Coriobacteriaceae > Collinsella > Collinsella sp. LCP19S3_B11. The sequence goes on from NZ_JBQKDI010000001.1 coordinate 60,071, forward strand.
CTGGCGCTCGGCCGTCAGCGTGCCGGAGTACCTGCGCGCACACGGCATCGTCGCTATCGAGGGCGTCGACACCCGAGCCCTGGTGCGCCACCTGCGCGACAATGGCTCCAAGATGGGCATTATCTCGACCGAGGTCCTCGACATCGACGAGCTTGCCGAGCGCTTGGCCTCTGCTCCCACGCTGGTGGGGGAGAACCTGGTCAAGACCGTGAGCTGCCCTGCGCCCCATCCGTTCGCCGGAAGCGATCTGCCCGCCGAGCATGGCTTTGCGCTTGCGGCCCCCGCTCCCGCCCGCCACAACGTGGTCGCGTACGACTGCGGTGTCAAGCGTGGCATCCTGGAGGGTCTGGTCCGTGCTGGCTGCGACCTCACCGTCGTGCCGTGGGATACACCCGCGCGTCAGGTACTCGATATGAATCCCGATGGCGTCTTTTTGTCCAACGGTCCCGGCGACCCCGATGCCGTGGTAGAGACCTACGAGCAGGCGCAGCAGCTGATCGGCAAGGTGCCCGTCTTTGGCATTTGCCTGGGTCACCAGATGATCAGCTTGGCATGCGGCGCCCAGATGGAAAAACTCAAATTCGGTCACCGTGGCGGTAACCAGCCGGTTATGAACCTGGTCAGCCGCCGCGTGGAAATTACCGCGCAAAACCATGGCTTTGGCCTGCTGTTCCCCAGCTTGGGCAAGCTTGTCCCCGAACTTTCGGGCGGCGAGACCGAGCATGCGGCCGACGGCGATCTGCGCGTCTGGGTGCGCCGTGGTATCGCGCCCGTCGTGATGAACGAGCGCTTTGGCCGCATTCGCCTGACGCACGTGAACCTCAACGACGGCACCGCCGAGGGCATTCAGCTGCTCGACGCCCCGTGCTTCTCGGTCCAGTACCACCCCGAGGCCTCGCCCGGCCCCACCGACGCCCACTATCTCTTTACCGCCTTTACGCGACTCATGGACGGCGAGGAGAACTACCTGGACATCGACACCGCGAAGGACCGCCTGCAGGGCTGGAACTTTGCCGACAATGGTTCCGCCACGACCGAGACCGAGGAGAACTAACATGCCTAAGCGTACTGACATCAAGCGTATCCTCGTCATTGGCTCGGGCCCCATCGTCATTGGCCAGGCCTGCGAGTTCGATTACTCCGGCGCCCAGGCCTGCAAGGTGCTCAAGGAGGATGGCTTTGAGGTCATCCTGGTCAACTCCAACCCGGCGACCATCATGACCGACCCGGGCCTGGCCGACCGCACCTATGTCGAGCCCATCACCGCCGAATTTATCGAGCGCGTGATCAAGAAGGAGCGCCCGGACGCGCTGCTGCCCACGCTGGGCGGCCAGACCGGTCTGAACGCCGCCGTCGAGCTGGCAAAGGACGGCACGCTCGACCAGTACGGCGTCGAGATGATCGGCTGCGACCTTGCCGCCATCGAGCGCGGCGAGGACCGCAAGCTTTTTAACGAGGCCATGGCCGAGATCGGCCTGGAGGTCGCGCGCTCGGGCTATGCCTACAGCGTGGCCGACGCCGAGGCCATCGCCGAGCGCGTGGGATATCCCTGCGTGCTGCGCCCGAGCTTTACCCTGGGCGGCGCCGGCGGCGGCATCGCGCACACCCACGAGGAGCTCGTCTCCATCGTGAGCCAGGGCCTTGAGCTCTCGCCCGCCCACGAGGTGCTGGTCGAGGAGTCCATCGAGGGTTGGAAAGAGTACGAGATGGAGGTCATGCGCGACCACGCCGGCAACGGCATCATCGTGTGCTCCATCGAGAACCTCGACCCCATGGGCGTGCATACCGGCGACTCCATCACCGTGGCGCCGGCGCAGACCCTCTCCGACCTTGAGTATCAGCGCATGCGTGTCGCCTCGCTCGCCATTCTGGAGAAGATCGGCGTCGAGACCGGTGGCTCCAACGTGCAGTTTGCCGTGAACCCGCAGACCGGTCGCCTGATCGTCATCGAGATGAACCCGCGCGTGAGCCGTTCGTCCGCACTGGCCTCCAAGGCCACGGGCTTCCCCATCGCCAAGGCCGCCGCTCGCCTGGCCGTGGGCTACACGCTCGACGAGATCGTCAACGACATCACCAAAGCCACGCCTGCCTGCTTTGAGCCCACGATCGACTACTGTGTGGTCAAGGTGCCGCGCTTTGCCTTTGAGAAGTTCAAGGGTACCGACCCCACGCTCACAACGCGCATGAAAGCCGTGGGCGAGATCATGGCGATCGGCCGCACCTTTGAGGAGGCCTTTGGCAAGGCCATGCGCTCGCTGGAGGACGGGCATCAGGGCATTTGCGCTGGTGGCAAGGAAGGTGCCGATAAGCTGAGCGACGACGAGCTCGCTCAGGCCGTGGGCACCCCGACTGAGCACCGCATCTTCTTTGTGGTCGAGGCCCTGCGTCGTGGCTGGGATGTCGCGCGCATCCATGCCATCTGCGGCATCGATCCGTGGTATCTCAACCGTATCAACGATATGGTGCAGGTCCAGGAGAGCATTCGCGGCCTGCGCGTGGAGGACATCGACGCCGACGCGATGCGCCTGCTCAAGCAGTATGGCACGAGCGATGCCGAGATTGCCGCGCTGACCGGCTCGGACGAGCGCTTTGTTCGCGCTTACCGTAAGGGTCTGGGCGTGGTTCCCAGCATGAAGACGGTCGACACCTGCGCTGCTGAGTTCTCGAGTGCCACGGAGTATCACTACAAGACCTACGAAAACATCTACCGCACGAGCCCGGTCGCCAAGAAGTGCGTCGCCCCCGACGAGACCACGCCGGCAAGCAAACCCAAGGCGATGATTCTGGGTGCCGGCCCCAACCGTATCGGCCAGGGTATCGAGTTTGACTACTGCTGCGTGCACGCGAGCTACGCGCTGGCGGCCCGTGGCTTCGAGACCATCATGGTCAACTGCAACCCCGAGACCGTCTCGACCGACTACGACACGTCCGATCGTCTGTACTTTGAGCCGCTCACCTACGAGGACGTCATGGACGTTATCGATGTTGAGCGCCCCGACGGCGTCGTGGTGACGCTCGGCGGCCAGACCCCGCTTAAGCTGGCGCGCATGCTCGAGGAGAGCGGCGTGAACATCATGGGTACTAAGCCCGATGCCATCGATTTTGCCGAGGACCGCGAGCGCTTTGCCGCCCTGCTCGACAAGCTGGGCATTATGTACCCGCCGGCGGGTCAGGCCACCTCGTTTGAGGAGGCCGAGGCTGTGGCCGCGCATATCGGCTACCCGCTGCTGGTTCGTCCGAGCTATGTGTTGGGCGGCCGCGGCATGATGATCGCCTACGATGCCGAGCATCTGCACGATTACATGGCCGAGGCTGCTCGCATTAGCCCCGACTACCCGGTGTACCTCGACCGCTTCCTGGAGGGCGCGATCGAGTCCGATGTCGATGCCCTGTGCGACGGCGAGGAGGTCTACATCGGCGGTATTCTGGAGCATATCGAGGAGGCCGGTATCCACTCCGGTGACTCCGCGACTTGCATTCCGCCGTTTAGCTTTAGCGAGAGTCTGCAGGCGAAGCTCCGCGAGACCACGCGCCGCATCGCGATGGCGCTGGGAGTCCGCGGCCTGGTCAATGTGCAGTATGCCATCAAGGGCGAGACCGTCTACGTGATCGAGGCCAACCCGCGTGCCAGCCGTACCGTGCCGTTTATCTCCAAGGCCACCGGCGTGCCGCTGGCCAAGTGCGCGGCGCGCATCATGGCGGGCGATTCCATCGCGAGCCTGGGCCTGCCGAGCGACGAGCGCCAGCTGGACTGCTTCTGCATGAAGGAAGCCGTTATGCCCTGGGGTCGTTTCCCGGGAGCCGACGTTATCCTGGGGCCCGAGATGAAGTCGACGGGCGAGGTCATGGGTGTCGCCAAGAGCTATCCCGAGGCATACGCCAAGACACAGCTGGCGATTGACTACAAACTGCCCGATCCGAGCGCCGGCAAGGTGTTCATTAGCGTGTGCGATCGCGATAAGCGCCATATCCTTTCGGTCGCCCGTATCCTGCGCTATCTGGGCTTTGACATCTGCTCTACCGAGGGTACGGCGCGCGTGCTGCGCGGCGGCAACGTGACGTGCGAGATTGTGGAGAAGATCAGCGGCCCGCACGACGGCGAGCGTCCCAACATCGGCGACCTGATTGCCGACGGCAAGATCGCGGTGATCATCAACACGCCGTACGGTCCGGGTTCGCGCGGCGACGGCTATCTGCTGCGCACCGAGGCCGTCCGTCGTGGCGTGACCTGCGTGACGGCGATGTCTGCCGCCAACACGTATGTGAGCGCCATCGAGGCTGTGCGCGAGGACCAGCAGGGCCACGGCAGCGCCAACGACATGGGCATGGACGTCATCGCCCTGCAGGACCTGCCGCAGTACACGGTGTAATGTGACCTGGTCGGCCGGGGCGGGAGGGGCTGAGATTTCCCCCTTTCGCTCCGGCTGCAAGCAGAGTCGCTCAGGAGGAAACTCGGCCCCTCCCGCCCCGGCCTGCGGTGACTTTGCTGCACCGTGTGCTGCAGAAGGGGCTTTGCGCGATGACTGGGGCTGAATAAAATTGAGTGTGGGCGCCGTCGTTCATTCGAACGACGGCGCCCACGTTATGTAGGAGGGACTTTCAGCCTCGTCAACCTCCCATTCCAAACCAAATCAGCCAACGTACGTCATGGCAATATCCGGTAGGTCCCCGGGTGCCCCGCGGCGGGCTGGGTTATTTAGCTGAGCGACTTTGCGAAGCAAGGGAAGCTCATTATTTCAGCCAACGTACGTCATGGCAATTCCCGGTAGGTCGAAGGTGCTCTGCGGCGGCCCGGTGTTTTCATCTGAACGACTTTGCGTAGCAACCGGAGTGAAGATGAAAACACCGGGCCGCTGCAGAGCACCCACAGACCGCAGGGACGGGAGCGGCTATACTACTCTCAGTAGTTAAGGGTCGCGGATTCGCCGCGTCACCGCTCTCAACAGGAGGTCTTTATTTATGGCAGATCAGAAGCCGGTTGTCGGGATCATCATGGGCTCCAAGTCCGATCTGGGCGTTATGGAAGGCTGCACCGCCGAGCTCGAGGCGCTGGGCGTGCCCTATGAGCTCGTGATCGCAAGCGCGCACCGCACGCCGGCGAAGGTTCACGAGTGGGCTTCGACTGCTGCCGATCGCGGTATCAAGGTGATTATCGCCGCCGCCGGCAAGGCCGCTCACTTGGGCGGTGTCGTGGCTGCCTTTACGCCGCTGCCGGTTATCGGTGTTCCTATGAAGACGAGTGACCTGGGCGGCATGGATTCGCTGTTGTCGATGGTGCAAATGCCTTCGGGCGTGCCCGTAGCCTGTGTTGCCATCAACGGCGCCAAGAACGCCGCTATCTACGCCACACAGATTCTGGGCGCTTGCGACCCCGAGTATCGTACGGTCATTGAGAAAATGAAACAGGAGATGGCTGACGCGTAAGATCGCCACCATTCCTTTTGTGCCATAAGGAGAGTTATGTCCGACTATCAGGGAAAACGTTTTAGGTCCTCTCAAATCCCCGACCCTTCAAAGCCCGCTGACAGCCGTGCGCCTCAGCAGGGTCGGGCATCCTCTCCCCAGCATGCCCGTGCCCCACGCCCCGTGGTGCCGACAGGGCAGCGCCGCCAGCACCAGAATACGCCTGCCGCATACCGTCCTTCGGCGTATAGCACGGCGAAATCGCCGCAGCGTACTACGCCACCGGCCCATAAGGACTCGGCGGGACATGTCCAACAGCCGCGCAAAAAACGTCGGTCGATTTTCCCTATCTTGCTCATCATTGTCGGAATCGGATTGATTGTTGCCGCAGCGGCTATCTACATCAATGCGCAAATTGGCTACAAACAGGCAAGCGACTCGTATGCAAAGATCGAGAAACAATATGTGAGCGATAAGGATGGCAGCGGCATCCCCGTCGTTGATTTTGATGCCCTTGCGCAGACGAACCCCGAGATTGTCGGCTGGATTTACGTTCCGGATACTACTATCAATTATCCGGTGGTTCAGGCCAACAATAACTCCAAGTACCTCAACACGTTGTTTGACGGTACATCCAACGCTTCCGGTGCAATTTTCCTGGACTGCGACGATACGGCCCCCGGTATGGTGGACCAGCAGACCACGATCTATGGCCATCATATGAACGACGGCTCGATGTTCAACATTATTTCGGACACAACCGACCAGGCAAAGTTCGATAGCATCGAGTATGTGTACTACATTACGCGCGACGGTACGTATAAGCTGAGACCGCTGGCGACCAAGGTGGTTGAGGATACGTATGCCAAGGCGCGCGCGACCAACTTTGAGGGCGACGACGGGCTGACGAATTATCTGTCCGAGATGCTCGATGGCGCCTCGGCCGTGGCAAACGATGCGACCGACCGTGCTGCCTCGGCAACTAAGGTTGTAACGCTTGTGACCTGCCGCTCACTGTCATTTAGCAATACGCGCGCCGTCATGGTGCTCACACCGGTCGAGGAATAAGTGGTTCGAGAGTAGCTAATTTGGGACGGGGCTCTTTTAGCTACCTCAGTCACCTAACCCAGCAAAATCATTCTGCATGCCCGCGGTAGCTAAAAGAGCCCCGTCCCAAATTAGCTACTCGACGACGGAAAAAAGGGGAAGCGATGCTTGAAAGCGGCAAATTGATGCCTTCGGTCGATGCGTGGCTGCGTGAAGCCAAGGCCGACGCTTCGGCGCCGGCGTGTGGCATGTACCTGACGCACAATGGCGTGGTGCGTGCAACGCCCAAGTCTGAGGCCCGTGGTGTCGAGACCGATGGCGTGGCGCCGGGCCACAAGGTGGGCGGCGTGGTGTTTGGCTACGACGCCAGCAAGGTACAGGCTGCCATCGAGGCGACGCGCGCGATGCCCGGCATCGGCTATGTGCGCGTATGGCTGGCGAGCGGCGAGCTTGCCGTGGGCGACGACATCATGCTCGTGCTCATTGGCGGAGACATTCGCCCGCATGTGGTCGATGCCCTGCAGGCGCTCGTCGGCACTATCAAGAACGAGTGCGTGAGCGAGGTCGAGCGCGAAGCGTAACGCCTAGCCGGCAACCCGTGTACGTCTATAGCAAAAGCCCGCTGGCAGCTCATGTAGATCTGCCAGCGGGCTTTGGTGTGTTGGGGCTGTTTTGTGCCGGCGCTCGCTACACGCGTGTGGCGTCCTTGGGGCTCATGGTCATGCTCTGGAAGCGATTTTCCATATACTCGTTATCGAAGTACCTTCCGTAGAACTGCGCAACGGGAATATCGCTGGCCGTGCCGTTGACACGCTGGTACCAGTAGTCGAGCGACTGCAGCGTCATGACGCCGTCGACCAGCATGATGATGGTAAAGATGACGGTGGCTGAGTAGCGATTCTTCCAGGGAATCATGTTAATGAGCTTGAGCAATCTGGGCAGCAGCAGCTTGATCCAGATGAGTCCGCCCAGACCCCACAGGCAGGCGAAGCCCGTGCAGGTGCGACCGCCCGTAAGCACGGCGAGCGGATCGGGCATGCCAAAGAGCTTCATGTGCGAGTAGTTCCACGAGACCACACCGAACGAGGTCTGCATAAACCAGCCCACAAAGACCTCAAAGCTTGCGCCAAGCAGGGCGCTCACCAAAAAGATAATGATGGGGTTCTTTTTGTAGAAGCGGTTGAGCACCATGGTCATGAGTACGGCGCCAAATCCGTAGATGGGGCTGAAGGGGCCAAATAGCATGCCGGCGCGGTTCTGGTAGACGCCTGGATCGTCGACCGTCATGTGCCAGATGTCCTCCAGGATCAGACCGAGCACGCAGCAGACAAAGAATACCCAGAACAGGTTGAAGTAGTTGAGCTTGATGTAGCCCTCGCCGGTCTCATCGCGGCCGAGCATACCCTCGGCGGCGGCGTCGCGATCGAGCATCTCCTGCAAGCGGCGCTGCAGTTCGCGCTCCTGACGAAGTGTTGGGTCAACAGTGGCCGAAAGCGCGACGAGGATGCCGAGCTGGATGGCGGGGCGCAGCAAGAACGGCCCGATACCCTGGAGCATCACGTCGACCAAAAGCTCAACGACGGTAAGTGCGATAAGGATATAGGACAGGCGCGCGGCGTTGCGGCGCTGGTTCTTGATGAGGTCCAGGCCAAAGATGATCAAGATGACCGCGCTCGCCGCCGAGAGCATGATGCCGGCGACGATAAGGCCGACCGCGACGAGCGTGTTGTCGCCGAGCTTGGCGGCGGCGTTGCCGTTGATGAGCGCGGTGATGACCCGCCACATAAAGGCGCCGACCGAAGGGAGCGTGCCTACGCCGGACAGGATGCACAGGACGGCGTACACCTTAATGATAAGGGGGATCTTCTTGACCTCCGTGGCGCTGGGGACACTGGGGTCGAGTTGATTTCGATCCATACGCTACCTTTCTCGTCTTGTAGTAGCCTACAAGGATACGCCGACGACCAGCTAAAAGACAGGACGAACGTCCCAATTGCAACAATGTAGCCCCTAGCGCGGGCGAGACACGGCGCACGGGAAGTCTTCGAGGCCGTTGCCCCTGAGAGTGGACTACCCAATAAAATGTTTGGTCGCAAAACGGATAATAAGCTCGGTGGGCTTTTAAAAAGCGCTGCTCATGCGCTGGGGAGCTTGTCTTGCCGTGCGTATAATAAGGCAGGTAACGCCAAATAACGAGGCTCTGAGGGGATGCCATGTCTCAAGAAACCATCCGCGCGGCCGAGCGTGCCACGGGACAGGTGACGACCATGTCGACGTACGATCCGGACTCCGACCAGCTGCATGAGGAATGCGGCGTTTTTGGTGTGTGGGCGCCCGATCGCGACGTGGCTCGACTGACGTACTTTGGTCTGCGTGCGCTGCAGCATCGCGGCCAGGAATCGGCGGGAATCGCCGTGGGCGACGGCGGCACGGTTATGGTTCGTAAAGACCTGGGACTGCTCGACCGTGTGTTCTCCAACGCCGACCTATCGACGCTTTCTGGTCAGTTGGCCGTGGGTCACGTGCGCTACGGCACTGCCGGCGCCAAGAGCTGGGAAGCCTCGCAGCCACATCTTTCGACCATTAATAGCGTCATCATCGCACTTGCGCACAACGGCACCCTCGTCAACACCGACGAGCTGCGCCGTCAGCTCATCGAGCTGGGCGTGCCGTTTCTCTCCAATTCGGATTCCGAGGTCGCGACCAAGCTCATCGGCTACTTTACGCAGCGCACAGGCCATTTGCGCGAGGGCATTCGCAAGACGATGGAACTCGTGCGCGGTGGCTATGCCATGACGCTCATCAACGAGCAGGCGCTCTATGCTTTCCGCGACCCGCACGGCATTCGTCCGCTGGTGCTGGGCAAGCTTGTGGACGAGGGCTTGGACCAGGCCGACGCCGCATCCGTTTCGCGGCTGCCGTCGCAAGACGACGCCGCGACGGTCGACGCTGCCACTCATGTCACTCGCGCTGGTGGCTGGGTCGTTGCGTCCGAGACCTGCGCGCTCGACATTGTGGGTGCCGAGTACGTCCGCGACGTCCGTCCCGGCGAGATCTTGCGCATCAGCGCCGAGGGCTTGGTGTCCGAGCAAGGCGTGCCCGCTGCCGAAGAGCCCGCTAACTGCATCTTTGAGCAGGTCTACTTTGCCCGCCCCGACTCCATCATGAATGGCAAGAGCGTCTACGCCTGCCGTTACGACATGGGTCGTCAGCTGGCACACGAGGAGCCCGTCGATGCCGACCTGGTCATCGGTGTGCCCGACTCCGGTCTGCCGCCTGCGGAGGGTTATTCGCGTGAGAGCGGCATTCCCTTTGGCGAGGGCCTCATCAAGAATCGCTATGTGGGCCGTACGTTTATCGAGCCCACGCAGGAGCTGCGTGCCATGGGCGTGCGCATGAAGCTCAATCCACTGCGCGACAATATCGAGGGCAAGCGCCTGGTCGTCATCGACGACTCCATCGTTCGCGGCACCACCATGGTGCAGCTCGTCAAGATGCTGCGCAACGCCGGCGCCAAGGAGATTCACATCCGCATCAACTCGCCCGAGGTCATCTGGCCGTGCTTCTACGGCATCGATACCGACGTGCAGTCGCAGCTCATCAGCGCTAACAAGACGGTCGATGAGATCTGCGAGTACATTGGCGCCGATTCGCTGGCCTTCCTTTCGGTCGAGGGCCTGCTGAAGGTCATGCCCAAGGGCGGCTACTGCGATGCGTGCTTTACCGGCCGTTATCCCGTGGCGATTCCCGAGAGCTTTGGCCGCGACAAGTTTATGGAGGGCTTTAAGCCCCGCAACCTGGATAAGCCGCTGCACTTTGGCGACGACGCCGTGGTCGAGAAATACGATGACCGCAGCTGGGAAGAGAAGCACGGCGAGGCCTAAAACCTGCCATTTAGGGACAGGTTTATTTTGGTAGGTTTTACCTGCTGTTTTGTTGATTTGGCGGCGCGTGTTGTTACCGTGTGCGCCAACTTGAGGGCAACTATGAGCACTGTTTGGCGTCTGTGTGTCAAACGGTAGTGGGAGAGGAAGGCTCAGATGAGCGACAGCAAGCATGTGACGTATGAGGATGCCGGCGTCGATACCGCCGAGGGCGGCCGCGCCGTCGACGCTATTAAGCAAATGGTTAAGGATACCAACCGTCCCGAGGTTATCGGCGGCATCGGTGGCTTTGGCGGCCTGTTCTCGGCCGCCGCGCTTAAGGATATGGAAGACCCGATTCTGATCAGCGGTACCGACGGCGTGGGCACCAAGCTCGTCCTCGCCCAGATCATGGACCGTCACGAGACGGTGGGCCAGGACCTGGTCGCCATGTGCGTCAACGACATTTTGGCTTCGGGCGCCGAGCCGCTCTTCTTTTTGGACTATGTTGCCATCGGCCACATCGAGGCCGAGCACATGGCAAAGATCATCAAGGGCGTGGCAGACGGCTGCAAGCTCGCGGGCTGCGCGCTCGTGGGCGGCGAGATGGCCGAGCACCCGGGCGTCATGGCTCCCGCCGACTACGACCTCGCCGGCTTTACCGTGGGTGTCGTCGACCGTCCCAAGATGCTCGACCCCGCCAACGTCCGCCCCGGCGACGTGATTCTGGGCCTTCCCTCCACCGGCGTGCACTCCAACGGCTACTCGCTCGTGCGTAAGGTCATCGGCGTTGACGGCATCAAGCCTGGTACGCCCGAGGCCGCCGCTAAGGCCGAGGAGCTGAGCCGTCCGCTCGAGGAGCTCGGCGGCGCATCACTGGCAGACGCTCTGCTGGCCCCCACGCGCATCTACGTCAAGCCGATTCTTGAGCTGCTCCGCGGCGGCGCTCCGGTGCACGCCATCGCCCATATCACCGGCGGTGGCATCACCGAGAACCTTAACCGTGCGTTGGCCGACGACGTCGACGCCGTGGTCACCCGCAATGGCGCCGAGATGGGCTGGGACATTCCGCCCGTGATCACCTATGTTTCGCACCAGGCCGAGCTTACGCCCAACGAGGCATGCAAGACCTTCAACATGGGCGTCGGCCTGTGCCTGATTGTCGCTCCCGAAGATGAGGCCGCGGTAACCGATGCCCTGGTCGCGCTGGGCGAGAAGCCGTTCCGCGTGGGCGAATGCGTCGAGGGCTCCGGTAAGGTCGTGTACTCCGATGAGCGCTAACGAGCAGACGGCTGCCGCCGAGGGCTTGGACTTTGTGCCCTACACCCGTCCGACCGGTACCGACACGGCCGATCCGCTCAAGATCGGCGTGCTCATCAGCGGTTCGGGCACCAACCTGCAGGCGCTCGTCGACCTGATTGCCGCCGGCAAGCTCAATGCTTCGATCGAGCTCGTGGTGTCGAGCCGTCCTTCGGCCAAGGGCCTGCAGCGTGCAGAGCGTGCGGGTATCCAGACGCTGACGCTCTCCAAGGATGTCTACGCCGACCCTATCGCCGCCGACGAGATTATTGCGCACGAGCTTCTCGAGCGCGGCTGCGAGTATGTGGTCATGGCTGGCTACATGCGCATGGTGCACACACCCCTGCTGGCGGCGTTCCCCAACCGCGTTGTCAATCTGCATCCGGCGCTGCTGCCGAGCTTTACCGGTGCGCATGCGATCGACGATGCCTTTGCGCGCGGCGTCAAGGTGACCGGTGTGACCGTGCATTTTGCCAACGAGATCTACGACAACGGTCCCATCATCGCCCAGCGCGCGCTGGCCGTTGAGGAAGGCTGGGATGTCGATACGCTCGAGGAGCACATTCACGCGATCGAGCACGTGCTGTATCCCGAAGTCGTGCAGATGCTCGCTGACGGCCGCGTCCACGTGCTGGAGAGCGGTAAGGTGGCAATTGATCCGGCGCGCCATCGTGCGTAAAAGGATTCACCTGGTTTTCATTGCGACGTAAACTATCAAAAAAGCTGATTGGGGCATATGGAATCACATGTGCCCCAATCAGCTTAATATCTCTTTGATTTTGGGCTCTGGATAACGTGACGGGCACCATTCCCATTCCAAGAAATCCGATAGGCCTCGTCCGTGTGTGGGCGGGGCCCTTTTGCGTGGCCTTTTATGTTTGCTATACTGCTAGCAAGTAGAGAGGAGCCGCTATGGGTGCAGCAACGGTGCAGCTCAACACACGAATCGATCCTATGCTCAAGGCTGGTGGCGATGCGGTCCTGACACGCAATGGATTGGGGCCGAGCGATGCCATTCGTGCGCTTTGGGCCTATCTTGTCGAGCATCAAGCGTTGCCGGGATTTATGGTGACGGATAAGCGCGAGGCACCCCGCGCGGAGAGCCTGGCCGAGCAGGGGTGTGGCCTAGCTTTTTCATCGCTGGGGCTAAATGCTTCGGATTTTGCGCCATTTGGATCATCTGCGGAAGACTGGGATGCCGTACGAGATGATATGTATGACACGATGATTGCCGATATTGAGGCGAATTGTCGATGATCGAGGCAAAGCATCTCTTGGTAGATACGAACGTTTGGCTCGATTATTACCTGCAAGAGGGGGCGTTCGACGAAGCGAAGAGATTAGTTGAACTGGCCGAGGCGGGAAAGATTGACCTTCTGTACACGCCCACGACGGCAAAGGATGTGTTCTATATCCTGCCTCGGCGTCTGGCCCGGCGGAATGCGAATGGGATTAACGTGCCGTTTACCTCGGCGTCATGGGCCTGCATCGAGCACATGATGCAGGTGGCAACTGCCTCTCCGCTTTCGTTGGCAGAGTGCGAGATGGCGCGCATGCTTGGCAAGCGCATGCCGGATCTCGAAGACAACCTCATCATCGCTTCGGGCGAGACGGCAGATGTTGACTACGTGGTCACGAGCGACCGGCGCATGCTGGAGGCGATGCCCGAGGTGTGCTTGACGCCTGCCCGCGCACTCAAGATGATTGGGATCCTCGGCTAACCTTGCCTGTCTGGTTTCGCTATCATATGGGGCATTGTGAACCTCATGCAACTTTGGAGGACGGTATGGCGGATAACGCCGAGATGCTATTCGCGCCTGAGCTGGTGTTTTTTGATTGGGAGTGCGCGACGCCGGATGAGGTGTTTGCGCGGCTCGAGGGCGAGCTCGCTCCGCGCGGCTACATTGCGTCCGGTTGGCTCGATGCCGTCCGTACGCGCGAGGACATCTATCCCACGGGCCTCGCTATGCCGGCGGCCAATATTGCCATTCCGCATACCGATCCGGGGTTTGTGGCTAAGCCCTATATCGCGGTGATGAAGCCCTCCGCGCCCGTGACGTTCAATGCTATGGCGGGTATGGGTGCCCCCGTGCCGGCGCAGATCATCATCAATCTGGGTATTGCCGAGCCGGGCGGCCAGGTCGAGGCTCTGCAAGCGCTTATGAATATCTTTATGGATGCTGACGCCGCAGCCGACGTGCTCGGCCAGACTTCGTCCCAGGGCATGGTCGACGCCATCCGCCGCCACTTCTAGGGCCGGCATTTGGGGACTGTCCCTAACTGCCGGCAGAAAAGGAACGTCCCTAGCTGTCGGAGCTGTCCCCTTTGCACCAAAATGGTGCAGATTAACCTGTCTCCCATGCACCAGGTGTGCCGCGGGGCTGCGTTGTGACACAATGACGTTTGTTCGATTCGTGATGCGAAAGGCCAACTATGGCAAACAAGAAAAAGAACTCCGAGGCCGCACCGACGCCCGAGCAACGGTCCCGCGCTGCCTCCAGCTCTCGCAAGAAGCAGCGCAAGACGTACGTGTCTAAGACCGTCAAGATCGTCCTGGTGGTTATCGGCGTGCTGGCAATGCTGCTTTCCGTCTCGGCCATGGCGTGCTCCGGTTTGATGTCGCAGACCGAGAACAATAACTCGGGTTACAAACTGACCGGCGGTGTGGCTGCTACCGTCAACGGAACCAATCTCACCGAGGACACCGTAACCAAGCAGATCATGAGCATGCGCACGTCCTACGGCTACACCAAGGATGAGGATTGGGCGCAGTATCTGGTTGACAATGACCTGACGCCCAAGAAGTACCGCAAACAGCTCATCGATTCCTATACGCAGCAGATTCTGCTCCAGCAGGCGCAGAAGGAGAACGGCGTGACGGTTTCGGACGAGGAAGTAGAGAAGGCTTGGAAGGACGCCTGCAAGAGCGCGGGCGGCGCCAAGACCTTTAAGGAGACCCTTAAGACCTACGGCTATACCGAGGACACCTACAAGGACTCGCTCAAGGAGAGCCTGGCGCAGCAGAAGCTTAAGGATGCCGTTGCTCCCACCAGCAAGCCCAAGGACAGCGAGATTGTCGATTACATTAACGAGAACCTGTCTAACTACAACGATGCCCGCCGCTCGTCGAACATCCTGATCAAGGTTGATTCCGACGCTTCGGACGAGGACAAGGCCGCCGCCAAGGCCAAGGCGCAGGAGTGCCTGGATAAGATCAACTCCGGCGAGCTGAGCTTTGAGGATGCCGTGAAGCAGTATTCCGACGACACCGGTTCCAAGGAGAAGAAGGGTGACGTGGGCTGGGATAAGCTCACCACCTTTGTCGACAGCTACCAGACGGCGCTCGAGGGCCTTAACAAGGGCGATGTGAGCGACGTGGTCGAGTCGACGTATGGCTACCACATCATCAAGTGCACCGACTACTTCCATGTCGATGGCCAGGTCGATGACATCAATCAGGTGCCCAAGGCTATTAAGAAGTACGTTTCCAATGTGGTGAAGACCCAGGCATCGGGCACGGCATACAACGAGTGGCTGGAGAAGTACACGAAGGATGCCGACATTACCGTCAACCCCATGCCCAAGGACGTGCCCTATAACGTGAGCCTGAAGGGCGTCACCAAGAGCTCGACCGACGATTCGTCGACGACTGAGTAATCAAGGGGCGGTGCTCGTGCGAGTGCCGCCCATGTTATTGAGGAGGATTTGCAGATGACCAACGAAGAGCTGCAGCAGGAAATGATTGCCGCCATGAAGGCCAAGGACAAGGTTCGCCTGTCTATCATTCGCCAGGTCAAGGCCGAGGTTAAGAACATCGAGGTCAACGAGCGCCGCGACGTGACCGAGGAAGACGTCAACAGCATGATCAAGCGTCTGATTAAGCAGACAAGCGAGACGTTGGAGATGTCCATCAAGGCCGGTACCGATCAAGATCGTACCGACAACCTGACCGAGCAGGTCAAGATTCTGGAGAGCCTACTGCCCGCGCAGGTTTCGGGCGAGGAGCTCGAGGCGCTGATCGAGCAGGTCATCGCCGAGCTGGGCGCCACGTCCAAGAAGCAGATGGGCCAGGTTATGGGGGCGCTCGGCAAGGCCACCGGCGGCAACTTCGATAAGCCTGCAGCTGCCAAGATTGTCGGCGGCAAACTCGCGTAATTTGTTACGCGGTTTTACCAAACCGCGTAACGGCTCGACGCTGCAAACCCGTACACGCGGCAATCTGACGTTCAATTTCAAGGGCGCGACCATGAGGTCTGCGCCCTTTCATTTCACGTCACCTTGCTCGCGTGTACGGGTTTTCGCTGACTTATGCTCAACAAGGGCGGTTGTATTATTTTCGGGTCTTGAGGGGTGTGGCCGTCATGGTCGCGCCCCTTTTTGGTGGGCTGGGTACTCATTTAAGCCTGTCCCCAATGAGTGGGTTAAAGGTTGCGGGTTCTTTACGGGAATGTAGTGTGGGCTGCGGAAACGTGGTTCTTTCCGTAAAATAGAGCAATTCGTGTAAGCGCAGGGAAGGGATATTCATGGCAGACATGATCGAGATCAAGCATCTCAACAAGTACTTTGGCGACCTGCATGTGCTCAAAGATATCAACCTCACCGTCAAGCGCGGCGAGAAGCTCGTAATGATCGGGCCTTCCGGCTCGGGCAAGTCCACGCTCATCCGTTGCGTCGATTATCTGGAGGAGCCCACGTCGGGCGAGGTCATCATCGACGGTACGCCGCTCACCAAAAAGAATCACCTGGAGATGGCTCGCAAGTACAGCTCCATGGTGTTTCAGCAGTTCAACCTATATCCCAACATGACGGTGCTGGGCAACCTGACGCTCGCGCCCATCAAGCTGCAAAAGAAGAGTAAGGAGGAGGCGACCGAGATCGCCATCGCCGCGCTCAAGCGCGTCGGCATGGCGCATAAGGCCGGCGAGTATCCGCAGAACCTCTCGGGCGGTCAGCAGCAGCGCATCGCCATTGCCCGTGCCCTGTGCACCAAGCAGCCCATCATCTTGTTTGACGAGCCGACCTCGGCGCTCGACCCCGAGATGGTCCAGGAAGTCCTGGACGTTATGATTGAGCTCGCGCAGGAGGATATCACCATGATCTGCGTGACGCACGAGATGGGCTTTGCGCGCCAGGTGGCCGACCGCGTCATCTTTATGGAGGACGGCCGCATCCTGGAGGAGGGCACACCCGAGCACTTCTTCGATAACCCCGAGAACCCGCGCTGCCGCGAGTTTCTGTCCAAGATTCTGCACTAGGCGCGGTGATGGACATGACGGATATGACGAGGGCGGCCGTGTCGCGCCGCCACTTTTTGCAGCTGGCGGGCGCCGGTATGCTCGCGCTGACGGGGACCGCGCTTACCGGCTGCGGCAACTCCACCGGCGGCGAGGACTCCGACAAGGGGTCTAAGCTTGCGGCCATCAAGTCGCGTGGCCATCTGAATGCCGGCGTTAAGAAGGACGTTCCTGGCTACGGCTATTACGACACCGCCAAGGGCCGGTTTGAGGGCATGGAGGTCGATTTGTGCTACCAGATCGCCGCTGCCGTCTTTGGCGTGAGCTACAAGGAGGCCCGTGCCCAGGAGCTTGTCGAGTTTACTGACGTAACGCCCAAGACGCGCGGCCCGCTGATCGATAACGGCCAGCTCGACGTGGTCGCGGCGACCTACACCATCACCGACGAGCGCAAGAAGAGCTGGGATTTCTCGACGCCGTACCGTACCGACTACGTGGGACTCATGGTCAAGAAGCGTTCGGGCTTTACCTCGATTGAGGACCTGGACGGCAAGGTCATTGGCGTGAGCCAGGGTGCCACCACGCAGGGCCTGATCGAGCAGATGATCAAGGACAACGGCTTTAGCTGCAAGCCCGAGTTTAGGGCCTTTAGCGGCTACCCCATCATTAAGAGTTCGCTCGATGCCGGCAATATCGACGTCTTTGCCATGGACCGCTCCACGCTGGCCGGTTACATGAACGAGACCGTCGAGCTGCTGCAACCCGAGGTCAAGTTTGGCGAGCAGGGCTACGGCGTGGCGACCAAGAAGGGCTGCGATCTTTCGGCCGTGGTCGATCAGGTGATATGCGATCGCCTGGCCGACGGCTGGCTCGACCAAGAGGTCAAGACCTGGGGTCTTGTATAGGCGCATCGTCCAAGGAAGGAATCAAATGCTCGAAGGATTGTTTGACGCCGACCGCTGGTCGACGACATTCCAAAACATGGGGCCCTTCTGGGAGGGCTTTGGCGTGACGATGCAGGTGGTCGTTGCCGGCCTGCTGCTGTCGCTGGTGTTGGGCACGCTGCTTGGCGTGTTCTCTACCACTCGTTCTCGCGTTCTGCGCGCCATAAGCCGCGTGTACGTGGAGTTTTACCAGAACACCCCGCTGCCCGTGCAGGTGCTCTTTATGTACATGGCCGGTCCGCAGTTTTTGCAGGCCATAACCGGTGCCGACCAGCCGGTGCGTATCGCGCCGTTTGTGCTGGGCTTCTTGGGCGTGGGCCTGTATCACGCTGCCTACATTTCGGAGGTCATCCGTACCGGTATCGAGGCCGTTCCGCGTGGCCAGATGGAGGCGGCCCAGAGCCAGGGCTTCACCCGTGCGCAGGCATACTGCTACATCGTGCTGCCCCAGACGTTCAAGATCATTCTGCCGCCGCTGTGTAACCAGGCACTCAACCTGGTCAAAAACACGTCGGTGCTGGCGCTTGTGGCCGGCGGCGACCTTATGTACCGTTCCGACAACTTTGTGAGTCTGTACGGTTACCTGCAGGGATACATCGTCTGCTGCCTTATGTACTTCATCATCTGCTTTCCGCTCGCCATGCTGGTGCAGTGGCTCGAGCGCCGCTCCAAGGAGCGCCCGCGCGGCATGAGCCTGGCCGAGCTGGGGCTCGACAACGTAGAGGAGGCCTAGCGCATGGAAATCTTCAACGCGACCAACCTGCTCTACATTTGGGGCGGCTTTGTTAAGACAATCGAGATCTCGGCGCTGTCGATCTTTTTCTCGCTCATCTTTGGCACGGTGCTGGCGCTCGTTAAAAGCTACGCGCCCCGTCCGTTCCGTATTTTGGTGAGCGCCTATATCGAGCTGTTCCGTTGCACGCCAAACTTGCTGTGGATCCTGTTCATCTACTTTACGGTGCAGGGTTTGGACATTGTGATTTCGACCATCGCCTTTACGCTGTTTACCAGCGCTGTTATGGCCGAGATTGTGCGTGGCGGCCTCAACTCGATTCCGCGCGGCCAGTTTGAGGCGGCGCAGAGCCAGGGCTTTGGCTTCTTTGCCACCATGCGCTATATCATTCTGCCGCAGACGTTTAAGACAATCATTCCGGCGCTGTTTAGCCAGTGCACGACCGTCATCAAGGACAGCTCGTATCTTTCGGGCATTAACGTGGCCGAGCTCATGTACACGGCAAACGTCGTGATGGCCCACGCGATCGACCTGTCGCAGGTGCTTATGCTCTACGGCCTGGTGTTTGCGATGTACTTTGTGCTCAACTTTGGTATCTCGCTGCTGGTGAGGGCATATCAGCGTCGCATTGTGGCCGCATAGTCCTGCTTCCCCAAGCACGGCACCTTGCCCCTCAATCATCGCTTGCGTACATTTAGTACGCGGCGCTCCTCTTTCGGGGCAATCTGCCGCACTTGGGAAACCAGGACGAAGGTGGGGGCAAAATGAATGTGACAAAGGGACTGTCCCTTTGTCACATAGAGAAAGGAATCGCGATGAGCGATCTGGAGAACAAGAAGAATCCTGTGGTCATTACCATCGCGCGCGACTTTGGCGCCGAGGGCCACGAGATTGGCCGCATGCTTGCCAACGAGTTGGGAATTCCGCTGTACGACAACGAGCTGCTGGTGCGTGCGTCGATGCGCGCGGGTGAGTCGCTCGATAAGATGGCCGCCTATGACGAGCGTCTGGCCGTGGAGAACATGGCGTTTCTGCCCGACCGCTACGATGCGCGTTCGTACTCGGACAAGTTGTTCCAAAAGATGAGCCAGGTGATTTTGGACCTGGGCGAGACCGAGAGCTGCATTATCGAGGGTCGCCTGTCCGATTACCTGCTGCGTAACAACCCTAATCACATTGCCGTGTTGGTGACCGCACCCTTTGAGGACCGCGTCGAGATCGTGCGCAAGAAGCGTGGGCTCAACAAAAAGAAGGGCGCCAAGCTGGTCAAGCAGCAGCAGAAGGCACGCGAGGCGTTCTATAAGCGCTACAGCGCCGGAAAGTGGAAGATGACGAGCGGCAAGGATATCGTCGTCAACCGCGCCAAGCTGGGTCGCGAGGGCTGCAAAGACGTCATAGCCGCTGCCTACCGCTACAAAGTGGCTCAGCTCGAAGGCTAGCCGACCAAAAGCCATCACAAAGGGGACAGGCACCTTTGTGATGATCGAGCGGCTGGCATAGAAAAAAGTCCCCGCCGGGCGTGTGCCCGACGGGGACTTTGCCGTTTGGTGGCTAGCGCTGTAGGTGATTACTCGCCCAGCAGGCTCTTGGTGATGGAAGCGGCGGCCTTCTTGCCGGCGCCCATCGCCAGAATGACCGTAGCGGCACCGGTGACGATGTCGCCGCCGGCCCAGATGCGGGGATCGGTGGTCTGGCCGGTCTCCTCGTCGGCAACGATGTAGCCCCACTTGTTGAGCTCCATCTTGCCGCCGATCTTGGCAGCGAAGGGGTTGGCGTTGGTACCGATAGCCGAGATCGCGACGTCGCAGGGGATCTCCTCGATGGCGCCCTCGATGGGCACCGGGCGACGACGGCCGGACTCGTCGGGCTCGCCGAGCTCCATCTTCTGGACCTTGACGGCGCACACGGAGCCGTCCTCGCCAGCGACAAACTCGAGCGGGGAGACGAGCGGCAGAACCTCGACGCCCTCGGCCTTGGCATGGTGCAGTTCGGCGCGACGGCAGGGCATCTCGTCCTCGGTACGACGGTAGGCGATGATGGCGTGCTCGGCGCCCAGGCGCTTGGCGGTACGGACAGCGTCCATAGCCACGTTGCCGCCGCCAAAGACGACGACGTTCTTGCCGTGCTTGGTGGGGGTGTCGTACTCGGGGAACTTGTTGGCCTTCATCAGGTTCACGCGGGTGAGGTACTCGTTTGCGAAGAAGACGTTGGGCAGGTTCTCGCCGGGGACGTTGAGGAACTTGGGCAGGCCAGCGCCGGTCGCCACGTAGATGGCGTCGAAGCCCTGCTCGAACAGCTCCTCGGCCGTGGCCATGTTGCCCACGACGGAGTTGTACTCAAACTTGACGCCCATGTCCTCAAGGCCGTCAATCTCGCGCTTGACGACCGCCTTGGGCAGACGGAACTCGGGGATGCCGTAGACCAGCACGCCGCCGCCGGTGAAGAAGGCCTCAAAGACGGTAACGTCAAAGCCGTTGCGGGCGAGCTCGCCGGCGCAGGTGATGCCGGACGGGCCGGAGCCGACGACGGCGACCTTCTTGCCGTTCTTGGGAGCCATCTTGGGCGTGGAGGCGAGCTCGGGGCGGTCACCCAGGAAGCGCTCGAGCTGGCCGATGGCCACGGGCTCGGACTTCTTACCACGGATGCACTTGCCCTCGCACTGGTTCTCCTGCGGGCAGACGCGACCGCAGATGGCGGGAAGCATGGAGTCCTCGCGGATGGTATCGAGGGCGCCGCCAAAGTCCTTCTCGCGGATTTGCTCGATAAAGCGGGGAATGTTGATGTTGACGGGGCAGCCCTCGACGCAGAGCGGCTTCTTGCAGTTGAGGCAGCGCTCGGCCTCGGCCAGCGCCATCTCCTCGGTGAAGCCCTTGTCGACGGGGCGGAAGTCGCAGGCGCGCTCGGCAGCCGGCTCCTCGTTATCGGGGGTGCGGGGCGACTTCATATCGGTAACGAAACGACCGTTAACTAGTGGCATGCGCAGCTCTTTTCCTCATAGGCCTTGAGGGACTCGCCCTCTTCGGAACGGTAAGCGGCCTGGCGGGCACGAAGGTCATCCCAGTCGACCAGGGTGGCATCGAAGTCGGGGCCGTCGACGCAAGCAAACTTGGTCACGCCGCCCACCTCGACGCGGCAGCAGCCGCACATACCGGTGCCGTCAACCATGATGGGGTTGAGCGACGCGGTGATGGGGGTGTCGTACTTCTGGGCGGTGAGGGTCGAGAACTTCATCATCGGAACGGGGCCGACGCAGAAGACCTGGCTCACGGCCTTGTCCTGCAGCAGGCGCTCCAGCGGAGCGGTGACAACGCCCTGCTCGCCGTAGGAACCGTCGTCGGTGGTGATGTGGATGTGGTCCTCGTCGAGGAGCTCGCGGAACTGGTCCTCCATGAGCAGGAGGTCCTTGGTGCGAGCGCCCATGATGGCGTGCACCTCGTGGCCGGTCTCGACCAGGTGCTTGGCGACCGGGAAGGCAATTGCCAGGCCGACGCCGCCGCCAATGACGGCGCAGGGGCCCTCGGCCATCTCGGTGGGAACGCCCAGCGGGCCTACGACGTCGCGCAGCGACTCGCCGGCCTCGTAGGTGGAAAGCATCTCGGTGGTCTTGCCGATCACCATGAAGATGAACTCGACCCAGCCCTCGTCACCGTTCCAGCCGGCCAGGGTAAACGGGACACGCTCGCCCGTCTCGTTGGCGCGAACCATGAGGAACTGTCCAGCGTGCGCATGCTTGGCGATTGCAGGCGCCTCGATGCGGAACTTGAACACCTTCTCCGAGAACTGCGTCTTCTCCAGGATCTTATACATAGAACCCCTCTCTTGTTAGGGCAACCGAACCGTGCCTCCACGGAAATGGACGGCAGCCCGAATAAAACCGTACGCGCACAGGCGTTGTGCAGACATACGGTGTAGATTATACCCTCATGGACATGTTGCTTACGTGTATCTTTGGCAGGCGGGAAAAGTGATTTAGCACAAAGAGACAGGTTTATTTTGGCGGGTTTTATCAGATAAAACGACAAAAGGGGCCGGCCTTGCACATCGGTGAGGCCGGCCCCTTTTGGGGTGTTGGGTATGTATGGCGGCACAGGGTTTATTGCGATGCGGCCGCTGCGGCGTTTTCGCATATAAAATCTGCCAAAATAAACATCCCTTTTTGGTAGGTTTTAGTGCTTGCCGTTGGCAGAGGCGGAGCCGTTGACGTGGTCGCGGGCATAGATTACGCCGTGCACAATCGCCAGGCCGGCGGCGTCGGCGGCGCGGGCGCAGGTGTCCTGGAAGTCCTCGGCCTCGCGGGCGCGCAGCTGCTTGAGCACGTAGTCGGCGACAGCCATCTTGCCGGGAGGGTTGCCGATGCCGGTGCGGATGCGGCTAAAGTCGCGGCTGCCCATCTTGTCGATGATGGAACGCAGGCCGTTGTGGCCGGCGTGGCCGCCGCCCACCTTGACGCGCACGTCGCCGGCGGGAATGTCGAGCTCATCGTGGATTACGAGCAGCTCCTCGGCCTTGATTTTGTACTCGCGGCAAAGCTTGGAGATGGGGCCGCCCGAGGTGTTCATGTACGACTGCGGCTTGACCAGCACAATCTGGCGCTTGCCGCCCTCTTCCTCTGGATCGTTGATGTTGATGAGCGCGACCTCGGCGCCGGCCTGGTTTTTCCAGTACGTGACGCCGGCCTGACGCGCCAGCTCGTCGATTGCCTTAAAGCCTGCGTTGTGGCGGGTCTCGGCATACTCATCGCCAGGGTTGCCAAGTCCGGCAACCATGCGAATCTTAAGCGGCTGTGCAGCTGCCATGTGCTTCCTTTCATCGATTTGTCGCCTGCTATGGTGAGCGACCCCGTTGCTGCTGTCAAATGGAGGGTGATTGAGGCCGCATGAGGGCGTTTGGACAGTCGTCAGAAGCCGGGATGGACAGTTAGTTCAGATTTGTATAAACCAAGAGATCTTTGACTGCCAAAATCGGGGCCACGGAACTGTCACGGCGCTTTGGGGAGCACAATTTGTGCTATTTCAGATCTTTTGAGTCTTCAAATGAGGTGATTGGCGCCGGGATGGCGGCAAACCACCTCGAAATGAGCCGTCTGTTTGTACAAATATGAACTAACTGTCCAGCCATGCTCGGTAACACTGGGTAAAAGTCTTTTAGACCGGCGCGAGGCCGATTCCGGCCCGCAGGGTGTTGAGCCAGGCGGCCTGACGCTTGCGATAACCCTTGATGCGGTAGCGGAATCGAACTCCCGCAAGTCGATGCATCGTCTGGGCGAAGGCTTCGAGTGCAACAAGGTCCTTCATTTGGTCACGGTTGATAACCAGGACGTGGATACCCATGGCCTTAAGGCCATTGTTGCGATTGCCATCGTGGATGCGAGCGTTTTGAAGCTCATGTCCAATTCCGTTGTATTCGTTGTCGACTCCGGCGGCTGGACAATATAAGTCGCAGATGGCGTAGGGGATGCCCGAGGACATGTTGACCGCAAGGGTGTCGAAATCGACTCGATAGTTGAGCAGCAGGCCTCCCATGGGCAGGCTGCAACACCCGAATCCGCCAAAGCGCATGGGTGCGCCCAGGACGGCGAACATCAATGATTCCGCTGGGGATGCGGATCCGGCCCGGGCGAGTTTGATAGCTGTGCGAAACGAGGCGTAGGAACTACTTTTGGCAAACCGTGCGACCGCCTCGAGCTCTTCGATGGTTGTGGCGGGCTCGCATTTGTAGTGCGCCTGTTCGTAGCGGGTTTCGGCTTGCTTTTCGGGTGTCGGTTGGTCGCCCTGGCAATCGAGATCGTCCATCGTTTCGAAGCTGTTGGCCTCGGGCCACGTGTCGTCGTAGGCGATGGGGTAAGTTGCTTCGGGCGGAAGTGAGTAGGTCCCGAGCAGTTCCATGAGAAGCATCAAGGTTTTGGCAACCGATTCATTTTTGGAACAAAGCATGGCCGTCATGGCGGGAGACGTTGCGTAGATGTCGGCTTCGATGTGCATGATCGCGCCCTGGGGGAGAGGGGCGGTGATGGTGTGCTGGAGGAGCCGTCCGTCGGGTCGTCTGTTGCTGCCGCTCGCAACAAAGAGGTCTAGACGCTCGGAGTCGTCTTCGCTCCAGGCGTCAAGTATTGCAAGGGCCGCAAAGTCTATGGCGTCCTTGTTGGGAACGCAACCTACGAGGGCTTGTGTCTGTTGCCCGTCATCGATGGCGTCCCAGGGAAGGGCGGAGTACGCCCGTCGAGCGCGGCGAATTGCGCGGAGGGCGGAGAGGTGTGAAATTACGGTTGTCATAGCTATAAGGTACTAAGCCGTTGGCGAAATGATATGGCCGTGGCGTTCTTTTCGCTCAAAGGGGCGTCGCGCGCCGCGGGCGGTAACGACATCATACGGAATGCCTTGGAAAAGTGGAGAATGGAGTGATGGGTTGGCCTTGGAGGCATCTACTGAGATGGATGCTGGACAGTTAGTTCAGATTTGTACAAGGCGACCTGGGTGTATTGCCGCTGTTGAGGGACTCGGTGGGCAAAATGGGGCCAATGGCATGGTGAAGAGATCCATGGGAGGAGGAATCGAGCGGAATTATGCCGGCAAGAGAGCTTTCGATACATTAAATGGCCCAAACGAATGCCCAAATTAATACAAATCTGAACTAACTGTCCAAGGCGGGTTGTCGAGGGGCAGAAAAAAGGGTCGGAAGCGAGCCTCCGACCCTTCAAAAACACCAAAGATGATGCGATGCGCGCTGGATTACAGCGCGAAGTCGCCGCCGACGAGCGTGGAGACGGGCTCCTCGTGGTAAACGGCAGAGATGGCCTCGGCGAACTCCTCGGCGACCGAGATGGTCTTGATCTTGCCGCCAACCTCGACGGGGATGGCATCGGTGACGAGGCACTCGACGATGGGGGCGTCGTTCAGGCGCTCGATGGCCGGGCCCGAGAAGATGCCGTGGGTGGCGCACACGTAGATGTCGCCGGCACCCATGGCCTTGAGCTCCTTGACGTTGGCGCACAGGGTGCCAGCGGTGTCGATCATGTCGTCATTGATGATGCAGGTCTTGCCCTTGATGTCACCGATGATGCCCATGACCTCGGCGGCGTTGTGGCGCGGACGGCCCTTGTGGGCGATGGCGAGGCTGCAGCCGAGCATGTCGGAGAGTTTCTTGGCAGCTTTGGCGCGACCCACGTCGGGGGAGACGACAACCAGGTTGTCGGTGTCGAAGTGCATGTCGTTGTAGTACTGGCCAAACAGCGGCAGTGCAGACAGGTGGTTAACCGGGATATCGAAGAAACCCTGAATCTGGCCCTGATGCAGGTCGAGGGTGATGATGCGGTTGACGCCAGCGCGCTCGAGCAGGTTGGCGACGAGGCGGGCGGTGATGGGCTCGCGCGGGCCGGCCTTGCGGTCCTGGCGGGCATAGCCGTAGTGGGTGATGACGGCGGTGATGGAGCGGGCGGATGCGCGCTTGGCAGCGTCGGTGGCGATGAGCAGCTCCATGAGCATGTCGTTGACGTTGCCGCCGGCCACGGACTGAATCAGGAAGACGTCGGCGCCGCGGACGGTCTCGTCGTAGCGGGCGTAAATCTCACCATTGGCGAACTGCTTTAGCGTAAGGCCCGAAAGCTCGACCCCAAGGTACTCAGCGATCTTCTGAGCGAGGGGACGGTTGGAGGAACCGGAATACACGCGGATGGACTTGCGCATATTCTCCGACTTCTCGGGATCATTAATCGGCATTACCCTTCTCCTTTATATATCGAATGCCATATAGATGCCTTGTTGCATTGTAACCGCGCGGCGGGGTTTATCGGGTCTTGATAACGTCTTTACCGTCAACGGACACGAACCGACCACTCATCCGGTCGCGCAGGTCAGCATAGAAAAAGGAGCCATCCCCATGGGAACAGCTCCTTAGATGCTTGGTAAAACGTTATACCTCGTCGTCCTCGTGCAGACGGCGGCGATAATCGGCGGCCCAGCCCTCAATATTTACCTGACGGGCGCGGCCCAGGCCGAGTGCGTCAGCCGGGACCGGCTCGGTGATGACGGAGCCGGCGGCCACGAGTGCGCCGTCGCCGATCTGGGCAGGCGCGACCATCATGGTATCGGAACCGATGAAGGCATCCTTGCCGATGACGGTCTTGTGCTTGTGCACGCCGTCGTAGTTGCAGGTGATGGAGCCCGCGCCCACGTTGACGCCGGAACCCATGGTGGTGTCGCCGATGTAGGACAGGTGCGGCACCTTGGAGCCCTCGCCGATCGTGGACTTCTTGATCTCCACGTGTGTGCCGGCCTTGGAGCCATCGAGCATGTGGGTGCCTGGGCGCAGGTAGGCGCGCGGGCCGCAGTCGACGCCGTTCTCGATGACAGCCTCGATGGCGATAGTCTCATCGATGGTGCAGCCGCTGCCAACGGTGGTGTCGGTGAGGCGGCTGTTGGGGCCGAGCTGGCACTCCTCGCCCACGGTGACGCGGCCGATCAGGTGCGTCTGCGGCCACACGACGGTGTCGCGGCCGATGACGGCGTCGGGGCCGATCCAGGCCTGCGTGGGGTCGATGAAGGTAACGCCCTCGGCCATCCAGTGCTCGTTGATGCGGTCGCGCGCGATAGCGGTGAGTTGCGCGAGCTGGATGCGGCTGTTGACGCCCAGGCCGTCGCGGTAGTCGTCGCAGTGGAAGATGGAGACTGCCTGGCCGTGGCCCTTGAGAATCTCGAGCATGTCGGGCAGGTAGTACTCGGACTGCGCGTTGTCGTTGCCGATCTCGCTGATGTGGGCGGCGAGCTGCGCGCCGTCGAAGGCGTAGCAGCCGGCGTTGCACTCGAGCAGCGTGGCGGCCTGCTCGGGCGTGCAGTCCTTCTGCTCGATGATGCGCTCGATCTGACCGTCGGCGCCCAGCTTGATGCGGCCGTAGCCAAAGGGATCGGGCGGGGTCATGGTCATGACGGTGCAGGCGAGCTCGCCGGTAGCGACGGTCTTTGCGAACTTGGCGACGGTGTCGGCGGTGATGAGCGGCAGGTCGCCGTTGAGCACGACGACGGGGCCTTGCATGATGCCGCATGCCTCGAGCGCGACCTTTACGGCGTGGCCGGTGCCCAGGCGCTCGGTCTGTTCGACGCACTCGACCTTGGTGGCGCTGTTGGCGTAGGCGCCGTCGATAAGGGCGCGCATCTCGTCGGCGTGGCTGCCGATGACGACCACGACGCGGCTGCAGCCGGCCTTGATGGTGGCGTCGACGATCCACTGGACCATGGGCTTGCCCAGGATCTTGTGCGAAACCTTGCAGTGGTTCGACTTCATGCGGGTACCCTCGCCGGCGGCGAGGATAATTGCGGTTGCGTCCATGTGATCTCCTGTTACGTTATAGACACGTGAGTTTGGAAACGATACACGGCGCAATATGATACCGCAGGCATATGATGAGCGCGTAACGATTGGCGCATGGCGGCTGATGTCGGTGCCGCCGGCGTGACGTTTGCGCTGGTTGTGCATGGCGGCGGCACTGCGGCGTTGGCGTTTGAGCGAGGGGATGGGGGTGTCCGTGGATATCATGCGAGAGGAATCGGGCAACGAACCCGTCGCGGCATTCTCGATGTCGCATCCGGCGGTGCCGGCGCTCTACATGGTGCTGACGCTGGGGCTCACCATGTTCTCGATGCAACCGGTGCTGCTTGCGCTGTCGCTTGCGGGCGGGCTGGCGTATGGGTTTGCGACGCGCGGCGTCGCACGCACGTTGGGGGCACTTCGCTGGCAGCTGCCGGTGATTTTGATTATCGCGGTGCTCAACCCGTTATTTAGCGCTTCGGGCTCGACGGAACTGTTCCGTATTGGCATGCGTGCGGTGTATCTGGAGAGCATGGTATACGGCCTGTGCATGGGCGGGCTGTTTGTGGCGAGCGTGCTGTGGTTTGAGGCCGCGGCGTCCATGCTTAGCTACGACAGGGTGCTTGCGCTTTTGGGTAACACCGCGCCGGTGATCGCGCTCATGATCTCGATGTGTATGCGGCTTATCCCGCAGTTTTTGCGTCGCGGTCGTACGGTGCTGGCGGTGCAGGATGCGATTGAAGTGCCGGGCCGCGCGCCGGCCGACCCCGTGCGTTCGCGCCTACGGGCATCGAGCGTGTTGATGGGCTGGGGCATGGAAGATTCGCTGGAGCGTGCGGACGCCATGCGCTCCCGTGGGTGGGGCGCCGCGGCGCGTCGCACGACGTACGCGCGGTATCGGCTGGCGCGCGGCGACGTTGCCGCGCTGGTTGGGCTTGCGCTGTTTGGCGTGGCCACGGCGGCAGTGGCGTGGACCGCGACGATGCAGTATTCGTTTTACCCGCAGCTTTCGGTGCCAGCGCCGTGGCCTGGCTATGTTGTATACGCGACCTGGATGGCGCTGCCCTGCGTGGTGCATGCGATTGACGAGAAGAGGTTTGGCTGATGGCTCGGTTGGACGGGAGCATCATGGCGGACGCGGTGTGCGGCTCGGATATGCCGGCGATTGAAGTGCGGGGCCTGCGCTTTGCCTACCCCGGGGCCGAAGTGCCGGTGTTCGAGGGGCTCGATTGGCGTGTTCCCCAAGGGACGTTTGCGTTGCTTGTCGGTGGTACCGGGTCGGGCAAGTCGACATTACTCTCGTTGCTCAAGCCCGAGATTTCGCCGGCGGGCGAATGCTCCGGCGATCTGCGCATGCTGGGCGAAAGCGTTGCCGACATGGACGTTCGCGCGTCCGCGGAGCACGTGGGCTATGTGTTTCAGGACCCCGAGAACCAGATTGTGTGCGAAACCGTGTGGCACGAGATGGCGTTTGGCCTGGAAAACTTAGGCATGTCGCGCGACGAGATGCGCCGTCGCGTGGCCGAGACCAGTTATTTCTTTGGGGTGGAGGATTGGCTCCACCGCGATACCGATACGCTTTCGGGCGGACGCAAGCAGCTGCTGTCGCTGGCAGCCGTGCTGGCGTTGCGCCCTCGCGTGCTGCTGCTCGACGAGCCCACGTCCCAACTGGATCCCGTTGCCGAGAAAAATTTTCTGCATGCGCTGTTTCGCGTGAATCGCGAGCTGGGCTGCACGGTTGTTGTGGCAACGCACCAGCCGCGCCCGATGCTTGAATACGCGACGTGCGCGTATCGGATTGAGGGCGGGCGCGTATGCGAGGTCGCTGACATCGCCTCCTTGGGGCATCGCGAAGAGCTGTTTTCTGGCGAGGTGCCAGGGTGGGGTGGCTCGTGGCGTGCAAAAAACGGAGTTTTCAGCAGCGCCAGTGGCCGGCCGGGCTATTTGGGCCCGCGCGTGGGCGCTCCGGGCGCAAAAAAAAGACCGAAATCGGATAAATCGGCTGAATTTGAGGTGCAAATCCTGTCGCAAGACGACTCGGGGGCGCCATCGTGCGCCGGTGGATGCCGAATACTCCCAAAAATGCACGCTGGGTCGGCTACCACCCTGGCAGGGGGCTGGTTTCGCTACGATCGAGCGTCCGGCTGGGTGCTGCGCGGGCTCGATGCGTCGTTTTCGGCAGGCGCGGTGCATGCTGTTGTGGGCGGTAACGGCTGCGGTAAGTCGACAATGCTTTCGGTGCTGGCCAAGACGGTTAAGTTGCAGCGTGGGCATATGGAGCGTGGGGCGGCCTCGGCGGCATTGCTGCCTCAGAATCCCAAGGCGCTGCTGGTTGCCGAGACGGTGCGCGAGGAGCTGATGGAATGGGCTTCGACCTGCGGATATGACGAGGCTATGGCGCGAGAGCGCGCGACGAGTCTGGGATTGTCCGGCTTGGATGGGCGCCATCCGTACGATCTTTCGGGCGGGCAGCGCCAGCTGCTTGCGTTGGCAAAGCTGCTGTTGATCGGCCCCGAGCTGCTATTGCTCGATGAGCCCACCAAGGGTCTGGACCTGGCCAGCCGTCGCATCATCGCCCGCGCCCTGCGCGACCATGCGGAGGCTGGCGGTACCGTCATCATGGCAACGCACGATCTGGATTTTGCCGAGCAGGTTGCCGATGACATTGCCATGATGTTCGACGGCGAGATTGCCTGCATGGAGCCGCCCGCCGACTTTTTTGCCGACAATGTGTTTTATAGGGCGTGATGGGATGGCGAATTATCGCGTCTTGCGCCTACTCGCAAAACTGGAGATCCCACTGCTGCTGGCGGTGCCAGCGGTAATGGCCGCGGCGTTGCTGGCAGGCGTTGAGCAGGCGGCGCTTGCCATGCTTGTCGTGGTGGCGCTGGTGCTCGCGCTGTTCTTTGCGGGCTACGAGGCGTCGCGACCGGGCCTGCGCCAGATTATGCCCACGCTGGTTCTGGCGGCGTTGGCCGCGGCGGGGCGTATCTTGTTTGGCCCCATTCCCGACTTTAAACCCGTGAGCGCCATCGCCATTATCGCCGGGGCGACGCTCGGTCGTCGTAACGGCTTTATGGTCGGTGCGCTGGCGGCGCTGACCAGCAATTTCTTTTTTGGGCAGGGCATGTGGACACCGTGGCAGATGTATGCCTGGGGTCTGGTCGGCTATGTTGGCGGCGCGCTGGCGCATGCGGGTGCGTTCGACCGTGCCGATGGAACCGTGCGCATGCCGGCGCTGATGGCGTACGGCTTTGCGTCGGGCCTGCTCTATGGCGCCGTGATTAACGCCTACGACATCATCGGTTTTGTGCAACCGCTCACGTGGGCGGGCGCCGTGGCGCGTCTTGCCACGGCGGTACCGTTCGATATCACACACGGCCTTGCGACCTGCGTGTTCTTGGCCGCTCTCTACAAACCTTGGTGTCGTCGCATTAACCGTGTCGTCGTGAAATACGGGCTGTAGTGGCGGCTGCGCCGGGGCGAGAATCAATACTGTCGAAGTGCCATTCTAAAACTATGCCGGTTTACGGGGCTAGATTGGCACAGGCAGACCATGCCGGCTTTTTCCGAAAATAGACGATCCGTCTACCTGCGGTTTTATTTTGCTTGAATTGCGTTTGGTTGGGGATTTGCGATTCAGCCCCGTAAACCGGCATAGTTTTGGAATGGCCGGCTGACATGATGGGCGTCGTGGCCCTTAGAGAGCCAAATCGATCCGTTTTCTTCCGCCCCCAGACGTCCCCAGGGAATCAGTTGACGGCGCTTGCCACGAAACTAGCCCATCCACTACGTTTACTTTGATACCCTCGACCATGACCGCGTTTTATGAAAAACCGCAGGCTTTCTACCTGCGGTTTTCTTTTTGCGTTGTTCGCCGTGGTTGAGGGTAGTGGCTTAAACGTAGTAGATGGGGCAGTTTCGTGGCGGGTGTGCCGCGTGGATTCCCTCGCGA
This sequence comes from Collinsella sp. LCP19S3_B11, assembly GCF_052121915.1. Classification (NCBI taxonomy): domain Bacteria; kingdom Bacillati; phylum Actinomycetota; class Coriobacteriia; order Coriobacteriales; family Coriobacteriaceae; genus Collinsella; species Collinsella sp. LCP19S3_B11. The sequence goes on from NZ_JBQKDI010000001.1 coordinate 91,849, forward strand.
GGTGAAAACGATCCGTTTTGCTTCGTCCCCGAGGGGTCGGCTGGGGCTAGAGCTCTAGGGTGAGGGTGACGGGGCAGTGGTCGCTGCCAAAGATGTCGCCGCGGATGCCGGTGTCGCGCACGTTGCCGGCGATGGCGTCGCTCACCAGGAAGTAATCGATGCGCCAGCCCGCGTTGTTCTTGCGGGCATTAAAGCGGTAGCTCCACCAGCTGTAGACGCCCTCGACGTCGGGATTTGCCGCGCGCCAGGTATCGGTAAACCCGGCGTCGAGCAGCTCGGTAAACTTACCGCGCTCCTCGTCCGAAAAGCCTGCATTGCCGCGGTTGGACTTGGGGTTCTTGAGGTCGATCTCCTCGTGCGCCACGTTAAAGTCGCCGCAGGTCACCACGGGCTTGCCGGTCTCGCGCTCGAGTCCCGCCAAAAAGCCGCGATAGGCATCGTCCCAGGCCATGCGCACATCGATGCGCGCGAGCTCATTTTGGGCGTTGGGCGTATAGACGTCCACAAACCAAAACTTGTCGAACTCGAGCGCGCAGACGCGGCCCTCGGTCGCGGCCTGCGCCACGAGCTCGGCTGCCGCGCCCTCGCCGGCGTAAGGCAGCAGCGCATCGGCGCGCAGCACGCGCAGCGGTTCCTGGCGGCTAAAGACCGCAGTGCCCGAATAGCCTTTACGCTCGGCGTAGCTCCAGGTTTGGTGATAACCGGGCAGGTCGATATCGGCCTGGCCCTCCTGCAGCTTGGTCTCTTGCAGCGCCAGGATATCGACATTGAGCTCCTGTGCGATCTGGATAAAGCTCGGGTCCTTTTTGAGCACGGCGCGCAGACCGTTGACGTTCCACGAGGCGAAAGTGTAAGTCCGAGGCATGGTGTCCTTTCGACGGGGTTTGCAGGCTTAAGATTAGCGCAAAAGGGGCGGTGGTGGGCTCCGCGCGTGCTGACTCAAAGGCCGCATGCTGGGATGTCGCCCGACGCTGCCCGACCAACAAGGACGGAGGACTCATATGACGCAGGCGATATCGGATCCCAAGCGGGCCTCCGCCGCGCTGGCGGAGCTGTTTGGTACCCACAAGCGTGTGGTCTTCTTTGGCGGCGCCGGTGTTTCCACGGCGAGTGGCATCCCCGATTTCCGCAGCGTGGACGGTCTATATCACCAACAGTTTGCCTACCCGCCCGAGACCATGCTCTCGCATAGCTTTTACGAGGCGCATCCGGCCGAGTTCTTCGACTTCTACCGCACCAAGATGATCTCGCTTGGCGCCAAGCCCAACCGCTGCCACACCAAGCTGGCCGAGCTGGAGCGTGCCGGCAAGCTTGGTGCCGTGGTGACGCAAAACATCGACGGCCTGCATCAGATGGCGGGCTCGCAGCGCGTGTTCGAGCTGCACGGATCGGTCCATCGCAACATTTGCCAGTCGTGCGGCGCAGTCTATAGCGCCGAGTGGATTTGCGCCCGCGGGCACGAGGACGCCGCGGGTGTGCCCGTGTGCCCCGCGTGCGGCGGGCGCATTAAGCCCGATGTGGTGCTCTACGAGGAGCCGCTCGACGAGCATGTGCTGACCGACGCCGTTGCCGCCATTGCCGCGGCCGATGCCCTCATTGTGGGCGGGACCTCGCTCGTGGTGTATCCGGCGGCGGGTCTTACGCGATACTTTACCGGCGATACGCTGGCCATATGCAATCTTGCTCCCACCGATCAGGATGCAAATGCCGACCTGCTGATTTCTTGCGACATCGCTGCCGCGTTTGCGTTCTAGCCCGCGTGCGCGGATACAATAGAAAGACTGATTGCAAAGCGACCCCGCCGCCTGCGCCCGAGCGTGGCGGCGCGGGCATTTTAGGAGGATGTTCATGGCGAACGACAGCAAGACATGGCGGTGCGGAAAGTACGAGCTCAGCTTTGACCGTCCGCGCATCATGGGCGTCCTCAACGTGACGCCCGATTCGTTTAGCGACGGCGGGGAGCATTTCGACCCGGATGCCGCCATCGAGTACGGCCTGGCGATGCTCGATGCCGGTGCCGACATCATCGACGTGGGCGGCGAGTCCACGCGCCCCGGTTTTACCCCGGTCAACCCCGACGAGGAGGCTCGCCGCGTGCTGCCTGTTGTGCGTGCGTTGGCCAAAGAGGGCGCCATCGTCTCGATCGACACACGTCACGTGGCGGTTGCCAAGGCGGCCGTGCGCTGCGGCGCCTCGATCGTCAACGACGTGACGGGCTTCACCGACCCCAAGATGGTCGAGTTTGTCGCGACGAGCACCTGCGGCGTCATCGTGATGCACGCCGGCGAGGTCGCCGCGCCTGCTCGCACGCATGCAACGGTGCAGCTCGATACCTCTGCCGCGGCGTTTGTTGCCGAGAAGGCGCGCGAGGCGGCTGCCGAGGCCGCGCGCGAGGCCGAGAAGCCCGCCCGCCGTCGTCGTGGCAAGCTGCTGGGCGAGCCCAAGACGGAGGCCAAACTGCCGGGTGGCGTGGTGCAGCCCTCGCTGCCGTTTGGCGATCCGGAGCCAGCGCCCGAGCCAACGGGCGAGCAGAAGCAGGAGACGCCGGCCGCCGAGCAGGCTGCCCCTGCCGCCGAGGCCGCCGCGACCCCTGAGCCCGCGCCGGAGCCCAGCGATCACTTGGCCGCCATGATGCGCCGCAGCGCCCGCCGCGAGGAGGCTTATGTGCCCACCTCGCAGCTTCGCCGCTTTACCCTGCCCGATTCGGCGCCCATCATGCGCCGCGTCATGGGCTTTCTGTCCGATCAGGCCCGCGCGCTCATCCACGCCGGCGTGTCACGCGACCGTATCTGCATCGATCCGGGTCCGGGTTTTGGCAAGACGGCCAACGAAGACATCGTCATCCAGCGCGAGACCGCCAAGATGGCGTCGCTGGGCTATCCGCTCATGTGCGCCGTGTCGCGCAAGCGCTTTGTGGGCGCCGTCTCGGGCGTGACCGAGGCCGCCGAGCGCGATGCCGCCACATTTGGCGTGTGCCTGGGCGCTATCCAGGCCGGTGCCAACATCGTGCGCGTGCACGATGTCACCGGCTTTGCGCAGTTCCTGAACGGCTACTGGGCTGTTGCCAAGCCGCAGCCGCGTCGCGCGTTTGTGGCCGTGGGCTCCAACCTGGGGCATCGTTGCGACAACATCCGCGCCGCGCGCGACATGATCGCCGAGATTCCGCTCACCTGTGTGTCCAACTGCTCGCGCATCTACGAGAGCGAGCCGGCCTACGAGACACGCCAGGACGCGTTTGCCAACGCCGTCATCGAGATCAAGACCGAGCTGGCGCCGCTGGTGCTGCTCGACGAGCTTATGAAGATCGAGGCCGAGCTGGGGCGCGACCGATCCAAGAAGGCCAAGGTCAACGGCCCGCGCACCATCGACCTGGACCTGCTGTGGATGGATGGCGAGACCCATGGCGGCAAAAAGCTGCGCCTGCCGCATCCGCTCATTGGCGAACGCGACTTTGTGCTGGTGCCGCTCGAGGACCTGATGCACGACCCGGCGCGGTTCTTCCGCTTCAACGGCGTCGAGGTCAAGGAGCCCGAGGATCGCGTGGGCCATATCGTGGGCGAATTGGGGCGTATGTAGATGATTGAGATGAACACTGTAGCCGCTGGTGCCGAGCTTGACGCGGCACGTGACGCGGGCCGCGAGGGCGTGTCCGCGGGCTGGTGCGCGTGGAGCGTGGACGAGGCGTCGTTGACGTTTTCGCTGGTCGTGCGCCCGGATGTGAATATGCACGCCTTCCATGGCCTGCCGTTTGTGGCGGCGATGGGCATGATGGACGCGCTCGCGGGAACGGCATCGACGCCGGGGCTGGGCCTTGTCGGCAAGGTGGGCATTCAGTGGCCGAGCGATATCGTGTACGGCGCGCCCGCGTTTGAGACGTCGTTTGCACGCGTCGCCGTCAACGGTGGCGCCGGTGCCGCGGGCATGTTCGGTGCCGTGACGGTGGATATTGAGCGCGCGGCGCTGGGCGAACTTGGCGTGGATGTGACCGATGAAGCGCTGGTCGAAGCGCTGACTACCGCCGTGCTGGCCCGCGTGGACGCCTGGGCGGTTGTCGCCAACACGCCGCAGGGCGCCGCCGGCCCGCTGGCTCCCGTGCTGGGCGAGTACTTCGACATGGTGCCGCTGCTGGGCCGCCAGGTTGCGGCGGTGTCGCCCAACGGCTTGCCGCTTGCGGTCGGTGTGTTTGCGGGCCTGGACATCTGGGGTCGCGCGACCATCAAGACCGATGCCGGCGAGCAGGAGTTTCCGCCCGAGGCCGTACGGATTCGCGGACTGTAACGCAAGATGCCCGCGCTCAAAGACAACGATGACTACAAGACCCTCCTCGGCAGAGTGAACTGCCTCTGCCGGGGAGGGTCTTTGCACGACTACAGGGTGGCATCGCGGCCCTATTCCTCAAAACTGAAAAATTTTCGTTTTTGAGGAATAGGATTAAGGCAGCTCGGCCTTTCGCGAGGTATATTCGCTATAGAGCCTATTCCTCAAAACTGAAAAATTTTCGTTTTTGAGGAATAGAGATAAAAGACCGCGAGGAGGCCCCGATGAAACTCATCAATAGAGCGTCATATATGGACACGTTGACGAGTCTTATTGGCGTGCCGGATATCAAGGTCATCACGGGCATCTGCCGCAGCGGTAAATCAAAATTGCTCGAGGCCCTCCGCGATTACGTGGAGGCAAATCTGCCTAATTCGAATGTCATCCATATCAACTACAACCTCGATGAGTTCGAGAACCTGCTCGAGTATCACGCGTTGCTCGCTTATGTAAAAGATCATCGGGTGCCCGGCAAACAAAACTTTCTGCTTATCGATGAGGTTCAGATGTGCGACGGTTTTGAGCGTGCGATCAACAGCCTTCACGCATCCGAGCATTATGACATCTTCATTACCGGATCGAATGCCTTTTTGCTGTCGAGCGATCTGTCGACGCTCTTTACGGGGCGCACGTTCGAGATCGAGGTTTTCCCATTCTCGTTTGAGGAGTATCGTCTCTATGGCGACGAGGGCGAGGTCGACCGTGGCTTCGATGAGTATGCGAGAACCGGCGGTATGTCTGGCTCTTACCCTTATCCACTGCAGGAACAGCGCTATCAATATCTCTCCAACGTCTTTAAGACGCTCATTGTGAGAGATATCGTGCAACGGCATAACGTGAGAAACGAATCGGCGCTGCTGCGCATTGCCGATTACATGATGGACAACGTTTCCAACATTACGTCGGCACGCAACATTACCGATGCATTAAATGCGGATGGACTAAAGATTACGAACAAGACGGTCGGTGCGTACATGGGGTACCTGTGCGATGCGTTTGCCTTCTATAAAGTTCGCCGATACGACATTCGCGGCAAGAAATACCTTAAGAGCGGCGAGAAGTATTACCTGGCGGACCACGCGTTCAAATACGCGCTGCTCGGTACACGTGATATGGATTGGGGGCGCGTATACGAGAACATAGTGGCAATCGAGCTGCTGCGCCGCGGATACGAGGTATACGTCGGCGTGCTCTATAAAAAGGAAATAGACTTTGTAGCAATCAAGCGAAGCGAGAAGCTCTACATTCAGGTGAGCGACGACATCAGCTCGGATAAGACATTTGAACGCGAGATTTCGCCACTGCTGAGCATTGGCGACGCGTACCCCAAGATGATTCTCGCCCGCACGCATCACGAGGCCACGGATCGCGACGGAGTGCAGATCGTGGACCTGGCGAGGTGGCTGTGCGGCGAGGCTTAGCGTGCTTCGAGCCTATTCCTCAAAACTGAAATAATTTCGTTTTTGAGGAATAGAAAGGCTTTGAGCCTCTTAGAAAGCCATTGGGTTGCCTTTCCGGTGCGAGATTTGTGTCCGCGCCGTGCGAAATAATAGTTTATGTCCTAACGATGGGAGCAGACTATGGCTGACAAAGCAAATTCGGCGTGTCCACAGGCATGGAGGGTTGCAAAATCCCTATCCGAGAAAATACTCGCTCAAGGCAAGAACGGGGTTTGGTCGCCTGCGTGCGTCGCGAGCTTGTTGACGATTGTACGAAAGGGTGCCTCGGGCGCCACATGTCGGGAGCTCGACATGCTCCTGGGCGATGGCGACATGTTTAGCGAGCGTGATCCCTTCGGCATCGAGCTGGAGCGGAACTGGGGCTATGACGGTTATGACGCGAGCACGGCAACGGCAGCTTGGCTTTCCAGGTCCGCGAGCCCATCGGAGGCGTTTCTGCACGAGTGCGACAAATGCAGCGTGCATGTGTCAATCGATGACTTGGCCGATCCGCGCGTTAGCCAACGGGTGACCGATTGGATAGCCGAACAAACTCACGGCCTACTGTCGCCAAGCATCGAGTTATCACCAGTGGCTCTTGCCTGTCTTGTGAGCGCGCTTTACATGAAGGATGCATGGGCGGATCCGTTTGACGGCGAATCGACCAAAGTTGAGACCTTCCATGCAAAGAACGGCGATGTTCAAGCAGCGTTTATGCGTGGCAAGCGCGATTGTGCGGTGATCGTCGAGAACGGCAGGGTTGCCTTCTTGTTGCCGCTCAGCTCCGATGCCGGCGTGTGTTTTGTTCTTCCGAGCGGCGAGGATGATCATGTTGATGACGCGCTTGGGCTATTCGAGCGTCTGTCCCAAGGCGAGGGAGAATGGGAGCCCGTCGACCTGGGGATTCCTCGCTTTGAATGCGAGTCGACGCTCTCGGACGTCTGCTCGCTGCTAAAGGCCGCCGGCGTCTCTACGGCAACTGCGATGGAGCTTACACCTATGGTGGGGGTAGAGGGGACTCCAACGCAGATTGTCCATGGCGCGAAGTTCGCTGTCGATGAGAACGGGCTAGAGGCCGGCGCGTACACGGTGATGGTCGCTGTCGCGGGCCTTCCGCCGGAGAACCCGCCAGAGCCGCGCAAGATAACGCTTGACAGGCCTTTCTATGCAGCGCTCGTGTCTCGCACCGGCGTACCGCTCTTTGTGGCAAGCGTCGCGCTGCCGTCGGTGGACGTGCAAGAAAGGTGAGGTTGAGGTTTGCGAAGGGGGGGCTGCTATGCCAAGGGTTGCCAACGTACTCTTTCCAGCTGACTATTTTGAAAAGATAGCTCCAGATGGGTCGATGCGCATCGAATATGAGTCTGCGTGTGCTGAGGGGCGTCTTGACGTGGGGCTTTTCGATCTGGAACTGTTCGAGGAGCGTGGAGAGCTCGCGCTCTGCTTTTCTAGGCCATCGGACTGATGCGGGGGTAATCAACCGCATGTTCACGGAGTTTATGGTCAAGGACTATGTAAAGTCGGTCAAAGGGACGAGGTTTCCCGTTAGCTTTCACACTCCCGTGAGCCAGGAGCGCATGGACGGGATTGTTAAAGAGTTCGTCAAGCTCCGCGGGGACCTTTTCACGGTCGGTATTGTCTGCAAAGAGTACGTTGATCTGGCCCGCTACCTTTCTGTTTTGATGAAACGTAGTCCCTTGATCTGGCTCACGGAGGGGTTGGAGAACTAGAGTCACCTAGTCCGTGCGTCAGAGAAACCGAGGGGATAGGACAATGCTCACGCTTGGCTCCGGTCCCTGTCTTACCCCAGCTCCTGCATGCGGCGGTAGATTTCGCAGATACCCTTAATGGTGAGCTGTCCATCGACCACGTCGAAGGCATCGGTCGAATCGGCGACGATGCCGGCGAGGCCTCCCGTGGCGATAACGGTGGCATCCTCGCGGCCCAGCTCGCGCTTCATGCGCGCGACCAGGCCTTCGGCCATAGCGGCGGTGCCCACCACGGCGCCGACCTTGATGCACTCCTCGGTATCGCGGCCGATGGCGTGCTCGGGCGCCTCGAGCGGCACGCTGGCGAGCTTGGCGGCGCGGGCGGCAAGTGCATCCATGGAGATGCGGATGCCCGGCGCGATCGCTCCGCCAATGTAATAACCGTCCTCATCGACGACGTCGATATTGGTTGCGGTGCCAAAGTCCACCACGATTGCCGGCGCGCCGTAGAAAGTCTCAGCCGCAACGGCGTTGGCGACGCGATCGGCACCTACGGCCTGGGGACGCGCCGCGCGCAGCTTGGTCACGGCGGCCGTCTGCGGCCCAATGACGATGGCGTCTGCGGCAATGCGGTCGGCCACGGCATGCCATTCGCGCGAGAGCTGCGGCACCACGCCCGCAAAGGCGATAGCGTCGACCGCGTCGAGCGAAAGGCCGTACATCTTAAAAAAACCCATCAGGCGCACATGGATCTCATCTGCGGTATAGGAGCGGTCGGTGGGCATCCGCCACGACTGCACCAGCTCGTCTCCGTCAAACAGGCCCATGGCCGTCTGCGTGTTTCCCATATCGATAGCGAGCAGCATGTCTACTCCCGGTTTCGGCATAAAAGGACGCGCACCATTGTATACGTGCTGTCGACGGCGCTCGGCTGCGATTCGTTTACGGTGATATGGGCTGAGGGGTTTTAAATATGAAGGAATTATGCTCTACGAGATTTTCCTTGCCGTCCACCGAACTCCCGAGTAATATTCTTTCTTGCGCATATGAGGCGCCCAGACATTGCGGGGTGGAGCAGTCTGGTAGCTCGCCGGGCTCATAACCCGGAGGTCGTAGGTTCAAATCCTGCCCCCGCGACCAAGACTTTTAGCAGCTCAGAGGTATTGTTCCTCTGAGCTGTTTTCTTTTGGCTAAATAGTGCGGCGAAGAAATAGCGAAGAAAATAAGACGGAACCACGCACAAAGAAGCCTACCGGAGTGCAATAAAGCCAAACGCTGGTAAAAAAGACCGGACTAGCACGTAGAATCTTTCTTAGTGGAAAAGGCTATCAAGTGAGGGTCCGTATGCCGGGGAAGAAAGCCGATGCAGAAGCTTTTGCAAGCAAGTGGGCGAACAAGGGAATTGAGAACCAGGACACCCAGCGGTTCTGGATCGACTTCTATCAGAACGTCCTGGGCGTTGAGGATGCAGTCTCGAGGCTCGAGTTCGAAAAGCCCGTCTCCACCGACGCGAGCACACATGAGGGCTATATCGACGTCTTCATACCATCAGCCAAAACCCTTGTCGAACAGAAGTCGCTGGGAATCGACCTCGCCAAGGAGGAGACGCGCCAGGGCCGCAAGGTGACGCCCGCGAAGCAGGGCAACGCCTACGCTCAGGGCATGCCCCTCTCCCAACAGCCGCGCTACATCATCGCTTGCAATTTTGCCGAGTTTTGGGTCTTCGACCGCGAGCGGGACTCGCTATGCCGGGAGCCTCTTTTCAAGTTGCCGCTCGCCGAGCTCCCCAAGAACCTCGCGGCCATTCAGTTCCTCAAGGGCGGGACGGAGGCCCCGGCCACGATCTCCCGCGCCGTTTCCGTCGAGGCCGGCAAGATCATGTCGAAACTCCATGACCAGGTCGCCGAGGCGTTCGATGACCCCGACGCGCCCGAGAATCACCATGCGCTCTCCGTGCTCATGACGCGCCTCATGTTCCTCATGTTCTGCGAGGACTCGGGACTCGTGGCCCCCAATGCCTTCCGCGACTACGTCTCGCACTTCCAAGCGGGCGATCTCAGGCGAGGCCTCAAGGACCTGTTTGTTTGGCTCGACACCAAAGATGAGGACCGCGACAAGTATGCCGAGTCCTGGCTGAAGAAGCTGCCCTACATGAACGGCGGCCTCTTCCGCGAGAAGACGGAGATTCCGCCCCTGTCCGAGAGCTTCCGCCATACGCTCATCGTCGAGGGGTGCCAGGAGTTTGATTGGTCGGGCGTGAGCCCCACGGTCTTCGGCTCCATCTTCGAGGGGGCGCTGTCCCACGACCACCGCCGCGCAAACGGCCAGCACTTCACGAGCCCCGAGAACATCCACAAGGTTATAGACCCGCTCTTCCTTGACGGCCTCAAGGCCGAGTTCGACGAGGCGTGTGCTAAGCCCGTCGCGGGCGGCGCGAGGACCCGTGCGCTCAAGGACCTTCACGAGAAGATCGGTGGCATCTCCATCCTCGACCCAGCCGCAGGTTCCGGTAACTTTCTCACCGAAAGCTATCTCTGCCTGAGACAGCTGGAGAATCGCATCCTCTTCGAGCTCCAGGGTGAGCAGACGTCGTTCAGCTTTGAGGATTCCGGCGATCGCGACGTGCTGGTTAACCTAAAAAACTTCCATGGTATTGAGCTGGAGGACTTCGCTTGTTGCGTTGCCCGCACGGCGCTCTGGATCGCTGAGAAGCAGGCAGACGCTGACACCGCAAAAGTGACGCAGCGCGTCTACCAGGAGTTGCCGCTCAGGGACTACGAGGGCATCGTCAACGCGAACGCTCTCCGCATCGACTGGAACGATGTCGTCCCGGCTGATGAAGTCGACTACATTCTCGGAAACCCCCCATTTATCGGTAATGCGCGTCTCGAGGATTCCCAGAAAGAAGACCGCGCCAACGTATTTGGGAGATCGGCCGGATCGCTGGATTATGTAGCTTGCTGGCATAAAACGGCCTCGGAGTATATGGCGGGACATCACACCCGTTGCGCCTTCGTCTCAACAAACTCTATCTGTCAGGGCCAGCAGGTTGAGCCCCTTTGGAAGCCCCTGTTCGAAAACGGGGTTCATATTGACTTCGCATATCCGACTTTTGAGTGGGACTCTCAGGCCTCAGATGAAGCGCACGTCCACGTAATCATCGTCGGCTTTTCAAGGGAGCACATAAAAGAAAAGGTGTTGTTCGATCGAGAAGGGACCCCAAAGGTTGTTGGCAACATAAATGGATATTTGGCCCCAATTAAAGATATGTTCGTATCTCGTCGTTCGCGGCCCCTCTGCGACGTTCTTCCAATGGTTAGAGGTTGCCAGCCAACCGATGATGGGAACCTGCTCCTTAGTGCAGAGGAAAGAGATGCCCTTGTCGCACGTGAGCCGGAAGCGGAGGGATTGATCCGCCCGTTTTCAATGGGTGCAGAGTACATAAAGGGTACTTCGAGATATTGCTAATGGATGGATGGCATCGACCCCGCAGTCCTCACAAAGATGCCGATCACGAGGGAGCGGGTGCAGCGTGTTCGCGAGTTTAGACTCACGTCTACAAAAGAGGCAACTCGTCGAAAAGCAGAGACTCCGTGGCTGTTCGATGAGGTAAGGCCGCCTCAGGAAAAGAGCTACATTGCCTTCCCCGCTGTGTCCTCGGGCAGGAGGAAGTATGTCCCAACGGGTTTTGTAACCAACGGAATGATTCCCGGAAATAAGATTTACTACGTAGACGGTGGCGGACTATATGAATTTGGAATACTAACAAGTGCTATCCACAACTGCTGGATGCGTGCGGTCTGTGGGCGTTTGAAAAGTGACTTCAACTATTCCAATACGATCGTATACAACAACTTCATTTGGCCGAATTTGACAGATTCGCATAGGGCCGAAATTGAAATGTGCGCCCAGGCCGTCCTTGATGCCCGCAGCTCACATCAGGGGTCAACTCTCGCCGACATGTACGACCCAGACAACGAGTTTCTCTTTCCGGATCTCATGAAAGCGCATGCGGAGCTTGATGCAGCAGTTGAATCAGCATATGGCGTCGACTTTAATGGCGACGAAAACAAGATCGTCGCTCATCTGTTCAACCTGTATGCCGAAAAGGTCGGTGAGTAGCGTGAAGGGGAGTGCCGTAAAGCCGAAAGAGGGAGCGGAGCTATCCGATCCCGATTCCGTGGAGGAGGGTATCAGGGACCTAAAGGCCGAAGCTGATCGGCAGGAGGAGGAAGCCCAGAGATATGCCATTGCTTTCCTGAAAAAGGTGATGAGGCTGAAGGGCGTGGCGATCGAGCGCGACCATTTCCTCCGTTCTGAGTTCCGGAAGCGAGGCGTCTCGGAAGAGCGAGTGGAGCTCGCGATTTCAGCAAGTCCGGCTGCCGCTGGGGTGGATTCCAACCTTGTCGACTCTATTGCTATGGACGTTATTGATTTCGAGACGAAGAAATCGACCGTTCTTTCGTTCTCTGCGGGATTACCCGGCGGGTTAGCGATGCTCGGAACAATCCCGGCGGACGTGACGCAGTACTATGTCCACGCCTTTCGAATCATGCAGAAACTGGCGTATCTCTACGGCTGGCAGTCCTTCATCGGCGATTGCGACGAGATGGACGATGAGACCTTGGCGGCTTTTGCCCTTCTCCTGGCCGTGATGGTCGGGGTCAGCGGGGCCAACTCCGCGTTGACGGCGTTTTCCAAAACGGTCCAGTCGAATATCGCCAAGAAGGTCGCCAACAAGGCTCTTACGCAGACAAGCTACTACCCGATCATCAAAAAGGTCCTTGCCGGAATCGGCGTCAAAATCACCAAAAGCAGTTTCGGCGACGCGGTGAGCAAGGTCGTTCCGGTCATCGGCGGCTTCGTCTCGGGAGGCCTCACGTTCGTCAGCCTCAAAGGCGGGTCGAGGAGACTTGCAGGGGAGCTCAGGTTGTTGCCACAGGCGGCAGGCCCCGCAACTGCGGAACGGTCGGGCCCCGTTGGGCTATAAGCCGATTCGGTAAACTAGAACAAAAAGAGGAGCCAGATATGGCAGTTAACTTGAAGACTGCGAAAGGCACGCATCGGGCGAAAGGGTGACGGATGAAGACTTATAACCTGGACACCATCCAGAAGGTTCCCCTGCGCGAGGTGTGGCCGCATGAGGCCCACGACTTCACCAAGTGGCTGGCCGAGGAGCAGAATCTCGCAACCCTCGGGATGGCGGTCGGAATCGAGCTCGAGCTCATAGAGACGGAGTCGTCGGTCGGCTCGTTCAACGTGGATATCTACGCGCAGGAGTCCGGTACGGGCCGCAAGGTGATCATCGAGAACCAGCTCGAGGACACCAACCACGACCACCTCGGCAAGGTGATTACATATGCCGCCGGCAAGGACGCCGAGGTTGTCATCTGGGTCGTGGCGCACGCCCGCGACGAGCACCGCCAGGCAATCGAGTGGCTCAACCAGCACACCGACAGCGACTTCGGGTTCTTCCTGGTCGAGGTCGAGCTCTGGAGGATCGGGGACTCCCTGCCCGCCCCGCGCTTCAACGTGGTCGAGCAGCCGAACGAGTGGACCAAGACCGTGAGGCTCTCCGAGGGGCTCAGCGAGACCGAGAAGGTCAAGCTGGCGTACTGGACGGCCTACCGCGAGGTGGCGGGCGGCCATCCGGAGTTCCTCAAGGAGTTCAGCCCGCAGAAGCCCAGCAAGGACCATTGGTCGACGCTTCGCCTGGGGGTCTCGGCATACCATCTCGCCCTGCTCATCGATACGCACAAAGGCCGCACGGGCATCGAGCTGTACGTGGACGACGACAAGGAGATTGGGCACCGCGCCATCGCCAACAGCGGAATCTTCGAGGAGCGCCTCGGGCTGACGGCGGCACCCTTCGATGCGAAAAAGGCCTCGGGACTGCGCTTCTACAAGGCGGGCCACCCCGTCAAGGGCCACCAGGACGCATGGCCGGGGTACATCGAGGAGCAGCTCGGATGGGCCCTCGAGATGAAAAGAGTAATCGCGGAGATCGGACTTTAAAAGCGCTTCGGCAATTACTGGGCTTATTGGACACACTTTTTGTCCTATAAGCCGACTGTTTTCTGACTACAAAATGCGGGGATGTCATCGAAAACAACGCTTGCGGTATCCAGATTCTGGTGGGGATAGATATCGCGAGCAAGGATTCCGATGCTAGACGATGCGCCCGGTAAGGTGCCCGGACGCATCGCGGTCGGTCTGTTGGGGGCCGTGCATCTGACGGTAAGATCTATCACGATGTTACAGGGCATGCCATCTTGCGGTCTTTCCCGTTCCGTCGCTATCGATGGTCTTGTCCACCTTCTTCATTTTCGCTAGAAGGTTCGATACCTTCTTGGCCTTTTGCGCGTCGGTAAGGCCCGAGGGGAGAAGATCGTTGATGAGGGCGGTGATTTTCGCACGTGGTGCGGGCCCCGTTTCTGAGAGCATCTGAATGACAAGCGCCTTGCAGGCCTCTTCATTGAGGCCTTTGCTGCGCGTGTAAGACACCTCCTGTCCCGTCTTCGAGGCAAGGGCGTTCGTGATGGAGATATGGGGGTACCTGCCTTCGATAAGCTTGAGTCGATGCAGCTCTGAGGCCTCCTCGTTCGTGATTTCCTCGCCTTTTTGAACCTTGTCCAAAAGGTAGACGACGTCCATCGGAAGGTCCGGCTTAGCATAGAGTAGCCTGCTGTAGCTCTCATTGATGGTCTTACCGTAGACACTTACGCGCACGCGGGTTGGATCCGAAAGGTCGTAGGTGGGTAGGGGGAAGTATCGCTTTCTCTGCATCTGGAATACTTTGGGGATTCCCATGGCGATGGTGTCGATCATGTCCATCTGCACCATCGCCTCGGAAAGAAAGGGGTTGCGGTAGTAGCTTGGCTTAAAACCCGGCCGCATCGCATTTTCGATTGTCTCCGGAATGAAGGACCCTTCGTTTAGGAAAACGAGGTGATCCTCGAATTCCTCGACGTTGATTCGCCCCTGCATGGAATAGTCTTGATGGGCGATACAGTTGTTCAGGAGCTCTCTGATGATCTCGGGTTCGTACTGGTCAGCCTCAAAGGGAAACAGACTCGCGCCATTTGCGTTGAACCGGTACTTCTCGTTGCGGATTTTCCCGAGTACCTGGTCAATCGCGAGAAGGAAGGGTGGTTTGAAGTGCTCGTAAGAGGTTACCGATCCATTGGAGGCATAGAGAGTCCAGGTGATGCGCGGGCTCATCCCATCGAGCAAGCGGGTGGATTCCGGCCTTCCGAGCAGGATGAGTGTCGTCGGGGTGATCTTGCCGTTTCTGGTTAGGTTTGCCATGTCGAGAATCGTGCGGTCATCCATGTCCGCGAACGCCCCGGAATGCCGTCGGTGCTTGGAGAGAAAGAGCCCCACCGCTTTCTTCACGGCTTCGGGGTCGAGGTCCTCGAAGGTTGCTTCTTCGATTTCGAGGGCACTCCAGTCCGGCCTCCGCATTTGGCGTATCTGCTCGTACTTATCGATGGGGAGTGGCCCGAGTGATTCGCCCTCGCGCGCCCATGCCGCATTGTTGAACGCCGTTGGCATGCCCGGCGTTGCGGCGGGGATTTGAAACGCGAGGACGCGTTTGCCGTCAATCCTGAGTTCATGGATCTCTCTCAGGGTGAGGTGGTTGTTCGCGCGGTCCGCAATCTCCTTTTTAAGGGATCTAAGGTTGGCCGGATTTCCTTCTCGGTAAGCGGTTCCGCATGCGACCTTGTCGTTGTCCATACCGAAGATGAGCCAGGCGTCTTGTTTCCCGCGCAGGACCGCTTCGTTACTCAGGGCGGAGAAGTACTTCCCGAGGTTCTTGAAACTGAAGTCGTTTTTCGCTTCCTTGAGCTCGATAACCTCGCTCTCGTAGGGCTTCTCGATACGGGCGATGAGTTCAAGGACGTCGTGATCGCTGTAGTACAAGATCGCTCCTAACGGTCTCGTGGCTGATAGTTAGTCGTAAGATACGACTAAATACCGAAATCAAAGTCATTTTAGTCCAATCTAACGACTAGAAATAAAGATGTTGGACTGTTTATAGGACTAAACACTGTGGAAGGCCCGGCTTTAGTCCAATCGCTGTTTGACGGCCCGCCATATCCGTAACCCGGAGGTCGTAGGTTCAAATCCTGCCCCCGCGACCAAGAACTTGCAGCTCGTCGGCCTAGCCGACGAGCTTTTTTGTTATTCCGGGATCGTGTTTTCGGTACGGTCCGCAGCTTCTCAAACAATATCTTGATCTGTAACAGATGGACCCGATTTGGACGTCTGGCCGTTACAAATCGAGACAAACCAGCACGCCAGCCTCCGTTTGTCTAAATCTGTAACACGAGGAGCGATTTTTGTCGTCTAATTGTTACAGATCAAGATTATTCGGAAGCCCGGTTTGGTTTGTCTCGATCTGTAACGCCTAGGGCCGGTTTTGGTCGATAGATGTTACAGATCGAGACGTTTTGTTGGGATGGTTTCTATTGTCTCGATCTGTAACAGGTAGGGGTCAAAAGTGGGTCTAGCTGTTACAGATTTAGATTGTTGAGGATGGGTCGAGAGGAATATCTCGATCTGTAACAGTAAGACCCGGTTTTGCTGGGTAGCTGTTACAGATTGAGACAAACCGACGGGCCGCCCCGCCCCATCCGCCTGCCGCTGCCTGCTATCCGCCGATTTTCGTTGTGCCGCTGTACCCCCATGCCATATCCTCTAAACAACTACGCGGCACCATCGCCGCCGCGTCTACAAGAGAGGAATGTTCATGACCGCACCTGCGTCCAAGCTGCTCCAGCCCATTACGGTTGGCCCCCTTGAGCTCAAGAACCGCATTATGTTCCCGCCGCTGACCACCGGCTATGAGGAGCGCGACGGTTCCATCGGCGAGCGCAGCCTGGCTTTTTACGAGCGTCTGGCCCGTGGCGGCGTGGGCTATATCGTCATCGGCGACGTCGCTCCCGTCACGACCGCAAGCCCCACGCCCAAGCTGGCGACCGACGCCCAGATCCCCACGTTTAAGGCGCTGGCCGACGCCGTCCACAAGCACGGTGCCAAGGTCGCGCTGCAGCTGTTCCACCCCGAGTACGACGTGCCCGGTGTCGGCCGCATGGTCATGGGCTCCATGGCTGCAGCCAAAGCCGCGCAGGAGGCCAAGGCCGCCGGCGACGAGGAGACCTTTGCCGCCAAGATGGCCGAGTCCAACGAAATCCGCAAGCAAGCATACGCCAAGCTGCACCACGACATGCAGCACTTTGTGAACGAGGCGAGCGTAGAGCAGCTCGCCCAGATCAAGGAGGCCATCGCTGCCTCGGCCGCTCGCGCACAGCAGGCCGGCATCGACGCCATCGAGGTCCACGGCGACCGCCTGGTGGGTTCGCTGTGCTCCGCGATCCTCAACAAGCGAACCGACGAGTACGGTGGCTCGTTTGAGAACCGTGTTCGCTACGCGCTGGAGGTCGTCGCTGCCATCAAGGAAGCCGCGCCGCAGCTGATGGTGGAGTATAAGCTCCCCGTGATCATGGAGAACCCCGACGGCACGCTGCGTGGCAAGGGCGGCCTGCAGCCCGATGAGGCCTGCGAGTTTGCCAAGCTGCTCGAGGGCGCGGGCATCGATATGATCCAGGTTGCACAAGCCAACCACACCGGCAATATGGGCGACACCATTCCGTCCATGGGCGCCATGCCCTACAACTGGACGCTGCCCGTGGCCGAGCGCGTCAAGGCCCTGGTCTCCGTGCCGGTGGCAACTGTGGGCCGTGTTGTCTCGGTCGAGGCTGGCGAGAAGATCCTGGAAGACGGCGCCGCCGACATCATCGCCTACGGCCGCTCGCTCATGTGCGACCCCGACATTGCGCTAAAGGCCGCCACGGGCGAGCCCATCCGCGAGTGCCTCAACTGCAACAAGGGCTGCGTCGATGCGATTCAAAACCGCAAGTACATCTCGTGTGTGCTCAATGCCGAGAACGGCGACGAGGCTACCATCGCCATTAAGCCGGGCGAGGGCGACAAGAAGATCGCCGTTGTGGGCGGCGGTATTGCCGGTCTGGAGGCCGCGCGCGTGGCGGCCAAGCGCGGCTACGACGTGACCGTCTACGAGGCGAGCGATCATCTGGGCGGCCAGATTGTGCTGGCGGCCGCGCCTCCGCGCAAGGACGAGATCATGCGCTCGGTCGAGTATTACGAGAAGATTCTGCCCGGCCTGGGCGTGAAGGTTGAGCTCAACCATGCCGCTACCACTGAGGACCTCAACGCCGCCGACGCCGCGATTGTGGCTGTGGGCGCGCACGACGTGGTCATTCCTGTTCCGGGTGCCGATTCTAAGAAGGTCGTCTCGAGCTGGGACGTGCTGGCCGGCAAGGTGGAGCTTACGGGCCGCGTCGCCGTCATTGGCGGTGGCCTGGTGGGCACCGAGACTGCCGAGTACCTGCTGCAGCACGGCTGCGAAGTGGCGATCGTGGAGATGCTCGACAAGATTGCCGCGGGCGAGTCCGAGACCATTCTGCCGCTGATTATGAGCGACTTTGCAGAGCACAACGTGGAGCAGCATGTTAAGACCCGTCTGACCGCCATTACCGACGAGGGCGTGGAGGCCATTCGCACTGCCGATGACGGCGCCGAGGAGCCGGTGAAGATCGCCTGCGATTACGTGGTGATGGCCGTCGGTTCCAAGGCCAACGCGTTTGACTTGGATGGCGTTACGGTGCCCGTGACCTGTGTGGGCGACTGCTCGGGCGAGCGCACCGCCGACATTGCGAACGCCATTCGCACGGCATATCACGCGGCCAACGAGCTGTAGTTGAATATCGCGGCCCGGCGGGGCGGTAGCACGGATCTGTCTCGCCCGGCCGCGTCCCATCGGGTGTCAATCGGGGCGGGGCCTGCAAGCGCAGCAGGTCCCGCCCTTTTTGTTTTGCCCCGGTGGACGGCAATGCGCGCTAATCATGGGGATTGAGGCGTCTACTGCCTTGCAGGCTGCTCAAAATTATTGGAGGAGGGGTTAATAATCATACCCTCTATTCCAAAGGATATAAAGAGATGCCAATTTTGCTGGCAAGCGAATGACGATTAGCTGCGAGCTAGTTACCAGCGTAAATAATCAATAAAGAAATGTCGTAAATTGGTGTCAAATTCCCAGATAGCGCCGCGTCTATTTTAATTAACTGCTTTGAGCAAACAGTAAAATGCTACTATCTAACTTGCACGTAAGAAAGCAATTTAACGTTTAAGGCTAAGAAGTAGAAGTGGCAGGTATGTCAGAAACAACAAGGACTCGCACGCATGCGCCCGAGATTAGGCAGCGCGCTGTCGAGATCCTCCAAGAAGGGGTCGGCCATCGCGCGCTCGCCGCAGAGCTTGGCATCCCCCAGGCCACAGCCCGTCAGTGGGCCCGTGCGTATGCCGTGGGCGGCGCCGACGCCGTTCTCAATGCGGGCTCTCATCACCACACATATTCGTTTGACGTTAAGCTTGCCGTGGTTAAGGACCGCTTGGAACACGGTCTGACGGTGCGTGAGGTCATGGTCAAGCACAAGATCCCCAGCGAGTCTTCGGTTAAAGCTTGGTGCCGACAGTATCGCGACGGTGGCGAGGCCGCCTTGGTCGATAAGCCGCGGGGTCGTAAACCGCGCGTTAAAAAGGCGGAATAGCGAACGGGATGGTGCGTCCGCAGGGGCGCATTTTTCTTGCCGCGCCAACTTTTTGGACCGCCGCGAGTCTATCGGGACATCCTTCAAAGTGGTCAATAAACCGCGCGCAGTGGCCCGTGCGCCCGCCGCTACGAGAGGGGGAGCGTCGCCTCTCTGCTCCAAAGCGGACGTGCCCTTACCCCATACGCCTAAAACTCCCCAGTTGACCGAAAACCTGCCGCCTGAACTCCCAATTTGAGCTATAACATTAAATAATTGCAGCGTTTTTGCATGGGGGAGTGATGGTATGACGCTACTGTATTTCCTTACCCTGTTTCCGCTGGTACCGGCGATGGGCATGCTGCTCGCGCGCAGTGACCGAGCCCGCGATGCGGTAGGGCTTGTAGGCTCCGGCATTATTATGGCGGTGACCGTTGTAGTCGCCGTCTTATTTTTTGGCATGGGTCCGCAGGGCTTTGAGGTTGCCCCCGGCACCTCGCATGTGCTCTCGATCATCAGCTCCGTCGTCGACGTAATTCTGTGCGCCGTCATCCTGTACAACGCGTTCAAATATAGGAACGCGCTTACCGGTGTGCTCGGCGTGGTGCAGCTGGTGGGTTCGGTTGCCTTCGCTGCCATGACGCTGCCCACGGCCGAGGTCGTCACCGCCACGCCGCTCTACCTGGACTATATGAGCGTGATCATGGTGCTCGCCGTCGGCATTGTCGGCAGCCTGATCTGCGTGTATGCCCTGGGCTACATGAAGGACTTCCAGGCGCACGATGAGCACGAGGCCGCGCTGCGTGGGCAGACCGCGCCCGACCGACGCCCGCAGTTCCTGGCGCTTATGTTCCTGTTCCTTTCGGCCATGTTCGTCATCGTGACGAGCGACAACCTGGAGTGGCTGTTCTGCGGCTGGGAAATCACCACCGTGTGCTCGTTTCTTATGATTGGCTATACGCGCACGCCCGAGGCCATCAAAAACGCCTTTACCCAGATCATCCTCAACATGCTGGGCGGCATCGCGTTTTTGGCGGGCCTTATGTTCCTGCACGTCAACGGCGTACCGCTGACCATCTCGGGCATGATCGAGCTTTCCGGCGCTGGAACCGCGCAATCCGCGCTGCTGGTGCTGCCGGTCGTCTTGCTGTCGATCGCCGCGCTTACCAAGGCCGCACAGATGCCGTTCCACACCTGGCTGCTCGGCGCCATGGTCGCCCCCACGCCCACGAGCGCCCTGCTGCACTCGTCCACCATGGTCAAGGCCGGCGTGTTTTTGATGGTCAAGCTGAGCCCGCTGTACGCCACCTATCCCGTGACCGGCTTTATGGTCACGAGCGTGGGCGCCATCACGTTTTTGCTCGCCGCCCTCATGGCCGTCTCGCAGAGCAATGCCAAGCGTGTGCTCGCGTACTCCACCATTTCCAACCTGGGCCTCATCAGTGCCTGCCTGGGTGTCGGCGCGCCCGAGGCCGTGTGGGCCGCCATCTTCTTGATCTTGTTCCATACGGTGGCAAAGTCGCTGCTGTTCCTGTGCGTGGGCACGGCCGAGCATCATATCGGCAGCCGCAATATCGAGGACATGGACGGCATGTTCAGCCGCATGCCGCACCTGACGCGCCTGATGATGCTGGGCATCATGGGCATGTTCGTGGCGCCGTTTGGCATGCTCGTGTCTAAGTGGGGCGCCCTGGTGGCGTTTGCGCAGACCGGCAATGTGCTCATGATCATGGTGCTGGCCTTTGGCTCGGCCGCGACGTTCTTCTTCTGGGGCAAGTGGCTCGCCAAGCTCTCGGGCGTGGATTCTACGGCCGAAAACGTGGAGGGCAATGTCCATAAGACCGAATGGATAGCGCTCAACACTATCGCCGCGCTGCTGATTCTGTGCTGTGTAGCGTTCCCGATTATCTCGAGCGGTCTGGTGTCGCCTTACTTGGCCATGGTGTTTGGCCGCGTGCCGTATGTTATTGGCAAGGATGCCATGTATCTAATGGTGGTTATCGTGGCTTTTATCGCCGTGGTGCTGCTGACTTCATTCCGCGTGAGCAACAAACCGCACGTAAACGTATATCTTTCGGGTGTGGGAACCGACAATTACCGTCATTTCCGCGGCTCGATGGGACACGAGGTGAAGGCCGAAAAGTGCAATTGGTACCTGGAGGACGCCCTTGGCGAGAAGCGCATTGGCCCCGCGGGCAGCATCGTGTGCTGCAGCATCATCCTGTTCGCGCTGCTATGCTGCGCATGGATTGGTCCCGATACGCTCGCCATGGGCGAGCCCTCGGTGCTGCGCGGCAAGTATTTCGAAGGCTCGGGCGTCGTGGGCATCTTTATAGGCACCGTGGCGTTTGCCCTGCTGGCGCCTTTGGTTGGTGGCCTGATCGACGGCATCGACCGCAAGCTGTCCGCCCGCATGCAGGGCCGCGTGGGACCGCGTCTGCTGCAACCGTTCTACGATGTAGCCAAGCTCCTGCGCAAAGCCCCTGCCAGCGTAAACACCGTGGACGATACCTACATGGCGTGCGCGCTCGTCTTTACCGTGGTGGGCGGCGGCATCTTTGTGTCGGGTTCCAACACACTGTTATGCGCCTTTATGGTTACCCTCGCTGCGATCTTTGTGGTGCTGGCGTCCGCCTCGACGCAAAGCCCGTTTGCCCAGGTCGGCGCCGACCGCGAGCTGCTGCAGGTCATGAGTTACGAGCCCGCCGTTTTGCTGATGAGTGTGGGCCTGTACCTTGCCACCGATAGCTTCGATTCCATCGCCGTGACGGGGCAGCCGGCCCCCATCATCGTGTACAGCGCGCCCATCTTCCTCGCACTGCTCGCGGTGCTTACCATCAAACTGCGCAAGTCGCCGTTCGATCTTTCGTACTCGCATCACGCGCATCAGGAGATCGTCCAGGGCGTCGCCACCGAGATGAGCGGCGGCACGCTGGCCAAGATGACCCTTATGCACTGGTGCGAGACCGTGCTGTTTTTGATGTGGGTGGGCATGTTCTTTGTTTGGGACAACCCGGTGAGCTGGTTGGTCGCCCTGGTCGTTATGGTCATGACGTATTTTGTCGAGGTGCTGATTGACAATACCTTCGCGCGCAGCACCTGGCGCAGCTGCTTTAAGCTCGGCTGGGGCGTGGCGCTGGTGTTTGGCCTGCTCAACCTTATGCCCATCCTCGTCGACGTGTTTATTTAGGAGGCGGCATCCATGGATCATAAAATGTCGCGCTCGCCGTGGGTTATTCATTACGACGGCTCGAGCTGCAACGGATGCGATATCGAGGTGCTGGCCTCGCTCACGCCGCTGTTCGATGCGGAGCGCTTTGGCGTGGTCAACACCGGCAACCCCAAACATGCGGACATCTTTTTGGTGACGGGGTCGGTCAACGCCCAGAACTTGCCCGTCGTGCGCCAGATCTACAACCAGATGCTCGAGCCCAAGTGCGTGGTGGCGTGCGGCATCTGCGCGTGCTCGGGCGGCGTGTTCCGCGATGCGTACAACGTGATCGGCGGCGTGGACCGCGCGATTCCCGTGGATGTGTACGCGCCAGGATGCGCCATTCGTCCCGAGACGGTGATCGACGCCATCGTGGAGGCGTGCGGCATTCTGGACCAGAAGGAGGCCGTGATGCGCGCCGGCGGCGACCCGCTTACCGTGGGCGGTGCTGCTACCTGGGATGGCGGCGTTGAGCTGGGCGAGGACGGATTTGTGGCCGCGGCTGAGGCCGGCGACGCGCCCGCCGCTGGCGACGCACCTGATGGGACGCCCGCCGCGTCCGCCGCTGCAAGGGGGGCCGAGTAATGCAAAAGGCAATCTATACCACCGTCGAGCTCGATGCGCTGCTGTCGCATGTCCAGGCGCTCAAGGGTTCCGGTGCCCGCTTTGTACAGATGCACGCCGAGCGCAATGTGGACGACGGCACGTATCGCTTGGTCTATACGTTCATCAACGTTCGTGCTGCCCAGGAGCAGATCGCGCAGGACGGCAGCTATGCGATTGAGAACCTGGTGGTTGAGGGCATCGACCAGTACCAGGAGATTCCATCCATCAGCTCGTACTACCCTGCGGTGTTCCCGTTTGAAAATGAGGCACACGACCTGTTTGGGCTTGCCATTACCGACATGCAGATTGACTTTAAGGGCTTTTTCTACCAGGTCTCGACTGCCGAGCCCATGAGCGTCATCACGCCCGAGGTTAAGGCTGCGCGCGAGAAGGCCATGAAGGTCCGTGCCGCTGCCGAGGCCAAGGCGCGCAAGGCTGCGGCCGAGAAGGCCGCCGCGGCTGCTGCAGGGGAGGGCGCTGCGAGCGTCGGCGATGCTGCGGGCGCTGCCGTCGCTCAGCCCGCTGCGGCTGCCGGCTCCGATGCTCAGCATGACGAGGCTGCCGCCAAGGACGCGCTCAAGGCTGCCGAGATGGAGGCAAAGCTCGCCGCCATGGATCCCGAGAAAGCGGCCAAGGTTCGCGCGGCGCTTGCCGCCAAAGCCGCCCGCGATAAGCAGAAAAAGGAGGCGTAAGGTCCATGGCACATCGCTCCGTTATTCCGTTTGGCCCGCAGCACCCGGTGCTGCCCGAGCCGCTTCACCTGGACCTGGTGCTCGAGGACGACCGCGTTATCGAGGCAATTCCGCAGATCGGCTTTGTGCACCGCGGACTCGAGAAGCTCACCGAAAAGCGTGACATGCACCAGTTTGGCTACATCGCCGAGCGCATTTGCGGCATTTGCGCCGTGGGTCACAGCTATGGCTATGCCAGCGCCTGCGAGCGCATGCTCGACATCGAGGTGCCCGGCCGCGTGCAGTATATCCGCACCATTTTGCACGAGCTTTCGCGCATCCACTCGCATCTGCTGTGGCTGGGCCTGCTCGCCGACGCCTTTGGTTTTGAGGCGCTGTTCTATCGGTCGTGGACCCTGCGCGAGCAGATTCTCAAGATCTTTGAGAGTACGTGCGGTGGTCGCGTGATTCTGTCGATCAACGAGATCGGCGGCCTTAAGCACGACATTGAGGACTCCGAGCTGGCGGGCATTGCCCAGACGCTCGACGCCATGCGACCCGACTACGAGGCCCTGGTGCATACCTTTTTGGACGACGACAGCTGCGGCGAGCGCCTGCATGGTGTGGGCGTGATCAGCAAGAAGGACGCGCTGGAGCTTACGATGGTCGGTCCGTTCGGTCGCGCCTCGGGCGTGGATTACGACGTGCGCATGTTCGGCGACGGCGCCTATGCGGACCTGGCTGCATTTGAGCCCATCGTTGCTACCGATGGCGACTGCTATGCCCGCTGCCAGGTGCGTTGTGCCGAGGTTACGCAGGCCATGGACATTATCAAGGAGCTTGTGGGCAAGATTCCGCATGACGGTATCGGCGGGCGTACCAAGCTTACGCCGGCCGACGGCGCGCGCGGCGAGGTTGTGATTGAGCAGCCGCGCGGCGAGGCGTACTACTATGTGCGCGGCAACGGCACCAAGAACCTGGACCGTTTCCGCGTGCGCACGCCGACATCGCAAAACCTGGCGGGTCTGACGCATGCGCTGCAGGGCGTGCTCATTGCCAACGTGCCCATGATTATCTTGACCATCGACCCCTGCATTAGCTGCACGGAAAGGTAGGCGCGGCATGAGTTTGCTGACATTTGCCAAGACGGCCTTGGGCTCTATGGTCAAGCAGCCGGTAACGGTGTGCTATCCGCAGGAGAAGCTCTCGGCGCCCGAGCGTTTGCGCGGACATATCGTTAACGACATGGACGTGTGCATCTGCTGCGGGATGTGCGCGCGTCGTTGCCCGGCGGGCGCGCTCGCGGTCGATCGCAAGGGCGGTACCTGGTCGATCGATCCGTACGCCTGCGTGGTGTGCGGTGAGTGCATCGAGAGCTGCCCCAAACACTGCCTGACTATGGACACCGCCCGCACTCCAGTCGCAGCGGACAAGACTCCCACGGTAGAAACCAAGCCGGAGTAGCACTGGAATAGAGCTGGAATAGGGGCCGGCGGGGCAAAAATGCCCCGCCGGCCCCGCGCTTAAACGCGCGGTTAGGCTGCCGTTAACAAAACTATGCCGGTTTACGGGGCTAGATAGCGAACCTCCGACCGTACTGAAAACCGCAAAAACAAAACCGCAGGTAGAACGCCTGCGATTTTGCATGAAAAGCGGGTATGGTCGGGGGTATCGAGTCAAACGTAGTAGATGGGCCAATTTCGTGGCGAGCGCCATCGGTCACTCCCTCGGGGGTGGAAGAAAACGGGCGATTTTGGCCGTCGATCTTGAGTCGCACCTGTTTTCCTGCGAAAACCCTCGTGTCTTAACTTTGGTGAGACATTTGTCTCACGTTCAAAACCGAATCTGGAACGTGTGTCACCTGCTCAAATTGTGTCTCATTCCGTAACTTTAGGCTGATGCAAGGTTTGAGACCGCGAGAAGGGAGACGCGATGAGTAGGTACACGAGGGGTCTCTTGGCGGTGATACTGGCCGTAGTGTTGGTGTTGCCGGCTGCAGCATTTGCCATGCTGCCCGAGGCCAACGCCAGGTCCAGCACCGGAATGGACGGACCGACAATGACCGGAAAGGTCGTCGACCCTGACACCAGCAACTACTGGAAGTTCTGGGCCGGTGGCTATGAAGGCAAGAAAGTGACAACTCAAAACGTCGGCCGAATCTGGACCGACAAGACGGTCAAGGCAATCGAGAACGGAGATTCAGATTTCCTGACCACGCTGTCTGCTATTTCCTCGACATCCGATACGACGGTTTCCGGCAAGCCGCTCGACATCGTGATGGTGTTGGACGCTTCAGGCTCGATGGATGATGAGATGAGTAGAAGCGACCGTACCAAGCGTATTGACGCGCTGAAGACGGCCGCCAATCGCTTTATTGACACCATCGCCACGCAAAACCAAAGCATCACAGATGAATCCAAGCAGCATCAGGTTGCCATCGTAAAGTTTGCGGGAACAAAGAGGTCTACCACGGTCGGCAACGACAGGGATGAAAACGGCTATAACTACTCGCAGACCATGAAGAAGCTGACGCTCTGCAAGGGCGAGGACGCGGAGAGCCTTAAGAGTACGATCGACTCCATCAGTCCCGCTGGCGCCACGCGAGCCGATTATGGCTTACAGCTGGCCGAGGGCATTTCGTCTGGGCGCGCTGATGCCAAGAAGGTCGTTGTCTTCTTCACCGATGGCTCACCTACGAGTTCTAATGGATTCGAGGCCAAGGTTGCCAATAGCGCCATCCTTAGCGCCAAGAACCTCAAGAATAAAGGTGCCGACATTTACACGATCGGCATCTTTGACGGTGTAAATCCCAATGCCGATCCCACGGCTGATGGCACAATCAAAGAGAATAAGTTCATGCATGCCGTGTCGAGCAACTATCCTGCCGCCTCATCCAGCATTTCTTTCTTGGGCAAATGGACCATCAACTTTGGTGCGCGCGCAGAAAACGCCAATTACTACAAGTCGGCAACCAGCGCCGCCGAGCTCGAGGAAATCTTCAAAGATATCTCCGGAAGCATTATCCAGGCTGGTTACCCAACCAAAACTCACAGTGGATATGGCGAGCATAAGTCTGGCTACATTACGTTTACCGATGAGCTGGGCGACTTTATGCAGGTCGACGACTTTACGTCCGTCGTGTATGGCGGCGAGACGTTTGAAAAACCGTCAAAGAAGCCCGAGGGTAACGTCGACACCTACACATTTTCTGGTGCCGCTGCGAACCTGGTCATCACCGTTCAGCATGCCGAAGAGGGCAAGCCTCAGACCGGCGATATCGTAACGGTTAAGATTCCTGCGTCGCTGATTCCGCTGCGCCACTTTAAGATCACCGACGGCGTGCTTACGGTCGACAATACTGAGCCCATTCAGGTGAACTACACCTCAAGCGTCAAGAAAGAAGCGCTCGATAACCTGTTTACGCCCAAGAACGTAAAGGGGCTCGAGGACTACATCAAGAGCAATACGACCACCGCGGAGAACGGTTCCAAGACCGTTAACTTCTACGCGAACAAGTGGAATGCTGGCGCGCTGGGCGATACGATCGCAAACTTTGAGCCTGCCGACACCAACCGCTATTACTATTTCCAGAAGCAGACTCCCATTTATGTGGACGAGGATTGCACGCAGCCTGCGAAGGATTCGCTGGCTGCCGACGACATCTATTACTACAAGGACGAGTTTGAGGAGCAGGGCGAAAACGGCGAGGCCAAGCCCGCCTCTGCCGTCATCGAGTTTATCGGCGGCGACGCTGCGAAGTTTGACGACGCTCTTGTTGCCGACGAGGACGACAACCTTTCGTTTAGCGCGGGAACCGCGCGTCTGGCCTTTATCGACGAGCTCCATACCACCAAGAAGAGCAACAGCACTGGTACCGCGACTGACGTGCTCAATTCCAAGTGGAACAACACATCCGCCAAGTCGAACGCAACAGAGGTTGACGTTCACCTGGGCAATAACGGCAAGATTAGCTATAAGTACGGCATGACGCCGGCAACGGTGGATACCAAGGCGGAGTTTGGTCTGACCAAGGTGCTCGAGGGCCGCGAGTGGACGGGTACGGATGCGTTTGAGTTTGAGCTCTCCGCGACGTCCGACAACAATGCCCCGATGCCCGACCCCGCGACCGTAACTGTGACCAATGCCGATCTCGACAAGGGCAAGGCAGCCATTAACTTTGGCAAGATTACTTATGCCGAGCCGGGCAAGTACACCTATGAGGTCCGCGAGAAGAACGCTGGTCAAACTATCGATGGCATCACCTACAGCAAGAACGTTGCGAAGATTACCGTGACGGTAACGCCCAACAAGAAGGGTGAGCTGAGCGCTGAGGTGAAGGTGGCTTGGAGCGAAGCCGACGTGACCGAGTTCAGGAACACCTACGCTACGAATCCTGTTGAATCCAGCGTTACCGACCAGATTGCCGTGACCAAGGTCCTGACCGGGCGCGACCTTACGGCCGGCGAGTTCAGCTTTGAGTTGCGCGAGGTTAAGGGCGAGGACTCCGAGCTTATCGAGACCGTTGCGAACGCCGCTGACGGCAAGGTTACGTTCAGCGCTATCAAGTACACCGAGATCGGTCAGCACACCTACACGTTGCGCGAGGTCAAGGGCAACGCTGGTGGCATCACCTACGACGAAAACGTCTACACCATTGTGACGACCATCAGCGATAACGGTAAGGGCCAGCTGGTGGCTACGCATAAGCTGAAGGGCGCCGAGGACGTTAAGAAGATTGAGTTCGAGAACGCCTACAATTTGACCCCCAAGAGCTTCAGCGTCACCGACAAGATCAAGGCGACCAAGTCCCTGGCCGGGCGCAAGCTCAAGGACGGCGAGTTCTCCTTCGAGCTCGTCGAGGGCGAGGGCGAGGACGCCAAGGTCGTCGCCACCGGCACCAACAATGGCGACGGCAAGATCACGATGAGCCCCATCGAGTACACTGCTGCCGGCAAGCACACCTATACGCTACGCGAGGTCAACGGCGGAACCACCAGCAAGGGCATCACCTACAGCGATGCCGAGTACGCCATCGAGACCACCATCACCGACAAGGGCGATGGCACCCTCAAGGCCGAGCATGTCCTGAAGGGCACCGAGCCCGCCGAGTTCAAGAACGCCTACAACGTGACGCCCAAGGACTCCAGCATCACCGACCAGATCACCGCGACCAAGGTTCTGGCTGGTCGTGACCTCAAGGAGGGCGAGTTCTCCTTCGAGCTCGTCGAGGGTAACGATGTCGTCGCCACCGGTAAGAACGATGCTAGCGGCAGCATCACGATGAACTCCGTGAAGTACGACAAGGCCGGCAAGCATACCTACACGCTACGCGAGGTCAAGGGCAGCGCCGGCGGTATCACTTACAGCGATGCCAAGTTCACCATCGAGACGACCGTCACCGACAACGGCGACGGCACGCTCAGCGCCATGCACGAGCTGAAGGACGCCGACGAGGCGAAGTTTACCAACTCCTACGAGCCTGGCTCCAAGAGCTCCAGCGTCACCGACCAGATTACCGCGATCAAGTCCTTGGACGGCCGTGACCTCAAGGCCGGCGAGTTTCACTTTGAGCTCGTGGAGGGCAATAACGTGGTCGCCACCGGCACCAACAATGCCGACGGCAAGATCGTGATGGATCCCGTTACCTACACCGCTGCCGGCGAGCACACCTACACACTGCGCGAGACCAAGGCCGGCGCCACCGAGAACGGCATCACCTACAGCACCGCCGAGCACACTATTGTGACCACCGTTAAGGACAACGACGACGGCACCCTCAGCGTGGAGCACAAGCTGCAGGGCGACAAGCCTGCCGAGTTTAAGAATTCCTACAACCTGACGCCGTCTAGCTCCAGCGTCACCGACCAGATCACCGCGACCAAGGTTCTGGACGGCCGCGACCTCAAGGCTGGCGAGTTCTCCTTCGAGCTCGTCGAGGGCGAGGGCGAGGACGCCAAGGTCGTCGCCACCGGCACCAACAATGCCGAAGGCAAGATCACGATGAGCCCCATCGAGTACACCGCTGCCGGCAAGCACGCCTACACGCTGCGCGAGGTCCCGGGCGACGCCGGTAACGGCATCACCTACGATGGCAAGACCTACACCATCGAGACCACCATCACCGACAAGGGCGACGGCACGCTCGAGGCGAAGCATGTCCTGAAGGGCGACGACGAGGCGAAGTTCAGCAACAGCTACAAGCCGAATCCTGGTGAGTTCAGCGTCACCGACCAGATTACCGCGACCAAGTCCCTGACCGGCCGCGACCTCAAGGACGGCGAGTTCTCCTTCGAGCTCGTCGAGGGCGAGGGCGAGGACGCCAAGGCCGTCGCCACCGGCACCAACAATGCCGAAGGCAAGATCACGATGAACGCCGTGAAGTACGACAAGCCCGGCAAGCACACCTACACACTGCGCGAGGTCAACGGCGGAACCACCAGCAAGGGCGTCACGTACAGCGGCGCCAAGTACACCGTTGAGACCACCATCACTGACAACGGCGACGGTACCCTCAAGGCCGAGCATGTCCTGAAGGACGACGAGCCCGTCGAGTTCAAGAACACCTACAGCGTGACCCCGCTCGACGAAGAGCTCGACTTTGACCTGAGCAAGGCCATCGACGGTCGCGACTGGACGGATGCAGACAAGTTCAGCTTTACCATCACGGCCCCCGAGGGCGCCCCACTGCCCGACCCGGCAACCGTAACCGTGACCAAGCAGGATGCGGACAACGAAGGCATCGCCGCCGTCAAGTTCGGCAAGATCCACTACACGGCTGCCGGAACCTACAAGTACGAGATCCGCGAGAACGCGGGCAGCGCGGCCGGTATGACGTATGACGCGCATGTCGCAACTGCCGAAGTGACCGTGACCGAGAACGGCGACGGCACCCTGACCGCCAACGTCACCAAGAAGGAAAGCGGCCGCTTCACCAACACGTACCGCTCTGAGCTCGATTACGCCGCGGCCGGCGGCCTCAAGCTCAGCAAGACCCTCTCCGGACGTCCCATGACCGAGGGTCAGTTCACCTTTACCGTGACGCCCGCCGACGAGGCTTCGGCCATCGCGCTCGGCCTGCACGAGGGCGCCAACGTGTACAAGTCCCCTGCAACGGCAGAGGCAACGGTTGGCCTGATCGACATCCTGGCTGGCCATGAGGTCAAGTTTACGCAGGCTGACGCGGGCAAGACCTTTACATACACCGTTGCCGAGAAGAACGACGGCCAGCCCGGCTACACCTACGACAGCGCCGAGCGCACCGTGACGATCGCTATCGCCGACGATGGTGCCGGCACGCTCACCGCCACGACGATCGTTTCCGGCGGACCCGAGGGCACGCATGCGACGGTCCACAAGAGCGGCGAGAACAAGGTCGAGAGCGCCGTGGTCCCGTTCGCCAACAGCTACCACGCATCGACCGATAACCCGGGCACCGCTGCTCAGGTTGTCGCAACCAAGACCCTGACCGGTCGTCCGATGGCCGACGGCGAGTTCTGCTTCGGTATTGCCTATGCAGGTGAGACGGAAGCCATCAACGGCACTACGGCGTGGAACGTTAACGGCCAGGTGAGCTTTGGCACGCTGCATTACACGACCGAGATGCTTGCCGACCTGGTAAACGCCAAACGCGCCATCCGTACCGACA
Source organism: Collinsella sp. LCP19S3_B11 (assembly GCF_052121915.1). Classification (NCBI taxonomy): domain Bacteria; kingdom Bacillati; phylum Actinomycetota; class Coriobacteriia; order Coriobacteriales; family Coriobacteriaceae; genus Collinsella; species Collinsella sp. LCP19S3_B11. The sequence continues at coordinate 123,056 of NZ_JBQKDI010000001.1, forward strand.
CGGACGCCAAGCTTGCGTGGACTATCAACTACACGGCGTTTGAGTACACGTCCCCGCTCGCAGCAAAGGGTATTACTGCCGCGAAGTCGAGCTTTAGCTTTAAGGTCATCGTCGTCGACAACGGCGACGGCACTCTGACGGCGAATCCTGACTACGGTGGCGTCGAGCCCGTGTTCGAGAACGTCTACGGCGCCGATGCCGTTGACGCCGCGCTCGCCGGCGCCAAGAAGCTCCAGGCTGCCGAGGGCCTGACCCCGGTCGATATCACGGGTAAGTTCACCTTTACCGTGACCGCCGATGAGGCGGGCGCCCCGATGCCCGAGCACACGACCGCAACCAACGACGCGGCCGGCAACGTGGACTTTGGCAAGATCCACTTTACGCTCGAGGACCTCAACCGCGCCTTGGGCGTGACGGATGATGCGACCGATAAGGCTGAGGCAGACGAAGCTGATGAAGCCGAGGCCGACGAGGCAGAGGCTGAAGAGGCCGACGTCGACGCTGATGCCAATGACGACGAGTCCGGCGGCGAGTCCGAGCCCGCAGCCCCCACCGCCCCGCGCTCGCACATCTTTACCTACACGGTGACCGAGTCCGGTAGCGCCCCTGGCGTGACCAACGACGCCAACGCCACGCGTAAGGTTTCCTACACCGTGACTGACGACGGTGCCGGACATCTGAAGGTCGTGCGCGAGGGTGACGACGGCGCTGCCTTCACGTTCACCAACACCTACAGCGTGACGCCTACCGATTCTGTGGTGACCGATCAGGTCAAGACGGTCAAGCGCCTGACCGGACGCGACCTTGCAGCAGGCGAGTTCACGTTTGAGCTGCTCGAGGACGGCGTGGTTGTCGCGACCGGCACCAACGACGCCAATGGCACCGTCGCGCTGAGCCCGATCCGCTACGAGGCACCTGGCGCGCACACGTACATGCTGCGCGAGGCTTGCCCCAACGCGCTCGGCCTGTACAAGGGCGTCACCTATGACGGCACGACCTACACCGTCGTGACCACCGTCTCCGACAACGGCGACGGCACGCTGACCGCGACGCACAAGCTCGAGGGAACTACTGAGTCGGCTGGCTTTACCAACAAGTATCATGCCATGCCCACGCAGGTCTCCATCGGTGCCATCAAGGTGCTCGAGGGACGCGAGCTCAAGAAGGACGAGTTTAGCTTTAAGCTCGTTGGCGAGGACATCGAGTCCACTGTCACCAACGATGCCGACGGCAAGATCAACTTCGACAAGTTCGAGTACGACGAGCCCGGAACGTACGTCTATACCATCAGCGAGGTCAAGGGCGACGAGGCCGGTATGACCTATGACAAGTCCGTCTTTACCGCGACCGTCAACGTGGCCGATGACGGCGAGGGCAACCTCAAGGCGAATGTCGCCTTTACCAAGGGCGACAAGAGCGTCGAGGGCATCGTGTTCAACAACACGTACAAGAAGCCCGAGACGCCCGTGCCGACGCCCGATCCCGGCACGCCCAAGACCGTGACGAACATCGTCAAGACGGTCAAGGGTTTCCTGCCCACCACGGGTGACCAGCAGACCGCCGCACTGCTCATGGCATTTGTTATCGCCATGGCCGGTGTCGGAGCCCTGGTCTGGGGTATCCGTAAACGCTAGGCACGCTGGCGGCGCCCGGGGCCAAAAAGCCCCGGGCGGCCGGCGGGGAGCCAGAACATAGCCCCACCCCCCACCCCCAGCCGCCACGGAGGCATCTCCCTCCTCCGTGGCGGCGCTTTTGTGCGTAGGCGAGGAGGGCTCGCCACGAAACCGGCCCATCTACTACGTTTAGTCCCTTACCCCCAACCATGTCAAAAAGCGCGAAAACAAAACCGCAGGTAGAACGCCTGCGGTGTTGCTCAAAACGAAGGTATGGTCAGGGGTATCGAGTTAAACGTAGTAGATGGGCCGATTTCGTGGAGCGGTTCCGGCTGATCCCTTGGGGACGGAGGAAAACGGATCATTTTTGGCTTGAAGCGGCTTGCGGAGACACTTGACGTGGCCGCTCGGACAAAACTAGGCCGGTTTACGGGGCTGAGTCACGAGTCCCCAACCATGCTGATATTCGTGAAAATAAAACCGCAGGTAGACGAGCCGTCATTTTACAGAAAAAGCGGGTATGGATGGGGGTCCTGAGTTTGGCCCCGTAAACCGGCATAGTTTTGAAATGGCATTAAACAGGTAGCAGACATTTTGTTATGCCGGGGCGGTCGGTCTTCGGGCAATTACCCTCGCAGGTAGGCGATGGCGATCTGCGTGCGGTTGCGCAGGCCCATTTTGGCCAGGATTGAGCTGATGTGGTTTCGCACGGTGCCTTCGCCCATATAGGCGGTGGCGGCAATCTCCTTGTTATCGAGGCCGCGGGCAATGAGCTCGGCGACCTCGAACTCGCGGTCGGTCAGGCTGACGAAGGCCGCGGGCCGGCGGGTCGTGCCCACCTCGACGCCCGCCCCATCAAAGTTGATATCCTCGATCGCCTTACCCTCGAGCACGCGTTTACCGTCCATGACCTGCGCCAACGCCGGCGGGATGGCGGCGACATCGGTTTTGATCAGGTAGCCGCGGGCACCCAGTTTGAGCGCCGACACAATGTACTCGTCATCCGAGAATGTCGTCAGAAACACCACGCGCGCCGCAGGGTCGCGCTCAAGGATCTCGCGGGCCGCCGAAAGTCCGTCGCGCCCCGGCATCTGAATGTCGAGCAGCGCGATATCGGGTGCGTGTTCGGCATAAAGAGCCACTGCGTCGTTGCCGTCGGCGCCGGTACCCACCACCTCGATCTGCGGCTGGGCGCCCAGGATTATCTTGAGCGAATCGACCACCAAGCGGTCGTCGTCGACAACGATGAGCCTCATCGGCCCTCATCTCCTTGCTGTTTAGGAACGGTGGCAAACACACGCCAGCCGCCGGCGCCGGCGCGTGGGCCGGCGGTGAAGGTGCCGCCAAGCGCCTCGACGCGCTCGCGCATGGAGCCGAGCCCCATGCCTCCTGTGACGTTGCGGCCGCTTGCTTGAGCCCCGCCTGCGCCATCGTCGGTAACGATGAGCTGGTAAAACGACGGATGCTCCATGCATCGTACGGTGACAGTATGGGCGCAAGCATGGCGTATGGCGTTGGAAAGCGCCTCGCGCAGGACCGCCGCAAAGCAGTTGGCGACATTTGCGGGCGCATGCTCGGCCAAAACCTCAAGTTCAATCTGCGGCCCGCCATCTGAGCGCGCGCCCTCCACGATGCGCTCGAGCTGTACGGAGAGATTCGCCGCGTTGTCGTTGAGCGCGTGGACGCTCGAGCGCACGAGCTGAAGCGCTTCGTCCACGGTGCGCTTGACGTCAGCGAAGTCGGCGGCGACGCCGGGCTCGTTGGCGTGGACCACGCGTAGGGCCTCGGTTTGCAGCGAGGCGCGCGTGAGCTGGTGCCCCACGTTATCGTGGATCTCGCGTGCGATGCGGGCGCGCTCGGCGAGCGTTGCGAGCTCGACCTCGTAGTCCTGGCAGTCGGCAAGGTCGCGGTTGCGCGCCTCGAGCGCGAGGGCTCGCTCCTGCAGCTCGTCGCGGGTGCGACGCATGCGCTCCTGCTCGCGCTCCAGCTGAGCGGTGCGCAGAGACAGCAAGGTGGCGGCGACTGAAAGGATGGCGGTCAACAGCAGCGCACGGGTGGGAAGCGCGCCAGCGTGGGCATATGCGACGAGTGCGCAGACAAAGATGGCGCCGGCGCCCAGCGCGACCCAAACGTGTTCACGGCGCACGTATCGCGCGATGTCATAGAGGGCGAGGGGCGCAAACGGCACAAACGACGGCACAAAGACGGTCACCATAATGTAAGCGTAGCTCGCGGCCTCACCGGCGCGGCGGGCACGTTCGCCTTGCGCAATTTCCGTAAGCGAGGCGACTACGACGCCAAGACAAAACGCCGCGACCAAGCAAGCATCCACAGCAAGGCCCAGAGCGGCCGCAATGCAGCACGCCAGCACGATCGATTTGTCGAATAGCCTGTTCATACGGGTATTGTACGCGATGGTGCGCGCGACGATTGCTCAGGTGCCGCAACCGTGACATTCCTCCCGCCCGCCCCCGCCGCACTCGTGACAAAGCTCACTGGTGCGCGCCGCCCGCACCTGCGATGATGCAATCGTACCGGGCCGAAATCAACGGAAGGGCCACCTCATGACAGACATCGTCCACGTCGAAAACCTCGTCAAGCGCTATGACGATCTTATCGCGCTCGACCACTTTAACCTGAGCATCGCCCCCGGCGAGATCTTTGGCCTGCTGGGCCCCAACGGCTCGGGCAAGACTACGTCCATCAACTGCATTCTGCAGCTGCTCGCCTACGACAAAGGCACCATCGAGTTGTTCGGCGAGCCCATGACGCCCGCCCGCTACGACCTCAAGCGCCGCATCGGCGTGGTGCCGCAGCAGGTGGCGGTGTTCGACGAGCTCACGGTGCGCGAGAACATCGACTATTTCTGCAGCCTCTACGTCAACGACCGCAAGCGCCGTCGCGAGCTGGTCGACGAGGCCATCGACTTTGTCGGGCTGGGCGACTTTGCCAAGTTTCGCCCCGGCAAGCTCTCGGGCGGTCTGGCGCGTCGCCTCAACATCGCCTGCGGCGTCGCGCACAAGCCCGAGCTCATCTTCTTCGACGAGCCCACGGTGGCGGTCGACCCGCAGAGCCGCAACGCCATCCTGGAGGGCATCTGCCGCCTGCGCGACGAAGGCGCCACGGTGGTGTATACCAGCCATTACATGGAGGAAGTCGAGCAGATCTGCAGCCGCATCATGATCATGGACGGCGGGCGCGTGCTGGCGCAGGGCACCAACGACGAGCTCAAGCGCATGATTCAGATGGGTGAGCGCGTGACCGTCGAGGTCGGCGCCGTCGATCTCGCCACGGTCGAGCGACTGCGCGCCCTCGAGCACGTGCTCAGCGTCGAGCTGTCCGGCGGCGAGCTCGTCTGCACCTGCGAAGCGAGCCCGCACAATCTGGTCGACATCCTCGACACGCTGCGCGCTGCCGACGTTGCGCTCGGCCGCGTGTGGAGCGAGCCGCCGACCCTCAACGACGTGTTCCTCGAGATCACCGGCCGCGAGCTGCGCGACTAGGGGGCGGCCATGTTCAACACCATTATTATCACGGTCAAGACGCTGCTGCGCCGGCCGAGCACGTGGGTTTGGGGCGCGATCTTTCCCGTCGCGCTTTCCACGATGTTCATGTTTATGTTTGCGAACCTGAGCTCCGACGGCACGGTCGACCCGGTGCCGGTGGCCGTCGTGGCGGATGAGGCCTGGGGCGCCTCAACCTTTAAGGACGTGGCGGCCTCGCTTGCCAAGGAAGGCGACGACCAACTGCTCGAGATCCACGAGTTCGACGACGCAGTCGATGCGAACCGTGCGCTTAAGGCTGGCGAGGTCGCGGGCATCTATGCGGTCGATGCCGCGGGCACGCCCAAACTCACATTGCTTTCGAGCTATGACAGCTCGCGTGCGACGTCGGTGCTCACCGACCGCAGCATCCTGGAGACGGTGGCAAGCTCGTATACGCAAAATGCCGAGCTCATGCGCCAGATTGCCCAAGACAACCCGGCGGCGCTCACCGACCCGGAGGCGGTTGCGCGCGCCCTGTCGCTTGAGGGCGGCACTCGCCGTGTGAGCCTGACGCGTGCCACGCCCGATGGCACGGTCATCTACTACTACGCGCTCTTTGGCCTGGTCGCGATGATGTCTGCCGAGTTTGCTGCCTTGAGCGTCGTCGACCTGCAGACCAATCTGTCTGGCCTTGGTGCGCGTCGCTGCGTGGGCGGCCTTTCCAAGACGGCGTCGCTGGCCGGCATCTTTGTGGGCTCGTGGTTGGTTTCCTTTGCCTCGATGACGATCGCGATCGGCTACGTGCGCCTGGTCGTGGGCGTCGGCTTTGGCGGGCGCGAGGGGCTCTGCCTGGTGGGTGGCGCTGCCTCCGCGCTTGCCGCGACGGGCCTGGGGCTCTTTGTGGGCACGCTTCCCGTTAAGGGCGGCAAGGCATCCAAGTCGGGCATCCTCACGGGCTTCGCCACCACGTGCGCCCTGTTCGCCGGCCTCTACGGCGAGCCGGCGATGGCGCTTGCCGACGACGTCGCCCGCGCCTGTCCGGCCGAGTGCTGGCTCAACCCCGTCAAGCTTATCTGCGACATGTTCAACCGCCTGTATTTCTTTGAGGACCTGGGCCCCTTTGCCGTTCGCGCTGGCGCGCTGGTCCTTATGGCGTTGCTGTTCGTTGCCGCCGCCACGCTGATCTTTGGAAGGAGCCGCTATGAGCACCTTTAAGACTGCGCTTCGCATGGCGCTGGCGCACCCGTTCTACCTGCTCATCTATACGGTGTTCATCTCGCTCATGGGCGTATTCATCGCGGCCTCGGTGAGCTGGAACTCGTCGCAGCTCACCGAGTACGAGCCCTACGACACCAACGTGATCGTGGTCGACCGCGACAACAGCGATCTTTCGCGTGCGCTTACCAAGCACCTGGGCTCGCGCTTTGATCTGGTCACGGGTATCGGCGAGGACACCTACGACCTTGCGGACGCGCTCTCCAAGAGCAACAGCGCCAAGGGTAGCGCCGATTGCGTGTTCTTTATTCCGGAGGGGTTTGAGGACGACCTCGTTGCAGCCGCCCGAGCGGGGGAGCCCCTGCCCAAGCTCGATGTGACCTACGGTGCCGGCACCATGGCGGCGGCGCTTTCGTCTGCCGAGGCCTCGCGCTGGATTTCGCTCGCGGGCGCTGCGGCCGCACTTGATCCTACTGCCTCCGACGGTGACGTCGCCAAGGCCGCCGAGCATGCCGCCGCCAAGCGCGCGGAGGTCGAGATCGAGCAGGTCAAGGTCGACTCGACAGCCGCCGCCACGCTTGAGTCGTATTTCAACTTTGGCGCGTACGCGATTATCTCGTCGGTCATCGTGTCGGTGGGGCTGGTGTTCTCGGGCATGAACGAACCCGAGCGCGTGCGCCGCATGGAGGCCGGCCCAATCTCCGAGCGCCAGCGCTCCCTTGCCGTGTTTGCGGCCGCTGCCGTGATCACCGTCTGCATCTGGTTTGTGTCGAGCATGATGGGCGTCGTGGGCTTTGCCGGCGCGGTCGCCGAGGTCGGCGTAGGTCGTGTATGCCTGGCGCTGGCGGCAACGTTTGCCCTGGCGTGCACGCCGCTGGCCGTTGGCTTTGCGTTGTCGGGCTTGGGCGCGCGCGAGGAGCTGCTCAACGGTGTGGGTAACCTGCTCGGCATGCTCATGACGTTTTTGGGCGGCGCCTGGATGCCGCTGTCGCTGATGGGCCCGGCCGTGCAGACGGTGGCGCACTTTGTACCGACGTTTTGGGTGAACGACGCGATCGGCAAGGCGCTCGCCGCGGATCTGACGTCCGCCGTGCTGGGAGACATCGCCTGCGATCTGGGCGTCACGGTGCTCTTTGCCGCGGCCATCGCTGCCGTAGGCCTAGCTCTCGCACGCGCCAAATTCCATGCCTAGCTACCTAGTCATTGAGTGCTCATTGGGGACAGACTTAAACGACTAGTCATCGGGGACAGTCTTTGCCGATTCGCCGGCTCGCCGGCAGGGTCGGCAAGGGCTGTCCCCAGCTGCCGGCAGGAAAGGAACGTCCCTAGCCGCCAGGTGGCGAGGCACTCATTTAAGTCCGTCCCCAATGAGTGGTTTCAGTCATTTAAGTCTGTCCCCAATGACTAGGCGCCGTACTTGACTTTGACCCCGCTTTAACGGGTACCATCCTCTATGTCTGTAACGCCATATAGACCGAGGGGATAGATCTATGACCGCAACTTCACCCGCAGCACCCGCTAAGGTGTACTTCACCAACTTGCGTACGCATGCTCGCGAGAGCCAGCTCGACAAGCTCAAGCGCCTCATCCGCCGCGCCGGTATTGAGCAGATCGACTTTGAGAACAAGTTCGTCGCTATCAAGATTCACTTTGGCGAGCTGGGCAACCTGAGCTTTTTGCGCCCCAACTACGCCCGCGCCGTCGCGGATGTCGTGAAGGAGCTGGGCGGCAAGCCCTTCCTCACCGACTGCAACACGCTCTATGTCGGTAGCCGCAAAAACGCGCTCGAGCACATCGATACCGCCTACCAGAACGGCTTTACCCCGTATGCCACGGGTTGCCAGATCATCATCGCCGACGGCCTTAAGGGCACCGACGAGGCGCTCGTCCCGGTCGAGGGCGGCGAGTACGTGCGCGAGGCCAAGATCGGCCAGGCGCTCATGGATGCCGATATCGTGATCAGCCTCACCCACTTTAAGGGCCATGAGCAGGCCGGTTTTGGCGGTGCCATGAAGAACCTGGGCATGGGAGGCGGCAGCCGTGCCGGCAAGATGGAGCAGCATGCCGCCGGCAAGCCGAACGTCGCGACCGAGCACTGCATTGGCTGCCGTGCCTGTGAAAAGATCTGCGCGCACAACGCTATCTCGTTCGATGACACCCGCGAGCGCGAGCTTGCCAGCGGCGCTACTCGCACGGTGCACGTGGCCGCCATCGACCACGATCGCTGCGTGGGCTGCGGACGCTGCATCGGCGTGTGCAACCAGGACGCCATCAAGCCCGTCTATGACGCCGCGGCCGACGTGCTCAACTGCAAGATCGCCGAGTACACCAAGGCCGTCGTCGACGGCCGCCCGAGCTTCCACATCTCGCTTGCCATGGATATCAGCCCCAACTGTGATTGCCATCCCGAAAACGATACGCCTATCGTCAACGATATCGGCATGTTCGCGAGCTTCGACCCGGTCGCCATCGACCAGGCCTGTGCCGATGCCGTCATGGCGTCCGAGCCGCTGCCCAACACCGAGCTCACCGATAGCGCGGCCAAGATGGAGCATAACCACGAGCATCTGGAGGGCGAGCAGGCGCGTGACCCCTTCTGCATCACGCATCCCGACACCGACTGGCGCGCGTGCATCGCGCACGCCGAGAAGATCGGCCTGGGCACGAGCAAGTACGAGCTTATCGAGGTCAAATAGCGCCTAGCTATTGGACAATATAAGCGCCTTTGTGGCGTAATTCGAGCAAAAGCCGCTCGCGAGCACAGCGCTCACGGGCGGCTTTCCGGAAGTATGCGGCAAATTTCGAGACCGCCGAGCACACGACATTTTTTGGCAACAAAACCCCTGATAAATTGTTGGTAAAACTGCGGTCTGGTCGGCAGTTCCAGATTTTGCCGCATACTTCCGAAGGCGGGAGCCAAAACGGTCCTCCAGCGCTGTAACCAACCATGATTGTTCGCCGTTGATGCGTCAACAAGCAAAGAATGGGTAAACAAGGGGTCACGTATGGTGCAAATTTCGCACGTACCCAGACGCTTTGATATAGTGTTGAGAGCTCTTTACGTTGGAGGATGTAACCGGCATGTCCGATTCGAGCGACAGTTCTAAGCCGCGACCCAAGACCGCGGCCGTTCCACACTACACGGTGGGTGAGGAGATCATGAACTCCGTCACCCATGGTGTCGGTTGCCTGCTGGGCATCGCGGGCCTGGTGCTCCTGATCGTATTTTCCGCTCTTCGCGGCGGAGGCCCAGCCCACATGGCCGCGGCGATTGTCTATGGCGTCAGTATTATCCTCGAATACCTAGCCTCTACGCTCTACCACGCGATTCAGCCCGCACGCGCCAAGCGCGTGTTTCGCATCATCGACCACAGCTGCATCTACCTGCTCATAGCTGGCAGCTATACGCCGTTTTGCCTCATCACGCTCGCAAACGATGGCGGCCCTATGCTGTTCTTTGCCGTATGGGCCATCGCCATTATCGGCATCGCCCTCGAGTGCTTTATGCGCGAGCGTCAACCGCACTGGGTAAGCGGCCTGGTCTACCTGCTGATGGGCTGGCTCGTCGTCTTTAAGCTGCCCGAGCTCGTGTCGCTGCTCAACCCCGTGGCACTTGCCCTGCTCGCTGTCGGCGGCGTGTGCTACACCGTGGGCGTGCCGTTCTACATCGCTAAAAACGTGCGCTACCTGCACAGTGTGTTTCACTTGTGGGTGCTCGCCGGCAGTATCTTCCAGTTCATGGCGGTGATCCTCTTCGTAATCTAGCGATCACGTCTGTGCCTGCGGACCCATCCAAGCGGCCGCCGGATGCAACTGCCCTATCCGTTATCTACGCTTACTACCTAACGTCCCGAATCTTGGAGGTTCGAGAAACTCCCGATGGACATAACCATCTCCCTTATCACCACCCTCGTTTTGACCCTCATCAACGGCTACTTCTCTATGTCCGAGATGGCGCTCACCACGGCAAAGCGCGCCGTGCTGGAGCACGAGGCCGAGGAAGGCGACAAACGCGCCGAGCGCGCCGTTAAGCTGGCTGCCGACTCCGACCAGCTGCTCGCCACCATCCAGGTCGCCATCACGCTCGTGGGCTTTGCCTCGTCCGCCGTTGCTTCGACGAGCCTGTCCGACCCGCTCGCCACGTGGTTCATGAGCTTTGGCATCGCGCCGCTCTCTGCCATCGCGCGCGGACTGGCGCCGGTCATCATCACCGTTGCGGTCGCCTTCGTGTCCATCGTGATTGGCGAGCTTGTGCCCAAGCGCATTGGTCTGGCCAATGCCGAAGGCGTGTCCAAGCAGGTCGTGGGGCCGCTGTCGTTTTTCCAAAAGATCGCCCGTCCGCTCGTGTGGCTGACTGGTGCTTGCTCCGATGGTCTGGCCCGCATCCTGCGCATCAAGAGCGCCGACGATCGCCAAAACGTCTCGGAGGAAGAGATTAAGTACATGGTCTCGGAGCAGGACGACCTGCTCGACGAGGAAAAGCGTATGATCCACGAGATCTTCGACCTGGGCGATACCGTTGCCCGCGAGGTTATGGTGCCGCGCGTGGACACCACCATGTGCGAGGACGACGAGACGGTCGCCGACGTGCTGTCCACTATGCGCCAGACCGGCTTTAGCCGCATCCCCGTCTATCACGAAGATCCCGACAACGTGGCGGGCATCGCGCACATCAAGGACCTGATTCAGCCCTCGCTCGACGGCGAGGGCGACCAGCCCATCGCCGGTTATTTGCGCGACGCCACCTTTGTGCCCGACACCAAGGACATCCTGCCGCTGCTGTCCGAGATGCAGACTTCGCACGACCAGATCGTGGTGGTCGTGGACGAGTACGGCGGCACGGCTGGCATCATTACCATCGAGGACATCGTCGAGGAGATCGTGGGCGAGATCGAGGACGAGTTCGACCCCGACAACAAGTACCTCACGCGTCTTTCGCGCCGTGAGTGGCTCGTCGATGGGCGTTTTTCGTGCGATGATGCGATTGAGCTTGGTTGGCCGCTCGAGGAAAGCGATGATTATGAGACCATCGCCGGCTGGATTTTGGAACTTTGCGACTCGGTGCCCGACATCGGAGAGGTGTTTGAGGTTGCAGGGTACAAGTTCAAGGTGCAGTCGATGCGTGGCCAGCGCATCTCGCTTATTCGCGTGATCGCTCCGGCCGAAACCGATAAGAAGGATTCCGAGTCCTCGGCAGATAAGCCGGCGACGCCGGGCGCGGGCTCTGCGGGCCCGCACGACGGCGACGAGTAGGGCAAGGAAGAGTAGGGGAGAGTTATGGCAGGCCTGTTCAACATCCTTAAGGTCACCGTCAGCGAGGACAAGATCTGCGCGCATGTGCTGGTGAACCCCGGCATGCCGCTCATGACCTCGGAGGACATCGAGGCCACGGCGCGCGTGTACTATCTGGTGCCCGCGATTGCCAAGCACCTGTGCCTAGGCGATTCCGGTCGTGAATTCCAGGACTGCATGGGCCAGACCGAGCTTTGCCATCTGCTGGAGCACGTGACAGTGGAGCTCATGAACGAGACCGGTCTCGCCGGCAGCATTTCGTGCGGCCGTACCCGCGTAAGCGAGCACGATGAGCGTGTCTTTGAGGTTGAGCTTTCATGCCCCGATGACGCGCTGGCCATCGGCGCGCTGTCTTCGGCGACCTTTATGATGGACTGGGCCTATCTGCACGCCGACCAGCCTACCCCTGACGTGGAGGGCACGGTCGCGGGCCTGCGCAACCTGGTGCTGGGCATGCGCGCCGAGGCCGAGGGCAAGGATCCGCACGAGGCCATCGCCGCCGCAAACGCCGAGGACGGGGCCGAAGGCGAGGCTCCTGCCGATTCCGAACCCGGCGTCGAGGCAGCTGCTGAGGAAGCTGTCGAGTCCGAGCCCGCGGAGCCCCAGGGTGTCCCGAGCTTTGACGATGAGCTGCAGGAGGCAATCGATACCGAGGGCGCGACCGCCGAGAGCCACGAGGCCCCCGCTGCCGTCTACGGTGGCGCGGCGACGGTTCCGGCAGGCCCCGCACAGGAAGGTGCGCTTCCGCTCGTTGATGGCGCCGGCGAGGACCCGGCCGCCACGGTGGCCATGCCTGCCATGCCGCAGGAGTAGGCTCACTCGCTTATCACCATCATGTACCTGCGCTTTTACCGTACGCAGATGAGCGCGACGGCAAGTGTTGCGCTGCGGGTATAATGGACAGCATTCAAACGGTGGGCATCGAGGTGCCCGCAGGAGAGGAATGATCATGGGAAAGACTTTCAGCTTTGTTTCCGGTGCGCTCTTTGGCGCTGCCGCCGGCGCTATCATCGGCGTTGCTCTGGCCCCGCGCTCGGGTGCCGAGACCCGTGCCATGGCCGCCGATATCGCCAACGATGCCTGGGACAACATGCGCGACACCTACGAGCACGGTGCCGAGGAGGCTCGTGCCGCGGTCAACGACTTTGGTCCGATGGTCGACGCCAAGACCGATGACCTGCGCGCCAAGGTCGACCTGGCCCGCGAGCGCATGGACCAGCTTCGCGAGCAGCTCAACGACGCCATCTCGGGCGGCAACGTGACGCCCGCTGCCGACGTCGTGGTCGAGAACGTCACTGAGGCCGACACCGAGGCCACGGAGCCCTCGACCGAGGCATAATGCGCGCAGGGGATTTTGTCGGCGTCAAGGTTTATCGTAAGCCTGCCGAAGACAAGCGCACCAAAAAGGACGGCACGCCGCGCAGCCCCAAAAAGCTCGGCAAGATTCACTTTCCGGTCTTTACCCCGGGCGGTACGCGCGTGGTGGGCTTTATGGTTCGCCAGTCCGATATCGCGGGCATGATCGAGCGCCCCGATCGATTTGTGGCGCTCGATGCCATCGGCGTCTATGAGGGTGCTGTCGCGGTCGACGATGTCAAGGGCACCTACGATGCCGCCGCGGCCAAGCGCCTCGATATCAACCTGGACGATTGCATCATCTGGGTTGGCATGGACGTGCGCACGGAATCGGGCGACGTCGTGGGCTACTGCTCGGACGTTGAGTTCAAGCCGCGTTCGGGTATCGTGCAGACGTTCTACGTGACCGCCGGCACTGCCTCGAGTGTGCTGGTGGGCGACACACAGATGCCGCCGACGATGCTGCGCGGCTACGAGAACGGCGCGATGATTGTCTCGGACGAGGTCAAGTCGCTCGGGTATTCGGGCGGCGCGGCCGCCAAGGCTGCCGAGGCCAGTGTCGTGGTGGGCGATAAGGTCAAGAAGGGCGCCAAGGTGCTCGATGACAAGGGATCGGCCGCCGTGGACAAGGGCAGTCGCGCACTGGGCAAGCAGCTCGGCAAGACGCGCGGTATGTTCAAGGCCTTTAAGGACGAATATCAAAAGGCGAGCGGGGGCTCGTCAAAAGCTAGCAAATAGCGACGTACCAAATGACGGGGGCGAGCCGGAGACATGTTGCTCCGGCTCGCTGTGTTTATGGGGGAGGGCACATGCGCCAAAACGGATCTAACTTAAACGGGCGCTCGGGTGCGCGTCCGACGGCGCGACGCGACCTGGGGCAGCTGCCCAGCGGTCAGCGTCGACGTCGCCGTAAACCCGGCGCGATGTACCTCAACCATAGCCGTGGGTTTAGCGATCGCAGCGCGCGCATCGGCAACGGGCGCTCACCGCGCCGACCGTCCCGCCTGCCCTATGCGCTCATCGCTGTCGGCTGTGCGCTCGTGCTGTTTATCGCTGCCGTCGTGGGCTATGTCAATCGCAGCGTGGACATTGTGCTCAATGGGGAGCAGGCTTCGGTGCGCGTGGGCTCCACGTTGCAGAACCTTATCGATGATCAAGGCCTGACCGACACCTACGATGCCGGCGACTTGTTGGCTGTCGACGATAGCGTGCTTACCCGCCGTGGCGGCGAAAAGCTGTCGGTGAAGGTGGACGGCAAACGGGTGAAGCAGGGCAAGTGGAATAGCCGCGAGCTAACGGGCGGCGAGAAAGTGACGGTCAAAGACGGCCGCGACACGTACGAGAAGCACGAGGTCCAGGTCACGACCATTGAGCCCAAGTTGAAGGTCGAGGGCACGGGCGCTATCGAATACGTTAAAACCTGGGGCGTTCAGGGCCGCTCCGAGGTATGGGTCGGCGAGCAGTCGGGCAAGACGCAGGACCGCGGCGAGGTCGTGCCCGCCACCGACTGTGTAGTCGAGTGCGCGAGCGTAGCGCCCAAGGGCAACGAAAAGTACGTGGCCCTGACATTTGACGAGGGTCCGAGCGGCGCGACCAAGCAGGTCTTGCAGGTGCTCAAGGAAAAGGGCGTCACGGCGACGTTCTTCCTTTCGGGCGATGCTGCGGAAGCCTCGCCCGCTACTGCCAAAGCGATTGTCGATGCCGGATGCGAGATCGGCTCCAACAGCTACAGCGATGATTCGCTCAAGGGTGAGGATCGCGAGGCGGTGCGCAAGCAGATCACGAAGGGCACCGAGGCGATTAAGTCGGCGACCGGCGTCGAGACGATGTTGCTGCGTGCTCCCTACGCCGCGTTTGACGAGCAAAACTGGATCGATGCGATGGACCTGGTGTCTGCCGTGGTCTCGTGGAATGTCGATTCGGGCGACTGGCTGCTCAACGGCGCCGACGAACAGGTTTCGACAGTGCTCGAATCGGTGACTCCGGGCAACATTGTTTTGTTCACCGATAGCGACGAGTGCTCCGAACAGACGCTCGAAGCGCTGCCGCAGATCATCGATGGCCTTGTCGCCAAGGGCTACAAGATCGTGACGCTGAGCGATTTGGTGAAGACGGATACGTCGCTGAGCAAAAAACTCACCTCGCTAACGAAGACTTCCATGCCCAAGAACGCCGTGTTTCCCCAGCTCGCCGAAGATAACGACACCACAGACTAGTCATGGGGGACGTTCTTAAACGACTATGTTACGGATGCGTCAGCGTTTGATATGCCTGCGATGTTTGGAGCATAAATTTGGCGTCACGGCGCGATGCTGATGCTATAGTTACTGCGGATAACAAGGGTCAAGAGAAAGGTTGCAGGTGAAATCCAAACCTCGACCATACAGTCGATGACCCCTTGCAGGTGCTTCTTGCGCATGCACGGGGTGTGAGCGCCGAGCGGTGTGCCGCCCGCGCATGCGTATACATATCTAAAAGTCCACGGATGGCGCGCCGGCATGGCCACGGTCCGAAGGAATAATGATGGGGAGCACCAGTGAATTATCTGAGTGAGATGCTCAAGCTGCCGGTCTTGGACGTCGATGGCGAAAAGCTCGGCGTTGTGAACGATTTTGGCATTGCTACCGGCGAAGTTTTTCCGCACGTGACGTCGCTCGCGTTCCGCGGTCCCGGCAAGACGCCGTTTATGATCAGCTGGCGAAAATGGGTCGACCGTATCGACGAGACGGGCGTATACCTTAAGACGTCGGCCACCGAAATCCGTTTTTCGTACCTGCAGCCGACCGAACTCTTGCTCGCGCGCGACGTGCTCAATAAACAAATCGTCGACACGCAGGGCATGAAGGTCGTGCGCGTAAACGACATCAAGTTTTCCATGTCGGGCGAAAATCAGCTGCGCCTGCTGGGTGCCGAAGTCGGTGCCCGCGGTCTGCTGCGCGCAATCAGCCCCGCTCTTGAACATGTCGTCGAGGGCTTTATGAAGCACCTGGGCAAACCGCTCGGCGAGGACATCATCGCCTGGTCCTACATGGACCTGCTCGATCGCTCGACTAAGAACATCCAGCTGTCGGTGTCGCATAAGACGCTCGGCGAGCTGCATCCTGCCGACATTGCCGACATTATCGAGCAGCTCGATCCTCGCCTGCGCGCGCAGGTGTTCGCGCAGCTCGACACCGCCCAGGCCGCCGAGGCCATCTCGGAGTTCGATGACGACGAGCTCATGACCGAGATGCTCGAGGGCCTGTCCGACACGGATGCGTCGTCGATGCTGGCCATGATGGACCCGGACGACGCCGCCGACCTGATCGACGAGCTCGATTACGAGAAGGCCGAGAAGCTTCTGCGCCTGATGGGCGTTCAGGAGGAGAAGGCGATTCGTAACCTGCTGGGCTATGAGGAAAACACTGCCGGCCGCATTATGACCTCGGAGTTTGTCTCCCTGCCTGCCACGGCGACGGTCGGTGACGCCATCGAGGCGATCCGCAAGCTCGACGAGGATTTCGAAAGCGTCTACTACGTCTATACCGAGGACCCGAGCGGTATGCTGACCGGCGTGCTCTCGCTGCGCACGCTGATCGTGGCCGACCGCGACGCCACGCTGGGCCAGCTGGCCTACCGCGACCTGGTTTATGTGTCGCCCGACGAGGACCAGGAAGACGTAACGGACGAGATGACCAAGTACGACCTGGTCGCTATCCCCGTCTGCGATGAGAACCGCCACATCTTGGGCATTGTGACCTTCGACGACGCCATGGACGTTATCGCCGAGGAGCACCAGGAGGACCTGCAGATCGCAGGCGTCGGCTCGGGCGATAGCGCGTCCGACGACTCGACGAATGTGCTCAGCTGGTTTGTGCATCGCCAGTACTGGGTTGTCGTGTGGGGCATTGCCTCGTGCATCATGGCGGCAGTACTGGGGACGGCGCTGGGCTCCGCGCATCTGGTGGTGTTCCCCATGTGCGCCATGCCGCTCGTGCTGCTGGCTGCCTCGCGTATGGTGTCGTTCGTCAAGAACTACTTCCTGGAGTACGACGGCCATGACGATGAACCCAAGCCGTATCTGGGATTCTTCTTCCAGAGCACGGGCATGGGCCTGATCCTGTCGCTCGTGACCTACCTGTGCGCTCAGCTGGTGCGCACCACGGCGTTCCCCGACGCGCCCATGCTTGAGGAGCAGCTCTTTACCGGCTGCTTTAACATCGCGGCTATCGTCTGCCTGATTGGCAACATGAGCGCTGTGATTTACCTGATGGTGCTGTTCTGGCGTGACGAGCACGACCTCAATACGTCGGGTACCGCCATGAACGTCATTGCCGTCATGATCTCGTGCGTGGCGTACTGTGCCGCTGCGGTGCTGCTCACCATGTCGGTCATGGGTTAGGTGGTCGCGTGCAAAATAGCAAGCAAAAGCAGGGCACCAAGCAAAAGCTGACCATCGCGGCCATCTTTGGTGCCATGGGCCCTGGCCTTCTAGCGGCGCTTTCGGGCAATGACGCCGGCGGCATCGCCACGTATTCCAGCGCCGGTGCCAGCTATGGTTACAAGATGCTCTGGATGCTTCCCGTCATGACCGTGCTGCTCATCGTGACGCAGGAGACCGCGGCGCGTTGCGGCTGCGTGACGGGCAAGGGCCTGGCCTCGCTCATTCGCGAGCGCTTTGGCGTGCGCAAGAGCGTGCTGGCCATGGCGGCGCTGCTGATTGCCAACACAGCCGTGACCATTTCGGAGTTTGCGGGTATCGCGAGCGGCCTTGCCCTCTTTGGCGTGCCGGCGAGCATCTCGGTGCCGCTTGTGGCGCTGATGGTTTGGATGCTTACCATGTCGGGTAGCTTCCAGCGCATCGAGAAGATTCTGTTGCTGGTGAGCTGCGTGTTTGTGACCTACATTGTCGCCGCATTTATGGCTGGTCCCAGTTGGGGCGAGGTGGCGGTCGATCTGGTTGTACCCAACATTCAAAATGACCCCAGCTACGTGTCGCTTGTGGTCGCGACGATCGGTACCACCATCGCGCCCTGGATGATTTTCCTGGCACAGAACAACGTGGTCGATAAGAATGCGGGCGAGGACGATATCGTGTTGCAGCGCATCGATACCGTGAGCGGCTCGATTGCCGCCGATGTCATTGCCGGTTTTATTATCATCACGACCGGTACGGTATTGTTCCCCGCGGGCATTCAGATTAGCGACGCTGCAGACGCTGCCCGCGCGCTGGAGCCCATTGCGGGCCAGTGGTCCACGGTGCTGTTTGCCTCGGGCCTGGTCGCGGCGAGCTTCTTGGCCGCCTGTGTGCTGCCGGGCGTTACGTCCAGCGCTATCTGCGAGGCGTTTGGCTGGGAACGTGGTGCCGATCGCAGCTGGGACGAGGCCCCGGTCTATCGCGGCATCATTACGGCAATCATTGGCATTTCTGCCGTGCTGGTGCTCATGCCCGGCGTCGACCTGTTCCAGATTATGATGACCTCGCAGGTCATCAACGGCGTGTTGCTGCCCGTGGTTCTGGTGTTCCAGGTGGTTATTGCCGCCGATCGACACATTATGGGCGCCAACCGCAACGGCCGTGTTTGGAATGTGCTCACGTGGGCGACTATCGGCGTTATTACGGTGCTGACGGTCGTTATGTTTGCTCTGCAAGCGATGGGCTACAGCGCGTAGCACCTCTCTTGGACTCTAAACAGGCCGCCGCCATGGGCTGCGGCCTGTTTTTGTATGCTATAGGGTGTTAGTTATATACCGATGTGCAGCTATAAAGCCGCCTCTGGGGTGAATTAACGGCCCAGAGACGGCTTTGTAAGTTGCGGAAGTGGTCCCAAGTGCCGGATTGTAAGCAGATTTGGCTGTGCGTTACTTGTCGGTGCCTAGCTTGTGCGGTTTGTAGGCGAGGGCGTTGACGAGTGCCTCGGCAGCGGATTTGACAGCCGCCGGCTGCGGATCGTTAACGTGGTCCTCGGGGTGCACGGGTAGGTCCTTCTTGACGGCATCGTGGATGAGCTTAAGGTACTCGGTCACGCCGGTAGTCGACAGGTGCGTGCCGTCGCCATCGAACAGGTCGTTGCGGTTGGCGCTGTGCCCGTACCAGTCGATAACGCGTACATTCTTGTAGCGCGTAGCGGCGTTGGCGATGGCCTGGTTCGTGGACCCGACCCACGGCTGCGGGCTACGCGTGTTTACAAACACGACAATACGCTGATCACCGGCGTCGGCCATGATCGCGTCGACCTGGGCGTCCGTTACCAAACCGTTGGTGCCCAGGGCAAAGACCACAATCCTGCCTGCAAGATTTTGCTGGATATAGCCCTCAAATGTCGCGCGGCCCGCATCAAACTGGCGGCCCTTTTCGGCATCGATGTGGCTGTGCGGGAACACGCCGTCAAAGGCATCGACGGCGCGCAGGGACACGGAGTCGCCAATCATTAGCAGGTCGTAGGCTCCGTCGGGGAAGCCGTCGTCATCTTTGTCGGTGTCATCGGCCGCCCGCTGATCTTGAGGCTTTGCATTTTTGGCCTCCTTGTTTAGGATTTCGGCGCCCTCGCCGCTCAGTGCGGATGTGTCGGGCACAAAGACCAGGCCGCCCAGCGCCACAACAAGCGCGACGGCGCAAACGGCGCAGGTGGGGACATGTGCGCGCATCCAGCCGGCGAGCGTGGTGGTGCCGTCGCGGAGCTCGGCAACGGTGCGCCCAAAAGCGCCCTTCCTAAACGGCGTTTCGATAAAGCGATAGGAGCACTCGGCCACGGCGACCACCAACAACACCTGCAAAATGTACTGCCACCAGGGCGTGTCGTTAATGTTGGCGACCGGGTTCATGAGGAGCAGCAGCGGATAATGCCACAGGTAGATGCTGTAGGAGCGCTTGCCGATCCATACGAGCGGCTCGGCGGCCAAGGCCCGTGCGACCATGCCCTGGGGCTGCACACATGCCGCGATAACCATCAGTGTGAGGATGGAGCACAGCAGCGTGCCGCCGCGATACTGAAACGCGGTATAGCCGTTGGTGAGCGCGACCATGGCGGCGAGTCCGACCAGGCCAACGACGCCCATCAAATCGATGGATGCGGGGGAGGACCAAAAGCGTGCGAGCTCACTTGGCTTTGTCGTGGCGGCCTCGGCGGTGTCGCTCTTTGACTTGCCGTGCTTGGCGGCGCCGGCCAGTCGGTCGAGCCCCAGATGGCGGACAAGGCGCGCAGGCGCCAGGTCGCGGTCGGGGATAAAGGCCATCCAGGCGCCCAGCAGCAACGAGAACACGCGGGTGTCGGTGCCGTAGTACACGCGGCTGGGGTCGGTGGCGGGGTTGTAGAGCACCATCATGGCGAGGGCGGATACCGCGGCAAGGCCCAGGACCACGCGGCGCGTGTTGGGCTTGCTCATGTGCACCGACACCATGGCGAGCAGCAGCGGCGGCCAAATAAGATAGAACTGTTCCTCGATGGCAAGCGACCAAAAGTGCGTGAGCGGCGAGGGGTCGCCCAGGGCGTTAAAGTACGAAACGTCCTGCATGATCTGCCACCAGTTATTAAAGAACAGCAGCGACGGCAGGATGTCGGGGCGCATCTTGGTGAGCATCACATGGTTAAAGACAGTGCACAGTGCGCAGGTCACCACCACGACGGTTACCACGGCGGGGAACAGGCGACGGATGCGGCGGATCCAGAAGCTCTTGAGATCGATACGACCGGTCTTTGCGATTTCGTTGAGGAGCAGGCGCGTGATCAAGTATCCCGAGAGCACAAAGAAGATCGTGACGCCGAGCAGGCCGCCCTGAGCCCACGTGAGGTTGAGGTGATAGAGCACCACCGCGACAACGGCGAGCGTGCGAAGGCCGTCGAGGGCGGGGATGTAGCGAGATTTGGGACGCGTGGGCGCCTGTTCTTTTGCGGCGCTGTCGGTGCGGGCGCCCTTGTTGGCGGGCGAGCGATGGGAGCCTGCAGCGCGGCGCGGCTCGGTGGTTTGGCGGTTAGTGCGCGAACGTTCGTGCGGCGCTTGTTGATCGCTCGCATGGCGTGAGCTGCGCGAGCTCGATCGCGGGAATTGATCCATAAAACATCATCCAATGACGAGAATAATCAGCACGCTTTCATTGTAGCCGCCTACTCCTGTGAATGCTTGCTGCTGGCGTAAGCTCAAGCGCGCGTCCACATCAAAGTGAACTAAAGTTATAGAGGTGCGAGAGTGCACGATTGACGGCCGACAGCGGGTGCAGAGCCCGCGGACGAGGAGGTTTCCATGGCAGATTGCGGCATCGTTGCGGTGTTTGGCAGCATGAACATGGACCTTTCGGTGGCGTGCGAGCGCATGCCGCGTGCGGGCGAGACCGTCGGCGGCAGCGGGTTTATCACCAACGCCGGCGGCAAAGGCGCCAACCAGGCCGTAGCAGCTGCGCGCATGGGCGCGCGCACGCGCATGATCGGCGCGGTCGGCCGCGACGCGTTTGGCTCGTCGCTCGTGGCGGGGCTCCAAGATGCTGGCGTGGACTGTGACTTTGTGGCGTGTCGCGACGATGTGGAGACGGGAACGGCGACCATCATTCGCTGTGAGGGCGATAACCGCATCGTGCTGTCGCCGGGCGCCAACCATGCACTTGCGGGCGAGGACGTTGCCCGCGCGCTGAGGCGTCTGGTGACCGATGAGCTCGATGGCAACGCCAGCGAGATTGCCCCGGCTGCCGGAAGCGTCTTTATCGCCCAGGGCGAATGTGACCTTGTGGCGACTGTCGAGGCGCTTGTTTGCGCTCGCGAGCTGGGGTTCTATACGGTCTTTAATCCAGCGCCTGCCTGCGAAGTGCCTGCGGAGGTCTGGCCTGCAGTCGACTTGGTCTGTCCCAACGAGACTGAGTGCCAGGTACTGACGGGCATCTTGCCTGCAGACGATGCGAGCTGCGTCGCGGCGCTCAATGCCCTGCTCGCCAAAGGTGCCGGCGCTGCGGTCATCACGCTGGGCGGCGCCGGCTCGGTTACGCTCGGCGACGACGGCGATCTGCTGCGCATGCCGGCGCTTTCGAGCGCGGTGGTCGATACGACGGCCGCGGGCGATACGTTTATCGGTGCGCTTGCCGCGGCTCGTCTGGAGGGCCTGCCGCTCTTTGAGTGCATGGCCGCGGGTGCTCGCGCCTCGGCGGTGACGGTGTCGCGCCTGGGCGCGCAGCAGTCGATTCCCACGCGTGCCGAAGTTGAGCGCGTGTTTGATTTAGACGATTTAGTACAAGACGGAGAAGCGGAGTAGAACAATGGCAACCAAGAAGCTGATCCTTGATCTGGATATGGGTGTGGACGATGCGATGGCGCTTGCCTATGCCATCGCGAGCCCCGAGGTTGAGCTCGTGGGCATTACCACGTGTTTTGGCAACGTGCGCGTCGACCAGTCGGCGCGCAACTGCCTGGCGGTGCTTGACCTGTTGGGCCGTCCCGAGGTGCCGGTGTACCTGGGTGCCGACCGTCCTCTGCAGGCGACTGAGCCCTATACGCCGCCGGCGTCCACCGTACTCATTCACGGCAAGAATGGCATCGGCGGCGCGAGTGTGCCCGCGTCGCCCTACGAGCCGGTGGGGGCGACGTCGGCCGATGGCAACGCTGCAGTCGATTATCTGATTGATGCCGCGCGCACCTATGGTCCCGATCTGGTCTACGTAGCGACCGGCCCGCTCTCCAACCTGGCGCTTGCCCTGGAGCGCGATGCGGCGGCGGTGATGTCTATTGGCCGCGTGGTGGTGATGGGCGGCGCCCTGACCGTGCCCGGCAATGTGAGCGCGGGTGCCGAGGCCAACATGGCAAGCGATCCCGAAGCGGCCGATGCCGTGCTGCGTTCGGGCCGCAAGCTCACTATGGTGGGCCTGGATGTGACGCATCGCGTGGTGCTCACGCGTCGCGACATTGCCGGATGGACGGGCTCGGGCACCATGGCGGGCTGTGCGTTTGCGAGCATGGTCGAGCACTACATTGGCTCGTACGAGATGAACGCACCCTACCTGGGTGGTTGTGCGCTGCACGATCCGCTGGCCGTCGCCGTGGCGATCGACCCCACGCTCGTGGGTGCGCTCGGCTGCAATCTGCGTGTTGATCTGCTGGGAGAGTATCGCGGCCGCACCATTTGCGACGAGCATCGCCTGTCCGATCCGGACAAGAGCGCGCTTGTGGCGCTGACCGTGGATGCCCCGCGCTTCCTGTCCGAGTTCAAGACGCGCATGGCCCGTGTTCTTGGCTAGATGATTTCCGTGCCCCGCCCCATGTAGTCAATTTGGGACGGGGCTTTTTTAGCTACCGAGTAAATGTGCCCGTTGGGGGAATAGTCGTGCCACTTCGCTTGACAACAGGCTAAACTAGCTCATAAACATTTACTATTCTGTTTAGATTGAATTTGCGGTCGTTTAGTTGTCGAGTCATCAAGTTGCGATGCTCCGCCACGGCCGTTGCTAGGGGGAACAATGGCCAAAGCAAGTGTTCGCGAGATCAGCCGCATCACCGGTTTTTCGCCTGCGACCGTGTCCAACGCGCTCAACCGCAAGCGCAGCGTGAGTGAAGAGACCGCCAAGGTCATCATGGAGTGCGCGCAATCGCTTGGCTATCAGCAGTCGACGCAGCTCGAGAGCATTCAGTTTGTGCTCGCGCGCAAGACGGGCGCCATTCTGGACGAGAGCACCTTCCATCCCGCGGTCATCGAGGGCGTGGAGCGCCAGGCGCGTCGTCACGGCATGAGCACGAGCTTTGTCTCGCTCGACTTTAGCGACTTGGACGCCGTGCGTCCGCAGGTCGAGGGCCTGATCGCCGATCCGTCCGCCGCTATCGTGCTGATGGGTACCGAGCTGGGTGAGGAAGACTACGCCCTGTTTGCCAACGCTGCCGCCCACCTGATCGTGCTCGATGGCTGGAGCGATCGTCAGTACTTCGATGCCGTGGTCATTGCCAACACCGACTCGGTGCTGCGCGCCGTGGATCACCTCATCGAGAAAGGTCACAGGCAGATCGGCTATCTGGCAGGCGACCTTCGCATCCGCAACTTTAAGGATCGCGAGCGCGGCTATCGCCAAGCGCTTGAGGACGCAGACCTTGAGGCCAACCCGACATGGCGCGTTACGCTGGGCACCACGCTCGAGGGCGCCTATCGCGACATGGGCGCATGGCTCGACAGCGTCTCGCGCGACGACCTGCCGACGGCTTTCTTTGCCGAAAACGACGTGCTCGCCGTGGGTGCCATGCGCGCGCTCAACGAGCACGGTATTCGCGTGCCCGAGGATGTCTCGATCATCGGCTTTGACGACCTATCTCTGGGCGCCTTCTCCAACCCGCCGCTCACCACGGTGCACGTTCCCAAGCACGAGGTGGGCGAGATCGCGGTGCGCCGCCTGGTGGGCAACATCCGCAATCCCAAGAGCTATACCTGCAAGACAGC
Source organism: Collinsella sp. LCP19S3_B11 (assembly GCF_052121915.1). Classification (NCBI taxonomy): domain Bacteria; kingdom Bacillati; phylum Actinomycetota; class Coriobacteriia; order Coriobacteriales; family Coriobacteriaceae; genus Collinsella; species Collinsella sp. LCP19S3_B11. The sequence goes on from NZ_JBQKDI010000001.1 coordinate 147,396, forward strand.
CGTATCGACCTATTTTGTCGAGCGTCAGAGCGTGCGTGAGATCTAGGCAAAGGCAACGCCGGGCCGCAGGGCGGCAAAGCTCGCCAAGGCAGAAAAATAACGTCATCCAAAAGGGGTCCTTCGGGGCCCTCTTTTTGTTGCCCTTGTATGTTCAGTTTGTTTACATACCGTTTAGGCTGATTTCTCTACCGTTTACGGGTATTTCGCGTTACACTTCTAAACAAAAGAGTAAAACATTTAGTAAACAGAACAAAACGAAATACGCGTCTGTTTACTGAACATACAACTAGGGGAGGACGTACATGGATAAGATTAAGCTCGGCTTTGTGCCCACGCGCCGCAGTATCTTTAGCGCGCCGGACGCAATCAAGTATCGCGGCCTGACGGCTGATCGCCTGCGTGAGATCGGCGTCGACATCGTGGATATCGACGACATCAATGACGAGGGCCTGCTGTTCGACGACAGCCACATTGAGCCTATCGTCAAGAAGTTCCGCGCCGAGGGCGTCGATGGCATTATGCTGTGCCACGCCAACTTTGGCACCGAGTACGTTTGCGCTCGCCTTGCCCGCGAGCTCGGCCTACCCGTGCTGCTGTGGGGCCCGCGCGACGAGCGCCCCGAGCCCGACGGCACCCGCCTGCGCGATAGCCAGTGCGGCCTGTTCGCCACCGGCAAGGTCCTGCGCCGCTTCCAGGTTCCCTTCACCTACATGACCAACTGCCGCCTGACCGATCCCGAGTTCGAGCGCGGCGTTTGGGACTTCTTGGCCGTGTGCAACGTGGTCAAGACCTTCAAGCACACCCGCATCCTGCAGATGGCCACCCGTCCGTTCGACTTCTGGTCGACCATGTGCAACGAGGGCGAGCTGCTCGAGAAGTTCAACATCCAGCTTTCGCCCATTCCCATGACCGAGCTTGTCCAGGCCGTGCGCGACGCCCAGGCCGACGAGCAGGCCATGGCTACCATGCTTGCCCACATCAACGACAGCTTTGAGATCTGCATCCCCGAGGATAAGGTTCCCGCGGTCGCCGGTCTTGCCATCGCCATGAAGCGCCTGGTCGAGAAGTACGGCTGCAACGCCGGCGCCATTCGGTGCTGGAACGCTCTGCAGGACGAGCTAGGCATTATGCCCTGCGCCGCCAACGCCATCCTCAACGAGATGGGTATTCCTATCGTATGCGAGACCGATATCCACGGCGCCATCACTGCGCTGATGGTCGAGGCCGCCGACCTGGGCCGTCACCGCGGCATGTTCGCCGACTGGACCGTGCGCCATCCCGATAACGAGAACGGCGAGCTGCTGCAGCACTGCGGCCCCTGGCCCTGCAGCTGCGCGGCCGTCAAGCCCAAGCTCACCTACCCGCTGGCTTTCGATCATCCCGGTGCGCTGACGGCCGAGGCCAAGCACGGCGACCTCACCCTTGCCCGCTTTGACGGCGACAACGGCGAGTGCTCGCTGCTGCTGGGCAACGCCCGCGGCATCGACGGCCCGGCCGGCATGGGCACCTATCTGTGGGTCGAGGTCGACAACCTCAAGCGCCTCGAGGCCAAGATCGTCGAGGGTCCCTACATCCACCACTGCGTCGCTATTCACGCCAACGTGGTGCCGGTGCTCTACGAGGCGTGCAAGTACCTCGGCATTGCTCCCGACCTGTACGACCCCATCGAAGAAGACGTTAAAGCCTACCTGCGAGGAGAGTAGAAATGGCAACTATCGAAGAGCTTGAGTCCCTGCGTTGGGACCTTCGCCGCGATTGCGTCGATATCATCATGGCTGGCGCTGGCGGCCACATCGGCGGTGACATGTCGGTGATCGACGCCCTCATGACCCTCTACGCCAACCACCTCAACATTTCGCCCGAGACCGCCGACGATCCCAACCGCGACCGCTTCGTGCTCTCCAAGGGCCACGCCATGGAAGCCTACTACGCGGTGCACTGCCACGAGGGCTATCTTGACCTCGACGACGTCAAGGCCCGCTTCTCCAAGTTCGGCAGCCCCTACATCGGCCACCCCAACAACAAGCTCAAGGGCATCGAGATGAACTCGGGCTCGCTGGGTCACGGCCTGCCGGTGGCCGTGGGCATGGCGCTCGCCGGCAAGATGGACGGCCGCGACTACCGCGTCTACACCATCATGGGCGACGGTGAACTTGCCGAGGGCTCGGTCTGGGAGGGCGCCATGAGCGGCGGCAACTACCAGCTCGATAACCTGTGCGCGCTCGTGGACCGCAACCGCCTGCAGATCAGCGGCAGCACCGAGGACGTTATGAAGCAGGACTCGCAGGAGGAGCGCTGGGCCGCCTTCGGTTGGAACGTGCTCTCCATTCCGGGCAACGACGTCCGGGCCATCGACGCCGCGCTGACGCTTGCGGCCGAGACCTGCGGCAAGCCCACGGTCATCATCCTCAACACGGTGAAGGGCTATGGCTCGCCTGTTATGGAGGACAAGGCCGCCTGGCACCATCACCTGCCCAACGATGAGGAATATGCTCAGATCATCGCCGATTTCGCTGCCCATAAGGAGGCCGTCAATGGCTAACAAGATCGCCAATCGCAAGGTTATCTGCGACACGCTGCTCGAGGCCGCGAAGACCGATAAGGACATCGTCGTCCTATGCTCCGACTCCCGCGGCTCCGCATCGCTCACGCCGTTCTTTGATCAGTATCCCCAACAGTCCGTCGAGGTCGGCATTGCCGAGCAGGACCTGGTGAGCATCGCCGCCGGCATGGCTTCGTGCGGAAAGAAGGCCTGGGCCGCCTCGCCGGCGTCCTTTGTGACCACGCGCTCGTATGAGCAGTGCAAGGTCGACGTCTCGTACTCCAACACCAACGTCAAGCTCATCGGCATCTCTGGCGGCGTGTCCTATGGCGCCTTGGGCATGAGCCATCACTCCGCGCAGGATATCGCCGCCATGAGTGCGATTCCCAACATGCGCGTGTATCTGCCGAGCGACCGCTTCCAGACCGCCGAGCTCGTGCGGGCTCTGGTCGCCGACAACAAGCCGGCCTACATTCGCGTGGGCCGCAACCCGGTCGAGGACGTGTATACCGAGGACGAGTGCCCGTTCCAGATGGATCGCGCCACCTGGGTGCGTCGCGGCACCGATGTGACGCTCGTCGCCACCGGCGAGATGGTCCGCCATGCCGTGGACGCTGCCGACCTGCTGGCCGAGCAGGGCATCTCGGCAACGGTGCTCGACATGTATTGCGTCAAGCCGCTTGACGCCGAGGCCGTGATTGAGGCCGCCGGTGCCACGCGCGCCGTTGTGACCGTCGAGGAGCACAGTCCCTTCGGAGGCCTGGGCTCTATGGTCGCGCAGGTGGTGGGCGAGCATTGCCCGCGTCCGGTCAGGTGCCTGAGCCTGCCCGACGCGCCGGTCATCACCGGCACGAGCCCCGAGGTCTTTGCGCACTACGGCCTCACCGGCGAAGGCATTGCCAAGGCTGTCGCCGAGTTCCTCGGCAACTAGTAGATACAGACGCTGCGCGGCCGCCAAGCACCGCACCTTGCCGTTCAAACCGTCGCTTGCGTACGCAAAGTACGCGGCGCTCCTCTTTCACGGCAATCTGCGGCACTTGACGGCCGCTCGCTCCTTGTCCGCCAGTCGTCTTTGATTTGGCGGAAGGAATGGGAGAGTACATGAGCAAATACATCATCGGAATCGATCAATCCACGCAGGGCACCAAGGCACTGCTGGTGGACGAGGGCGGCCATTTGATTCATCGTGCCGATCGCTCGCATCGCCAGATTGTCAACGAGGCCGGTTGGGTGAGCCATGATCCGGTCGAGATCGCCGCTAACGTGTTGGCCGTGGCGCGTGCCGTGGTGGAAGAGACCGGGGTCGACCCTGCCGACATCGCCGGCATCGGCATCTCCAACCAGCGCGAGACCACCGTTGCCTGGAACCGCGAGACGGGCGAGCCGCTGTGCGACGCCGTAGTGTGGCAGTGCGCCCGCGCCCGCGAGCTGTGCGACAAACTGGACGCGCGCGAGGGTGTGGCCGAGCTGGTGCGTGACACAATGGGCCTGGTGCTCTCGCCCTACTATCCGGCGGGCAAGATGGCTTGGATTCTCGCGAACGTTCCGGCGGCTGCCGAGGCCGCGGCGTCGGGTGAGCTGTGTCTGGGCACCATCGATGCCTGGGTGGTCTGGACGCTCACGGGCGGCGCGGAGTTTCGCTGTGACTGGTCCAATGCCAGCCGCACGCAGCTCTTCGACCTGCGCCGTGGCTGCTGGAGCGAGCCGGTGTGCGAGGCCTTTGGCATCGATTCGGCCTGCCTGCCGCAGGTGACCGATTCCGACGGTCTGTTTGGCACAACGGACCTGGATGGCTTTTTGCCCGCACCCGTGCCGGTACACGGCGTGCTGGGCGACAGCCATGCGGCCCTGTTTGCGCAGGGTTGCGCCAGCCGCGGCATGGCCAAAGCGACCTATGGCACCGGTAGCTCGGTCATGATGAACGTCGGCAACGAGTTTGTCGCCAGCTCGCACGGGCTTTCGAGCTCGCTTGCGTGGCGTATGGATGGCGTGACCGAGTATGTACTCGAGGGCAACGTGAGCTACGCCGGCGCCGTCAAGACCTGGCTGCGCGACGACCTGGAGCTCATCAACAACCCCGAGGAGGTCACCGACCTGTGCTACGCCGCCAACCCGGCGAGCCATGTTTACTTTGTGCCGGCGTTTACCGGCCTGGGTGCGCCGCACTGGGCAAGTGATGCCGAGGGATGCGTTTTTGGTATGACACGCACCACGGGCCGCGCGGAGTTCGTAAAGGCTGCCGACGAGTCGATCGCCTATCAGATTTTTGACGTCATTGATGCGATGGTCGAGGATTCGGGCGCGGCGCTTGCCGAGCTTCGTGTTGACGGCGGCCCCACGCGCGACGCGTACCTGATGCAGTTTGAGAGCGATTTGGTCGGCTCGCCCATCCGCATTGCGAGCAACGACGAGATGAGCGGTCTGGGCGCGGCTTGGGCCTGCGGTATCGCGCTGGGCATGTATACGCGCGATGTCGTCGATGTCTACGGCGCCCGCGGCATCGTGGAACCGTCGATGCCCGCTGACGAACGCGCCAAAAAGATCGCCGGCTGGCGCCATGCCGTCGACGCGACCATCTCGTACACTGCCTAGCATGATTTTCCTGGGACGGGGATTAAAAACTCATTGATCCCCGTCCCGGGCAGCTCATTTGGGACGGGGCTTTTTTGACTGGTATGATTGGTGCGACCATTCGAACCAGCTAAAAGAGCCCCGTCCCAAATTGACTATCGAGAGGATCTGCCATGGAGCGCATCGCGAGCTTTTCCGTTGACCATCTGCTGCTTGAGCCCGGCGTGTATGTGAGCCGCATCGACCGCGATCCGGCGACCGGCGCCGCCGTCACCACCTTTGACCTGCGCCTGACCACGCCCAACAAGGAGCCGGTCATGAACACCGCCGAGTGCCATACCATCGAGCACCTGGGGGCGACGTTCCTCCGCAACCATGCCGAGTGGTCGAGCCGCATTGTCTACTTTGGCCCCATGGGCTGCCGCACGGGCTTTTACCTGGTTGTGTTTGGCGAGGTGACGAGCGAGGAGATCCTGCCGCTCGTGCGTGAGTTGTTTGAGTTTGTCGCCGGCTTTGAGGGCGATGTCCCCGGTGCCGCTCCCGAGGAGTGCGGCAACTACCTGGACCAGAACCTTCCCATGGCAAACTGGCTCGCGCGCCGCTACCTCAACCGTGACCTGGCCGATATCGACGAGAAGCACCTGCACTATCAGCAGGCGTAAGGGCTTATCGCCCAAAACGCGCACATTGGGCGCCTTCGCTTATGCGGGGGCGCCTTTTTGTTGAGTGGTCTGGACGAGCGTTCAAAATCGCTCATGTTTGTTCTAGAATGTTCGTATAGTCATATTTACGAATAGGAGCGAACATGCATATCTATTCTGTTAAGGATTCCGAGTTCAAGTCCTATGGCCGCGTGTGGGACGACGTCCCGTCCGGCCTGACCGCCCCACTCGTCGAGGCGCTCTCCGCTACGCCCATCCCCGAGGGCAGTAAGTACGTAGCGAGCGCGCCGGAGCTCGAGGGCGTCAAAGATGCCGATAAACTGGGCTTTCTCATGTTTGGCGGCCGCCCCTTCCAGCTCGGCTGGTGCAATGGCCACAACACGTGTCTCAACTGCCTGGAGTACCACCGCGCGAGCGAGTTCAACCTGGGGGCGCGTGACTTTATCCTGCTCGTGGCGCATCGCTGGGAGATCGAGGGCGGCAAGCTCGACACCGCGTGCGTCAAGGCGTTTCGCGTGCCGGCGGGCAAGGTTGTCGAGGTTTTCAACACCACGCTCCACTACACGCCGTGCATGGTCGACGATGGTGGCTTCCAGGTGATGGTGGCGCTGCCCGCCGGCACCAACGGTCCGCGTCCCGAGGCTGCGGCCGATATGCCTGCTGCCGGCGACGGCTACTGCTACTGGAAGGCCGACAAGTGGGTTCTCTGCCATGCTGACAGCCCCAAGGCAGCCGAAGGCGGCTACGTAGGTCTCATCGGCAAAAACCTCGACATCGCCTGCGACTAGAATCTTCTGTCTCGATCTGTAACATCTAGCGGGCTAAATCGTCTCTGCCTGTTACAGATCGAGACATACCGCCCCCAGCCACCACAAAGGTGCCTGTCCCCATTGTGGTGGCTGTCTAGAGCTGGCTGCGCAGATAGTCAGCCATATATGGAACAGCGAAACGCACGTAACCGCGGCGTGCCTGTTCGATAACGCCGGCGTCGATGAGGCGTCGGCGATACTTTTGCGCGTAGTCCGGTGTGACTGACATGCGCTCGGCCACATTGGAGATGCGCGACACGCCGTCTTTGTCATCAGCCATTGCGTCGAGAAACGCGACGTCTTGGTCCGATAGCGCGGCGAGCGTCGTCTCGCAAACATCGTTTTCGAAATCGGCCTTTGACGCTTCGATAGCTCCGTCGACTTGCTCTGGCGTTACGTGTTCTCCTGCCTGGCAACGATTGGCGATGTTGTAGCCGATGAGCTGCAGCATGTAGGGCGAGCCTTGAGTTGCGCGAGCGGCGTCCAACCGAAGATCGCCTGGAATATCAAGATCGAGCTCTTCGAAAGCCCGCTGATAATAGGCATCGACATCTCCGACTGAAAGCGGTTCGAGCGTGACTTTGCGTGCGCGGTTGAGAAATGTCAGTACGCGGTCGTTGAGTGTCGCGGAGACTGCTCCCGGGAGGCCCGCCATGACGAGCGCGACGTTGAGCCGTTCGCCGACCAGCTCTTGATAGGCGGTGACGAGCTGTCTGATCTCGGGTGAATTTGCTTGGAGCTCGTCGATGAGGATGAGGATGCCGTGTCCCTGCTCGGTCAGCTTGCGCGCCAGCTGTGTGAGTTTGAACTGAAAGCTTTTGGTCTCCTGCACGTCTCGTGTGAACTCGAGGCCTGCCGAGAAACCGAAGACGCTCAAACTGCCACCTGTAAGTTTGGGGAGACGATGCTTGTTGGCGTAAGGCTCGCCTGCTTCCTGGATCTTCTCAACAATGCGCTCGAGCATATCCTCGGAGGCTACGGTGGGCGTGGCGACAACAAAGCCGAGCTTGCGTGCGCGGTCGGCAAGTTCCCACAGAAGAACCGTCTTGCCGCTGCCTCGCTGTCCAAGCATGAGCGTGGCTCGGTCGCGATTGCCCGGCTCCTGCTCAAGACCGGAGATGAATGTCGAAATCACGTTCCCGCGCCCCACCAGATAGGACGGGCGATTTCCAAATGAGGGGGAGAAGATGGTTTCAGTCATAAGTCTCCTTTCCTTTTTTTCCTATTTTTTCCTTTTTTTCCTATTCAGTCAAATGAGTTGCTGAGCGAAGGCGGCTACGTAGGTCTCATCGGCAAAAACCTCGACATCGCCTGTGACTAGAATCTTCTGTCTCGATCTGTAACATCTAGCGGGCTAAATCGTCTCTACCTGTTACAGATTTAGACAAACTGCAAGGGACTGGCCGAACAATCTCAATCTGTAACACCAGGCCCGGTTTTGGCGGCCTACCTGTTACAGATCGAGACAAACCGTCCCAAACCGCCACAAAGGCGCCTGTCCCCTTTGTGGTGGATTGGGCAGGCGGGTATCAAAAAGTGTCAGGCGGGGTGGCTGCCGGGCGCCTGCACGCGAAAAGAAGTATCGGCCTGTGCCGTTGCCGTTGAGCGGTACCCCGTTTGCAGGGATACTGAGCCTATGACAACAGCGTGCGAAAGGATTGATACATGGCTTTCCGTAATAACTTCCTGTGGGGCGGCGCAACGGCTGCCAACCAGTGCGAGGGTGCCTACGACGTGGACGGCCGCGGCCTGGCCAACGTGGACGTGGCTCCGCACGGCCCCGAGCGCTATGCGGTGGTCTCCGGCCAGCGTAAAATGCTCGACTTCGAGGACGGCTATTACTATCCCGCGCAGACCGGCATCGATTTCTATCACCACTACAAAGAGGACATCGCTCTCTTTGCCGAGATGGGCTTTAAGACCTTCCGTATGAGCCTGGCTTGGACCCGCATCTTCCCCAACGGCGACGAGACCGAGCCCAACGAGGCTGGCCTGGCCTTCTACGAGGACGTATTCCGCGAGTGTCAGGCGCACGGCATCGAGCCGCTCGTGACCATCACGCACTTCGATTGCCCGATTCACCTCATCAAGGAGTACGGCGGCTGGCGCAACCGCAAGCTCATCGACTTCTACAAGAACCTCGCGACCACGATCTTTACCCGCTACAAGGGGCTGGTGAAGTACTGGCTCACCTTCAACGAGATCAATATGATCTTGCACCTGCCGTTTATGGGTGCCGGTCTGGTCTTTGAGGAGGGCGAGAACAAGGAGGCCGTCGAGTACCTGGCCGCCCACAACGAGCTCGTCGCCAGCGCTTGGGCAACCAAGATCGCCCACGAGATCGACCCCGAGATCAAGATCGGCTGCATGCTCGCCGCGGGTAGCTACTACCCCTACAGCTGCCGTCCGGGCGACGTGCGCCAGGCGCAGCTCGATAACCAGGACAACTACTTCTTCGTCGACGTCCAGAGCCGCGGCTACTACCCGGCATATGCCGTCAAGAAGCTCGAGCGTCTAGGCATCGATGTGGGCATGACGGACGAGGACCGCGAGATCCTGGCCGCTAACACCGTCGACTTCATCAGCTTTAGCTATTACAGCACCCGTTGCTCTGCCGGTGCCGATAACCCCGATGTCGAGCGCACCCAGGGTAACGCCTTCGCCGGCGCCAAGAACCCCTACCTGCAGGAGAGCCAGTGGGGCTGGGCCATCGATCCGCTGGGCTTCCGCATCACCCTCAACGACCTGTACGACCGTTATCAGAAGCCGCTGTTTGTGGTCGAGAACGGTCTGGGCGCCAAGGATGTTGTCGAGGAGGATGGCTCCATCAACGACGACTACCGTATCGACTACCTGCGCCAGCATATCACCGCGATGCGCGAAGCGGTGACCGAGGACGGCGTTGACCTGCTGGGCTACACCACCTGGGGCCCGATCGACCTGGTGTCTGCCGGCACGGGTGAGATGTCCAAGCGCTACGGCTTTATCTATGTGGACCGCGACGATGCAGGCAACGGTACCCTCAAGCGTTCCAAAAAGAAGAGCTTCGACTGGTACAAGAAGGTTATTGCTTCTAATGGTGAGGACCTGTCCTAAGGAAGCTGAGACACTCAACTTCATAGCCTTCTAACCAAGGCGCCCGGCGAGTAGTTATTGCTCGCCGGGCGTCTTGCCGTCTGCGGATTTTGGGACATGCGGCCCGCTTTTTGGGCCCGCTTGTCGGTACACTAAAGGGACTATGAGTACCCGCGAGCGACATATCGGCCACGCGGCCGCCCGGACCGCTCCGGTTGCGGATCCCGGGGGCGGCAGGCTCTTCGCCATGCCGCGATTCCTTGTTGGCATAACACATCAGGTGTACCGTCACCGCGTCTTTGCTATCGCCGGCGCCATCACCGCGCTGTTCCTCATGCTTTTGGCGATCTTGCCGGTGCTGTTCGCCTTCGACCCCAAACTTTCTAACGCCGTGCCCGCCTATAGCGAGGTGTCCGAAGAGGTCGTGGATGGGCTCACCCATTCGAGCCCTCTCCCGCTGCTTGTCGCCGCAATTGTAGTTTCGATTTGGGGCGTGTTGGTCTATCTGCGTTGTTTGGACTATGTGTTGCGCCGCCGCCTTGTTGCCATCGCCACCATCTGTGCCCTGTGGATGATCGAGGTCATTCTCAAGTACAAGTCGTACACGCCGTTCTATGCCACCTTGCTGTGGTACCTGTACTACGTGCCCATGACGCTCATTCCGCTGCTCTACCAGCTCTGCGGCCTGCGCCTTGCGGGCCTGGAGCAACGCCGCCTGGGTCGCCGCTACCGTGCTGCGCTGTGGATTGTGGCCATCCTGCTTATCGGATTTGTGCTCACCAACGATTTTCACCAGCAGGTCTTCCGCTTTGACCGTACAAGCGACACCTGGAGCAACGATTACACGTACGGCCGGGGTTATTTCGCCTTCCTCGTGTGGACGGCCTTTAACTTCGTGGCCTTTTTTATCCTGGTTGGTCGGTCCTCGTCCTTTCGCATCCAACGTTTCTCGGGCACGGCGGCGCTCGTGCTGCTGGGCGGCGCATTCTTTGGCATCTCATATGCTCTGCGCGTGCCCTGGGCATGGAGGCTCAACTTTTCGCTCGTCTATTGCATCCTGTGCGTGGTGGCGATGGAAATCTGTCTCGATTGCGGTGTCATTCCGTCGTACCACGATATCGCCGGCATCTTCGATACCTTGCCGCTTGACCTCAAAGTTCTAACGCGCGACCTGCAGGAGGTCTATGCCACGCCGGCGTCAAAGCCAATGCCGGTAGGCGTGCGCGAGGAGTTGCGGACCCAGGAGCACGGCCGCGCCCATGCCTTTACCGTGGCGTCCGATCCCGATGTGATGTATCGTGCTTTTCCGCTGCTGGGGGGATCGGCCCTGCTTGCCCAAGACGTATCGGAGCTCAACGAGCTCAATCGCGAACTGGCGCATCGGCGCATGGAACTGCAGCGCCAAAACGAGCTGCTTGCCGCCGACTACGACCTTAAGACACATTTGGCAGATCAAGAGGCCGAGACCTTGCTAGTCCAAGACGTGGACCAGGCGCTTGCCCGCGCGCTCGAAGAGATGTACGACTTGTTGAGCTCGCTGCCGCCGTTGACTGACGAGGAATCTTCGCGCGAGCGTTACCGCATGCTGCAGCGCGCCAAGATGCTCGTTGCCTATTGCAAACGGAAGGGGTCGCTCACGTTGGCACAGCACGGGGAGAGCGGTTTTGACCGCGACCGCATTCAGCTCATTGCCAACGAGCTCGCAAGCGACCTGCGCACGATCGATGTCGATTGCGCCTCGATTATTGCCATACGGCGCCCGATGCACGCCAGTACGGTAAGCGCGCTGTACGACTGCGTGTATGACTTTGCGTTTTTTGCCTACGCCACCGATCATCCGGCACTTATGTATCACTTGGGCGACCATGACCGATGCAGCGTCGAGCTGCGCGCCACACTTTTTTCCAACGATGATGAAGATCTTTCGCAGACGCCCGCTGCGCAAGAGCTCGAAAGCGCTTTGCAAGGGCGCAACGTGGCATACCGCCTTGAGGGCGAGTCCGGTCAGCTGCGCATGATCGTCTTGATGCCGAGGGCGGGTGAGTGACGATGCAGATTTCGCTCATACTTCCTCAAATCGTTGCGCTCGATGTTGTCTTTGCCCTGGCTGCGTGTCTGCAGACGATCCACGTCCCGCTCATCGCATCGCGCCGCTCGTCCTATAACCGTAAGGTGATTTGCGCCTACGAGGCGAGTCTTGTGCTTCACCTGATGATTTCGGCGCTCATCTTGTTCACGTCGTCTGGCTCGTATCTGGTGGCGCCGCTTGACGTTTGCGCCAGGGCAATGGGCGGAGCGTTGTGGCTCAATGCCGCAATCTTTGCCTATGGCGTGGTACTTATGGTGCACTATCGTCGTCCCGTCATGCTGGTCGAGCTGTTGCTTGTTGTCGCCGTTACACCACCGGTGGTTTTTGCCATGGGCTCGGCGTGGACCGTTGTCCTTATCGCAGAGGGAGCGTTCTTCCTGTTCCGTTCCATCGCGGCGCTCTTGATGGACGTCCGTAACCGCCAAGAGGATATCACCATGTTCTCGACGATCGAGACCATCAACGTGATTCCCGTGGGCATCCTGTATCTAGACCCGAGGGGCCGTCCGCTGCTCATGAACCGCTGCATGCGCAAAAACCTCGTAGAGCTCCATATGCCCACCGACCTGGGCGACATGAGCAGCACATGGAACGACCTGCGCAAACTGAGCATGCAAATGCCCGAAAGCAGCGCTAATCGCGCCCATATCGACCTTGATCGCTTTGGTAGGGATCGCGCCGTGGTCGAGATCTCTCCTTCCGAGATTCGTCTGTTCGTGCGTGACTCCGTTACGGTCTCGAGCCGTCCGTTCGAGCGCGTCGTCGGCCTGGACGTGACGGAATACGCACACGCCTACGACCGTCTGGCGCAAGCCAACCACCTGCTTGAGCGTGCTGGCCAAGAGCTCCAGGCCCAGATCGAAGAAGCCAAAAAGGTTGCCGACAATGCAGCCTACCTACGTATGCGTGCCCGCGTTCACGATGTGATCGGCCAGCGCCTGTCCATTCTTCATCGCTATTTGGAGGAGGGACGTCTGGATGATGAGTCGCTCGAGCAGATTGACCCGTTGCTGCGCTCAATCGCCGCCGATTTGCGCAGTGGCGGTGCCAGCGAGCCTGCAGAGCAGCTGAGCGATATCGTCCACGCCTTTGGCTTGGTGAGTGTGCAGATCGATGTTGAGGGTGCGCTGCCTGAGGACGCGCGTGTCGCCGCCGCATTTTTGCAGATTATCCGCGAGGCCTCGACCAATGCCACCAGGCATGCGCAGGCGCATCGGGTCCACGTGCGCCTGTGGCAGGAGGGGACGAATGCTAGCGCCGTCGCGCGCATGACGATTTCTAACGACGGGTCCCCGGCCCCCGTATCGTATCGCGAGGGAACGGGTATCCCAGGTATGAGGCATGTCGCGCAAGATTTGGGCGGCGGCCTGGAAGTCCACGCCGCCCAGCCCTTTACGCTTGCGGTGTCCATCCCGCTGAGCCCCAACGCCACGGTCCAAAGGAGAAGTTCATGATCCGCGTGTTAATTGTCGAAGATCAGGCCATTCTACGCGAAAGCCTGGCGCGCTCCGTTGGCGACCAGCCCGATATGACCGTCGTCGCCGCGATCGCCGATGCCTCCGAGGCCTTGGGTGTCGCGCTCAAGGAGCGCCCGGACATGATATTGATGGACGTGTGCACCGAACACGATTCAAACGGCATCGTGGCGGCGGCACGCATCAAGGAGCAGCTGCCCGAGTGCCGCGTCATCATCATGACAGGCATGCCCGAGATCACCTTTGTCGATCAGGCTCGCGAGGCGGGCGTCGATAGCTTTGTGTACAAGAACGTTGGTATCGACGAGCTGTTCGCCGTGATGCGCTCCACGCTGGCGGGCTACTGCACGTTTCCCAAGCCGCCCGAAAGCATTTTTTCGGGCACGGCGGCACTCGACGATGTCGAGCTGTCGATTTTGCGCCTTGCCTGCGAGGGCAAAAGCCGCCGCGAGATCGCGGCCGAGCTGTTTATGAGTGAGGGTACCATCAAGCGTCGCATCTCGGAGATTCTGAGCAAGACCGGCTACGACAACATCATGCGTCTTGCCGTGCGCGCGGTAACGGAGGGCAGCATCGTTCCCAACATGGAGCGCCCGTAATCGACGCGCTCGCCGTGTTCTGGCGCCGTAAAGATAGGCCGTCCGCCGTTTTGCATCAGAAAACGACGGGCGGCCTGCTTGTGCGGCTGTGCTGTCGGCATAAAAACGACGGGGCCGCAGGATCAACTCCTGCGGCCCCGCCTGGCAAGTGCGCGGATGCGTCCGCCAATCCGCGGCTGATGTTACGTGCCGCTACGCGATGGTTGCGGTGTAGGAGGCGACGTCCTCGTAGGAATCGGTCAGGTAGGCGTCGATGCCGATGGTCGTGTTGACCAGGTCGTCAAGGCTGTCAAGCTCGCCGCTCGAGAACGTGAATTCCTCGGTGGCGTTGGTGCCGGGCATCAGGTTAGCCGAGAACCAGGGTTCCTTCATGGTGCCGTTGACGTTGGTCTTGCCGGAGGGAGCGTAGAAGGTCAGGTCCTTGTCGCTCTTGTTGGTGATGTTGACGACAAAGCCGATGTCGCCCCATTCGTCCTTGAACTTCTCGGTGATGGTGATGGTGCACAGATCGTCATCGGCGACGGTGACGGCGGGGGAGATTTCGACGCTCTGGACATCGTCGTCTTCGACGGCCTCATCGATCTCCTCTTCCTTCTCGGCCGCCTCGCGATCCTTTTTTAGCGTACCGGACAGATCCTTGTCGGACTTCGTAAAGATAAGCTTGTCGCCTTCCACCTCGAGGACGAGCTTGCCGTCCTTGAGTTTCATGTCCTGCGAATCGCCGTCGGCGGTGATGGTTGCAGTGGTGGCGTCCTTGGCCTCCCATTTCAGGTCGGCGACCTCAAGGAACATGTCGAGGACGCCCGTGCCGTCTTCGTCGAGGATCAGGATACAGTTGAGGCCCCACTCCTTGAGCATATCCATGTACTCATCGGTGAGCTCTTCGCCCTCCAGGGTTCCACCCGAGAGTTCCCAGCTGCCGACGAAGTTGGCCTTGGGGTCCTTGCCGCCGCCGCTGCAGCCCGTCAGGGCAAAGGCGAGCGCCAGGACGCATGTCAGAAATGCGAGTACGGACTTTTTGAACGTTGTCTTCATGGTGTCCTCCTTTATCGAACGAAACCCATAGAAGCAAATGCGGGGGTGGCGGACCTCCCCGCCAATTACCAGGTAGAGGGGCTAGGGCCTGGGCGTTCCGCAGTTGCTGCAGAACTTGCCGCCGTTTTCGCTACCGCAGTTGGGGCAGAACCACTTGGCCGGTGCCGGGGCGGGTGCGGGACTGCCGCACTCGGGGCAGAACTTGCCGGTGTTGGTGGCACCGCAACTGCAGGTCCACGTGCCGGCCGCGGGGGCAGCGGCAGGAGCCGGCGCGGGGGCGGGTGTCGGAGCCGGCTGTGGGGCAGCCTGCTGCTGTGCCTGGCCGGCGGCGAACAGCTGGCTGGCGTTCATGCCGCCCATGCCGCCCGCCATACCCATGCCCATAAAGCCGGCCATCGCGCCGTTGGGGTTGGCGGCTGCCGCGCGCATCGCATCGCTCTGGGCGCTGGCGATGTTGGCGGCTGCCATGGTGGGATCGCGCATGACTGCGGCCTTCTGCAGGTCCTTGATCATTTGCTCGTCTTCTTGCGAGGCGGCGATGGAGTTGACGCCAAAGCTCACGATCTCGACGCCGCGCAGGTCGCGCCAGTCGGCGGAGAGAACCTCGTTGAGCGCGCGGGCGAGCTCGGTGGTGTGGCCGGGGATAGCGCTGTAGCGGATGCCCATCTCCGAGATCTTGGCAAAGGCGGGTTGCAGAGCGGTGAGCAGCTCGGACTTAAGCTGGCTGTCGATCTTATCGCGCGTGTAGCTATCGGTCACGTTGCCGCACACGTTGGTGTAGAACAGCAGCGGGTTGGTGATGCGGTACGAATACTCGCCGTTGCAGCGAACGGAGATGTCGACATCCAGGCCAATGTTGTTATCGACCACGCGGAAGGGCACAGGCGAGGCGGTGCCGTACTTGTTGCCGATGATCTCCTTGGTGTTGATGAAGTAGACACGCTGGTCCTTGCCTGCGTCGCCGCCAAAGGTAAAGCGGCTGCCGATATTGGCGAACGTCTCCTTGATGGAGTCGCCCAGGTTGCCGCTAAAGACGCTCGGCTCGCTGCCGGTGTCAAAGACAAACTCGCCGGGCTCCAGCGCGACCTCGATGATCTTGCCGTTTTGCACCACGAGCATGCCCTGGCCGTCGTTGACGGAGATGACGGAGCCGTTGGAGATGACGTTGTCCTCGCCGCGCGTGTTGGAGCTGCGGCCGCCGGTGCGCTTGCTGCCCTTGCAGGCCAAGACGTCAGCGGGCATCGATTCGCAATAGATAAATTCCTTCCATTGGTCGGCCATGACGCCGCCGGCAGCACCCAATCCAGCTTTCAAGAGTCCCATGGTGATCTTCCTTTCTCGTCAAAGGCCGGGTGGTATTGGTCAGAATGGCTAATCGTCCTTGTTGTCCTTCATGACAACGGTGGTCTCGGTGTGGCTGAAGGTGTCGTGCTTCTCGGTCAAGTCGAGCTCGCCGCAGTAGCAATCGGCGTGGGTGGCCTCGTTGGCCGTCTTGAGCTGGCCTACCAGCAGCACGTCTGCGATGATTACGATGATCAGCGGCGCGACGATGTTGATGAGGATGCCCTCGATATCAAAGGTGAGGTAGTCCGGATTGAAGGCGTTCTCGCCCATAAAGAGAATCTGGGAGAGGACAAACCCGATCACAAAGAACAGCACCGAGGCGATGGCGAGCTTGGGCTTGGAGCAGGGCAGCTCGCCGACCATGCGGCCGGTTTGGCCGTTCATGGCAAACAGGTAGCTCTTGCCGTTCCACGAGGTGGAAAGCATCCACACGGGGAACAGAGCGTAGTTGCTGTCTTCCCAGGTGTAGTCGAGCTGCTTGCTTTCGACCGTGGCATCGTCATATTCGTCGACGACGGTCTCGCGCAGGGCCGAAATCGTACTTTCTTCCATACGACGCTCGGCGCGCGCCTTGCAGGTCTCGCAATCCTCATCGTAGCGGTTGGCGATGTAGCCGGGCATATACGCGACCGAGAACGGGCGCAGCGCGTCGTAGTCAAACGGCTCAATGGCATCCATGTGGCCGTCGGGCATCTTGGACGATCCGTCGACGGGCACGCGCTCAAACGAGATTTTGCCCTTACGGTAGGCGTCGTAGTGGTCGGTGGTCGTGACGGTGCGGTCGGATTCCTCGGTCACGGTCTCGTTGGTCGCATCAAAGTACACTTCGCCGTCCACGCGGGCGCCGTAGAGCCAAAACGGCACGTAAACGCCTTGGACCTCGTCGATGTGGTTGCCGGTGACAAAGCTCTTGGGCAGCAGGATTTTGCCCTTGTAGTGCTCTTTGAGTGCTGCCATAACATCATCGCGCCCGAGCTTAAACGGAATCACCAGGTCGGGTGAGAAGTCGCCCGAGAGCTGGCCGGGCGCCACGGCGGAGTTGCCGCAGTATGGGCAGGTGGTAACGGCGACGGTGCCGTCCGAGACCAGCTCGGCGCCGCACGACGAGCAGATGTAGCCGGCGTTTTGGGCCAGATCCTGCACGGCATCGTCGACAGCAGGTTTGGGGGCCGCGGCTGCGGCATCGGCTTTGGCATCTGCCTTGTCCTGGCGCTCGCGATAGAGGGCCTCGACTTCTTCGACTTCAAAACGCGAATCGCAGTAGTCGCAGACAAGCTTTTGTTCGGCACTGGCAAAGTGAAGGGGGCCGCCACACGCGGGGCACTGATAGTTGACACTCTCGAAGGCCATGACCGGTCCTTTCCGTGCCGGAGACTATGCGCCGATGGCGCCGCCGCAGTATTCGCAGCGCCCGCTGGCATCGGGAATGGTGGTTGCACCGCAGAAGGGGCAGGTGACCGCGGTCTTGGGGGCCTTGGCGGCCACGACGCTGTCGCGCGTTTCCTGACGAAGCTGCACCAGTGCATCGCGGACCTCGGTTGCCTGGCGCTTGGCCTCGCGGTACTCGATGGACCCGCGCTGATCGATGGTGGAGTCGTTCACGCGCAGGTTGATCTCGGTAAAGTACGGCGTGTTGACGTGAATGGTCAGGTTAAAGTCGTAATCCAGGTCGTAGCGCGGCGGGTTGTAGCTCTCGCGCTCGCCGTCCTTGGTCTCGCGATAGATCTCGGTGCGATGCTCGTCGATATCCATGTCGCAGCCGAGTACCTGTGAGAACTCGATGATGTCGGGATTGGCGTCGCGCCAGCGGCTCTGCGAAGTGATGATCAGCAGGCCCGCGTCCTCATCGAGCATGATGTTGGTGCGCCCGGCAGAGAGCGTGCGCGTGGGGTTGAACGAGGCCAGGCGCTCGGCGTTGGCCTCGCGGTAGGCGAGTTGCTCGCGGATATCGTCCGCGGTGCTGGAGCGCCAACCACTAAAGAAGGGGGAGAGCTTGCCTGCGCACTCTTTGCACAGGTAGCCTTCGTTGATTTTGGTCTTTCCCAAAAGCCCCAGTTCGGTACCGCAAATCGCGCACTCTTTCTTCTCGAACATCTTGTCAAAGAAGCCCATGGCTGCCTCCCATCAACAGGTAGCGTGTGTCACTTTTGATGATGGGTGAGCGCGCGATCTTTCACGATACCCAGACGGCTCAAGGAGTCTCCACAACTGGGACACATGGCCCATTTTCGGCCACTCATTGGCCACTCATTGGGGGCGTACTTAAATGAGTACAGTTGAGCGTTCAGGACATTGCCGCAACGCTTTTCCTTTCGCGCTCTACGCTCTACCGCCACATTTCCTCGATCAACAGAAAGACCGGTACCGACTCGCGTGTGGCCCTTATCAACTTCTTCTGGTCCTGGGCACCCAAGGACTAGCGTATGAGGCGCCGCCCAGTTCCTTACTCTAACGGGGGGATGTGGCTCCAAAGCGCACCCGCATCGACGCTTCGCCTGCGCTAAACTGGAGGGCACGTACGCGATTACGAGAGGAGCCCGCATGGAGGCTTACAAGCAAGAGTTCATCAAGTTTATGGTTGAGTCCGACGTTCTTAAGTTCGGCAGCTTTACGCTCAAGAGTGGTCGTCAGTCCCCGTTTTTTATGAACGCCGGCGCTTACGTGACAGGCTATCAGCTCAAGAAGCTGGGCGAGTATTACGCCCAGGCCATCCACGATAACTTTGGCGACGACTTTGATGTGCTGTTTGGACCGGCCTACAAGGGTATTCCGCTGGCCGTCGTGACCGCAATTGCCTACCACGAGCTGTACGGCAAGGAGGTCAAGTACTGCTGCGACCGCAAGGAGGCCAAGGACCACGGTGCCGATAAGGGCAACCTGCTGGGTTATGAGCCCCAGGACGGCGACCGTGTGGTCATGGTCGAGGACGTTACCACCAGCGGCAAGTCCATCGACGAGACCTATCCCAAGGTTAAGGCTGCCGCCGACGTCGAAATCAAGGGCCTGATCGTGTCTCTCAACCGCATGGAGGTCGGCAAGGGTGGCGTGACCACCGCTCAGAAGGAGATCGAGGCAAAGTACGGTTTCCCCGTCGCGAGCATCGTCTCCATGGCCGAGGTCGTCGAGACCCTCTACAACCACGAGATCGATGGCAAGGTCGTCATCGATGACGAACTTAAGACCGCCATCGACGCCTACTACGAGCAGTACGGAGCTCGGGAGTAGGTAGTTACGTGGGTTTACCAACCCTATCGGTTCCGCCGTTCTGCGGAACGGCGGACCCACCGACGCTGCGCGCCGCCCAGAGCGACAATTTGTCATTCAAAAGACGAGGCATGACCAGAAGGTCAATGCCTCGCCTTTTTCATGCCAACTTGTTCTCCCTGGACGTCGCTCGCTGTCCGTCCTCTACTTGCGGCGTTGTCTTGCTCCGGATGCGGCCCGCTCGCTGCCGTTGCCAGAGTAGCCATTGGGGACGTTCTTAAACGACTAGTCGTTGGGGACATTCTTGTTTGACTAGTCGTTTAAGAACGTCCCCACCGACTGGGGCTGGCAGATCGATCCGCTGGGCCTGCGCATCGCCCTCAACGAGATTTACGCCCGCTACGAGATTCCGCTGATGGTGGTCGAGAACGGCATGGGCGCCTACGACGAGGTCGAGGAGGACGGCTCCATCCATGACCCGTATCGCATCGCCTACCTGCAGAGCCACATCAAGGCCATGGGCGAGGCCATTGCCGATGGCGTTGACCTGATAGCCTACACCTGGTGGGGTCCCATCGACCTGGTTTCCGCCGGCACTGGCGAGATGCGCAAGCGCTACGGCTTCATTCACGTCGATAAGTACGACGACGGCACCGGTACCTACGAGCGCCGCCGCAAGGACAGCTTCTTCGCATACCAGAGATCATCAAGTCCAACGGCACCGAGGGCTTGGAATAATTGAGCCCCGGCGTTCCGCCGAACGCCGGACCGGCCGCCGACTACGTGACCACCGACGTCGATGACGACGGCATCTGGAACGCTTTTGTTCACCCGGGGCTTATCGAGGCTTAATCGACAATATGAGTGCCACTGGGGAAAAGGTTTTGGAAGGGCTTGGAAGGGCTTGTGATTCGGGCCCTTGCCTTAGCATTTTGGCCATTTGGCACTATAATCACCATAGGTATGCGCATAACGTTGCGCTTAATCAAGAGGAGAAAACGTATGGGTCTGTTTGATATGTTCAAGAAGAAGGCTGAGCCCGTGGCTGCCGCTGCTCCGGCCTCCATTTCTGCTTCTGCCGGCGCCGACGTGCTGTGTTCGCCCGTCAAGGGCAAGGTCATCAAGATGGCCGACGTGCCCGATCCCGTCTTTGCTGGCGAGGTTTTGGGCAAGGGCTGCGCCGTGTGGCCCGAGGACGACCTGGTCTACGCTCCCTGCGACGGCAAGGTGACCGTCACCATGGGTCACGCCGTGGGCCTGCAGTCCGATAGCGGCATCGAGGTTCTGGTGCACGTTGGCGTCGATACCGTCAACATGAATGGCGACGGCTTCGAGGGCTTCGTCAAGGCCGACGACGTCGTGAAGGCCGGCCAGCCCTTGCTCAAGATCGACCGCGCCAAGATCGCTGCCGCCGGTTACAAGGACTGCGTCGTCGTGGCCGTGTCCAACACCGCCGAGTTTGCCGATGTCGAGCTCGCTGTCGAGGCCGAGTCTGCCGTCGCCGCCGGTGACGCCATCGTTAAGGTCGTCCGCAAGTAGTCTGCGGCATCCAGAAGATGCACAAGGGTGGTCGGGTTATCCGGCCACCCTTTTTTAGTAGGCCGAGTAGGCGCATTTTATTGCAGGGGGCTTGCTTTATGGGCCATTCACTCGTCAAATTGAGCCGCCTACGCTTTTGCGACGTAGGGGGTTGAACGGAGCCGCTAATATGGACCTACTGTTACGACGTGCGCTGCGCGGGAAACGCAGCGCCGCTTGTTTGGAGGAATGTCATGAAAAAGAAGCTGCTGCTTGCGCCCCTGATGGCTGCCCTGGTCGCGTGCGTGGTTTTGCTTTCCGGCTGCGGAGGGCCTTCGGTGGAGGAGCTCATCACCAACGACCTTACGAGTCAGTTTGACGAGATCAAGAACGGCGGCGATGATTTCCTCTCCGGCCTGGAAGAGGCTTCGGGCGACGAGTTTGAGCAGCTGGGCATCGATCCCAAGGAGTATGCCAAGAGCTATCTCGAGGGTTTTGATTACAAGATCGGTGATGTGACGGTCGATGAGGACAAGGGCACCGCGACCGCCGAGGTCACCATCACCTGCAAGTCCATGAACAAGATCGTCGAAGATTTCGCCACCCAGTATCAGGAGAAGATCGCCGCACTCGATACGATGCCTTCCGAGGACGAGCTGTACAAGATGGCCGGCCAGGTGATGGTCGACGTGACCAAGGCCGCTAAGACCAAGGACACCAAGGTCACCTTTAAGTATTCCGCCAACGAGGATAACGAGTGGTCTGCCGACGATTCCGCAACCACCGAGATGATGAATGCGATGATGAACTAGTTCGTTGCGGCGTTTTACCAAACGCCGCAACTGCTCGACGCTGCGTGGGCACCAGAGCGACAACTTGTCATTCAAAGAGGACGGCATGACCAGAAGGTCTATGCCGTCCTCTTTTCATGCCAATTTGTTTGCTCTGGTGCCCGCTCGCTGACATTGCCGAAACATCGACGTTGCCATGGTAGTCATTGGGGACGTTCTTAAATGACTAGTCAAAAGGGACACTCTTGCGGCACTTGGGGACGTTCCTTTTCTGCCGGCAGCTGGGGACACTCCTTGCACCGGCGTTACATCGAGTGCTTGGGAAAATGCGGCCCAGTTTTTGGCCGAATAGTGGGTTGCGGTTTCCGGATGGGGTGGGTTGCGGAAAGTTCGACCCGGAATATTGCTCCAAAACGGGATGCCGTTTCCCCGACGCACCTCAAACGGAAAGCGCACCCCATTCCGGAGCTCCAAAACGGGATGCCGTTTCCGCGTGGAAGAATTGTCGCAGCTACGTTGAGCAGCGGCTCCGCTACTCGCCCAGCACCAGCGCCGTGAGCTCTGCCTGGGTGTCCACCACGTAGTCGGCGCCGGCGGCTTCCAGCTCTGCGCGGCCGCGGAAGCCCCAGCTGACGCCTGCGCTCTTAAGACCGGCGTTGTGGCCGGTCAGGATATCGACATTGGAATCGCCTACGTAGAGCGTGGTCGCCGGGTAGGCGCCCAGCTCTTCCATCACATGCAGCGTGACGGGTGCCTCGGGCTTGGGCGGAAACGCATCGACACGGCCCTGTACCAGCGCAAAGCGCTCGGAACCAAAATACTTCTCGATAAGCGGGGCCGCCGAGACGTGGTCCTTGTTAGTGAGCACGGCAAGCTGCACACCCGCGGCACGCAAGCGGTCGAGCATCTCGATCGTGCCGGCATAGGGGGCGGTGTGGTCCTCCTTGTGCTCGCCGTAATAAGCCCTAAACTCGGCAAGCGTCTGCTCAAACATACGGCCGTCGCCCGCGTACTCGGCGGGCATAAAGCGCTCAACCAGCTTGAGCATGCCGTTTCCCACCTTGTAGCGGTACTCGTCAACGGCAAATGTAGGCCAGCCGTGCGCCTCGCAGGTATGGTTGCCGGCGGCTGCCAGGTCCTCGAGCGTGTTGAGGATGGTGCCGTCCAGATCAAAGATCACATGGGAAAAAGCTGCTGCCATGAAAGCTCCCGTCATTGGGTTTCAAAACGCACCCCATAATACTGGGCTTACGCGTTGGGTGTGCTTGGAATCTGAACATCTCCAGGGATATCAGGTGACATCGCGCCACTCATGCGATTCCGCCCTAGCAAATCCTTGGCAGCTGCTCTCCCACGAGCATGTCGAGGATGCGGGTCGAGCCCCAGCCGGTGCGCACGCGCACGGCGGGACGGGCGTCCGATCCAAGCGGCAGCACGCGGCCGATGATGGCGGCATTCTCGCCGTAGCGGGCGGCGCGCATGGCGCTCAGCGCGGCATCGGCCTGCTCGGCCGGCACGACGGCAACCATCTTGCCCTCGTTTGCCACCTGCAGCACATCGTAGCCGAGCATCTCACATGCGGCCTGCACGTCGGGACGCACGGGCACGGCATCCTCGTCGACCTCCATGGCAACGCCGCTGGCCTGGGCAAACTCGTTGAGTGTGGATGCCAGGCCACCGCGCGTGGGGTCGCGGAAGCAACGAGTGTCGGGGGCGGCGGCCAAAACGGCGGCAATCAGGTGGTTGAGCGGCGCGGCATCGCTTTCGATCGTGCTCGAAAATGCCAGGCCCTCGCGTTGGCTCATGATGGCGATCCCGTGGTCGCCCAGTGTGCCTGACACCAGGATAACGTCGCCGGGGCGGCAGTTGGCGCCGCTGAGCGCCACGCCCGTGGGAACCTCGCCCACGCCGGCGGTATTGATGTAGACGCCGTCGGCCCCGCCGCGCTCAACAACTTTGGTGTCGCCGGTGATGATCGCTACGCCCGCCTCGCGCGCCGTCTCGGCCATGGTCTGCACAATCTGGCGGAGCTTATCCATGGGATAGCCCTCTTCGAGGATAAAGCCGCACGATAGGTAGCGCACGTTGGCGCCCGAGGTCGCGACGTCGTTGACGGTTCCGCACACGGCGAGGCGGCCGATATTGCCACCGGGGAAGAACTGCGGCGAGACTACAAAGCTGTCGGTCGACATGGCGATGCGCCCGCTCGCGGGCAGCGCGGCGACGCCGGCGTCGTTGCCTTCGAGCAACTCGGGCGCCCCAAAGGCATCTAAAAAGACCTCATCGATGATGCGTTTCATCATCTGACCGCCGGAGCCATGGCCCAAAAGGACGGTGCTATCGGTGATGCTATGGGACATATCCAAAACTCCAATCGTGGGTGGAATTATATGGGTGAGGCGCAACGTCGACCAGTCCGCCGCTCGTTAGAACGGCGGAACCTAATAGTCGCGGTAGCGGTAGTACGCCGCGCAGCTGCCTTCGGAGCTCACCATGCACGGGCCGACGGGGTGCTCGGGC
The DNA here is from genome assembly GCF_052121915.1 of Collinsella sp. LCP19S3_B11. Classification (NCBI taxonomy): domain Bacteria; kingdom Bacillati; phylum Actinomycetota; class Coriobacteriia; order Coriobacteriales; family Coriobacteriaceae; genus Collinsella; species Collinsella sp. LCP19S3_B11. Next base: position 171,630 of record NZ_JBQKDI010000001.1, read on the forward strand.
GTGCAGGTGCGGCCAAAGAGCGGGCAGCCGCTCGGCGTAATGGCCCCGCGCAGCACGTCGCCGCAGCGGCACCCACGCGGCTCGACCGTCGCCTCAACGGGCACGTCAAAGCGGGTACGGGCATCAAAGCGCGAGAACTCAGGGCGGATGGAAAGGCCCGAGTTGGCAATCGGCCCCAGCCCGCGCCATGTGGTGTCGCATGGCTCAAACACCTGCTCGACCAGCTGTCGCGCCACGGGGTTGCCGTCTGCGTTGACGCCACGGCGGTAGGCGTTGTCGATCGCGGGCCTGCCCTCGACAGCCATCTGGACCAGCATGCAGATGCCTTGCAGGATATCGACCGGTTCAAATCCCGTGACCACGCCCGGGGTATCGAACTCGTCGACCAAAAAGCTAAAGGGCGCCAAACCCGTGATGGTGGCGACGTGGCCCGGCAGGATAAAGCCGTCGATGGCGGTCTCGGGATCGTTGGCGATGGCGCGCAACGCCGGCGGCGTGGTCTTGTGGGCGCAATAGACCGAAAAGTTCAAAAGCCCGCGCGCCTCGGCCTCCAAGATGGCAGCGGCGATGGTGGGCGTCGTAGTCTCAAAGCCCACGCCCATAAAAATGACCGGACGATCGGGGTTTTGCTCGGCAATGTCAAGCGCATCGAGCGGGGAGTAGACGATGCGGATATCGCGCCCTGCCGCCTTTTGCGCTGCGAGCGAGGTGGACGATCCGGGCACGCGCATCATGTCGCCAAAGGTGGTGATGATGGCGCCGTCTATGTTAGCGAGCGCGATCGCGTGGTCGATGTCACGGTTGGCGGTAACGCAGACGGGGCAGCCCGGGCCGCTCAGCAGCTTGAGCCCGGCCGGCATAATGGAGCGAAAGCCATAGCGGCCGATGCTCACGGTGTGCGTGCCGCAGACTTCCATAAGGTTGATGCTGCGGTTGCCGACAAGCTCTTGAATACGATCGATGAGCTCGCGAGCCAGCTTGGGGTCGCGAAATGCCGAAAAGTCGATACCGGAGCGCGCCGGCTGTCCGGCCGCCACTAGTATGCCTCGGCCGGGTTGCTGGCCAGTTGGTCTTCTTCGGCCAGTTCGGTCATGGCGTTAACGAGCTCGAGCGTTTCTTGCGCTTCCTGCTCGTCGACGATCTGGATGCCAAAGCCGGCGTGCACGAGAATATAGTCGCCAACCTGCGCCGTCGGCACGAGTCGTAGCGACACGGGGCGCTCGATGCCCATCATGTCGACGGTGGCCTTGAGGCCGTCGTCGCGTTTGACTACTTTACCGGGGACGGCAAGGCACATATTGTTCCCCTTTTAGACGCTTTGCGCTGGATGGGCGCTCAATAATCCATCAGTTGATGGTAGCGCTCGCGGGGTTCGCGGGCAAACGCGTTACGCCTGTGAGACGGCTGGGCACAGCGGCGTGCGAGAGCGAGCTACTGCGATGCGATTTGCGCAAGACGAGCGCTTGCGACCGCCGCCTGACCGTAGGCGATGCAGCCGTCATTGACGGGCACGGTATGCGGGATAAGGACAGTAAGACCTGCGCTTTTGAGCTCGCGGGTGAGGAGCTGGAGCAGAAGTCGGTTCATGAACACGCCGCCCGAGAGCGCGACGGTGTCGAGGCCTTCACGGGTGCAGATCTCGCTGGCGATGCGTGCCGAAGAGCGCGCGACGGCGACATGGAAGTCGAGTGCGAGCCTGTCGGCGGGCACACTGGCTCTGGTTCCCTCCAAAAGCGCCGCAAAAAGTGAGCTGGGGCTCAGGACGAGAGACCTGCTCGAGGTTGCTTGGACAGTTAGTTCAGATTTGTACTTTTTAGAGTGGTAATGGGTGGTATAGATCGTCTGCGAGGACCCCGAATGGGTTGATTTGGGGTATCCGGCGGGCGAATTAACCGCAAATGAGGTGCCTGGAGAGCCCTCTTCGGGGTAATCTGAGCCAAAACCGTTGGTTAGAGGGTCTGTTTTTAATACAAATCTGAACAAACTGTCCAGTCGCAATGGGTCAGATGCGGAACAGCCGTCTTTATCGCCGGGAACATGGGTAATTTTGCTGCCGAGCGCGCGCCAGGCGGCGGCTTCGAGTTCGATGGCGGGCTCGCCTTCGTAGGTTGCCTGCCCGCAAATGCCCAAAACTGCAGCGGCGGCGTCAAAGAGACGCCCCATACTGCTCGTGCGTGGGCTGTTGATGTTCCGCTCGATCATCGTTGCCGTCACGCTGCGTGTTTGCTCGTCTAGGCCGTCCAAGAGCCGCTCGGCCCCCGGATGTTCAAGCAGGCCGAGCTCACTGAGCAGGGCAAAGGCGTTGCGGCGGGCGTCGCGCACGGAGGCCGCCCCGCCGGGGAGCGTCCAGGTGCGCAAATGCGCGGCGCGCTCAAAGCCGCCAAGGCTGGCAACAAGAAACTCGCCGCCCCAAATGGTCCCATCGGTGCCGGCGCCGGTGCCGTCAAAGGCGATGCCAAGGACGCGCGCGTCGGTTGTAAGCTGGCCCGCGGCAATCGCCTCGGCCATTACGCTCGCGATATGCGCATGATGGTGCTGGACCTCGACGAGCGGCAGATTGTGCTCCCGTGCCTGCTCGCGCGCCCATTGGCTCGACAGATAGCTGGGATGCATGTCGCATGCCAAGGCGGCAGGCGCCAGGTCAAAGAGGTTTTCCAGACGCGAGAGCGCGGCGCTCCAGGCATCGAAGGTTCCGCCGTTTTCGATATCGCCGATATGCTGCGACACAAAACAGGTCGTATGACCGTCCGAGTCCATGCGAGTGAGCGCAATCGTAGCTTTTTGTTGCGGCCCGCAGGCGAGCACGCAGGACGGAGCGCCGTCGAGCGCCGGCAACGGCAGCGGCTGGGGTGCATATCCGCGAGCGCGGCGAACGGGCATAACGGCGCCGTTCACCGCGCGCACCACAGAGTCGTCGTAGCGCGAGAGGATTGCGCGGTCGTTACCGAGCAACGCGTCGGCGATGCCGGCGGCAACGAGGTGTTCCCAGGCAAGGTTGTCATCGGTCTCGATGGGTTCTTCGCTCAGGTTTCCGCTGGTCATGACGAGCGCGTGCATACCGCGGGCTTCTGCCGCGGCAAGCAACAGATGCTGAAGCGGGGTGTAGGGGAGCATAACGCCAAGCTCAGGAAGGTTGTGCGCGACGGACGGCGCGAGCGCGTTGGGGGAGCCGCCGCTCTCGCAAACGGCACGTCGGTGCAGCAGCACGATGGGGCGAATGCTGCCGGTCATCAAGCCGCGTTCAACGTCGTTGACATGGCACAGGCGTTCAGTATCGGCAAGGCCGCGTACCATAACGGCAAGCGGCTTGTTGCTGCGGCGCTTGCGACGGCGCAGCTCGACCACCGCCTGCTCGTTGGAGGCGTCGCATGCCAAGTGGAATCCGCCCAGGCCCTTGATGGCAACAATACCGCCGTTGGCCAGCAGCTCAACACAGCGGTCGATAATGGCGTCGCTGGTCTTGCGCGTGGTGCCGACGGTCAGCGACGCGGCGGCTTCGCCGGCCTCGCGCCACGTAATGTGCGGCCCGCAATCAAAGCAGGCATCGGGCTGCGCGTGAAACCGCCGGTCAAGCGGGTCGCCATACTCTGCGGCACAGGTGGGGCACATGGGAAAGCAATCCATCGAGGTGGCCGCTCGGTCATAGGGCAGCGACCGGATGATGGTAAAGCGCGGTCCGCAGTTGGTGCAGTTGATAAAGGGATAGTGAAAGCGTCGGTCGGCGGGGTCGAACAGCTCGTGCAGGCAGTCGTCGCACGTGGCGATGTCGGGCGAGACGAGCGTCGTGTGGGCGGTTTGATCCTGCGATGCCACAATGCGAAAGCCCCGCTCGTTGGCGGCGTCCCAGTCGCCGGGCGCTAGGTCCATAACCTCGACATGCTCCACACGAGCCGCCGCAGGCGTATGCTCGGAAAGCGCGGCGACAAATTCGTCGAGCGCCTCGCTTAGAGCGTGCGCCTCGATATGCACGCCATCGCCCGCGTTAAGCACCCAGCCGCAAATGCCGTGCGCCATGGCCTCGCGATACACAAACGGTCGCATGCCGACGCCCTGCACAATGCCCGTTACATGGATATGCGCATGTCGCATGCGACCCTCCTTCATCGAGACCTGCCAAAAAGGGACAGGTTTATTTTGGTAGGTAAAACGTTAAACCTGCCAAAACAAACCTGTCCCTTCTTGGCAGGTGCGCCGCGCAAAGACCCGCTACAGCCCCAGGCTCTGCTCGGTGGCGGCGCAGGTGAGCTCGCCGTGTTTAACGCCGCGCAGGCCCAGCAGACGGTCGGCCAGCTCGTAGACACGCTCGCCGCGACCCTTAAGCGCCAGAATCTCCAAGCAGTTGTGGTGGTCCAGATGCACGTGCATGGTCGAGACAATCTCGTCGGTGTAGTCGTGCTGCACCTCGTCCAGACGGCGTGTCAGATCGCCGGTGTGATGGTCGTAAATCATGGTGAGCGATCCGATGACCTGCTCGTCGGGCGTTCGCATCTGCTCCTTGGCAATGGAGGCGCGAATCAGGTCGCGCACGGCCTCGGAGCGGTTGGCAACGTCGCCGCGGCGCGCGATTTGCTCGTCAAAGCGGCGCAACAGGTCGTCGGGAGCGGTGACCGAAAAACGGACCAGCTCGGAGGCGGAGCTGCTGCAACGGCAGCCCACGTCGCCGGTCGGCCCGTGCGGATGCTCGTGCTCGCAGGCGTGCTCGTGCTCGGCCACGCTACACCAGCTTTACGGAGCCAACGGAGTTATGGTCGGCCTCGATGGCCTCCTCGTAGCCCTCGAGTGCGTCGTGCGCCTCGTGGAGCGCCGCCATGGCGGCCTCGAGCTTGGCGCCAATGCGCTCCATGTCAAAGTTCTCGGTCGCATGCAGCAGCTGATGGCTCCACTCGTGGGCGAGCTCAATGGTGTCGTCGACCTGCTTGACGCTCATGGCAAGCTGGCTCATGTTCATTCCGACGTCATGCATGGGAAATCTCCTTTTGTACGGGTCTAATCAGTGGTTCAGATTCTACTACGCCCGCTTTACGCATCGCCGCATAAGAAAACGGGTGCGAGTCCGTCTGACCCGCACCCGTTCACTGGGGGCTGTTTGTGATTACCATACTATCCGTGGTCGCGGGCGCAACACCCGGCTCTCCGGCGAGCGGCACAAAACCACTCATGGACGGCAACACATGACCGGCGTATTACAGGTGCTTCTCAAGCAGCGCCTGCAGCCTGGCCTTGGGCAGCGCACCGACGGAGCGGTCGATTTCCTCGCCGTTCTTAAAGACAACCAGCGTGGGGATGCTCATAACGCCAAACTTCATGGCCAGGTCCTGATTGTCGTCGACGTTGCATTTGGCGACGGTAATCTTGCCGGCCAGCTCGTCGGCCACTTCGTCAACAATGGGCGAGAGCGAACGGCAGGGACCGCACCACGGTGCCCAAAAATCAACCAGCACGGGAAGGCTGCCGTTAACGACGGAATCGAAATTCTCGGGGGTAATCTGCTTAATGTCAGCCATGGTGACCTCCATAGTGCGACGCGGCTCGGCCGCGTAAAACTCAGTACGACCGTGCTTATACCCAACGGCCCGCAATGCAACCACTCGCAGGCGGCTCTTTTATATAATGGTGGGCACGCAAACGATTGGAGAGCGCATGCCCACGTCACAAAGCCAGAAAAAAGAAGCCATCGCCCAGGCGGCCGAGCAGGAGCTCGCATCGCTCGCGGGCCGCGGCGTGCGTATCGCGGGTAACGCGTGCTCGCCGATTGTGCTGGTAAAAGGTGATTTAGACGATGCCGAGCGTGCGGGTGGCGAGCTGGCTGCCGGTCCAGACGGCGCCGCGTTGCGTAAGGCGCTCGGCGCCATCGGTTACGCGCCCGAGGATTTCTGCGTGCTGGCAAGTGTTGCCGGCGCGGGCGACGGAGCGGTTGCGATAGGCGAGGACCTGCCGTGCGAGCTGTTCCGCGAGGCGCTCGAGGCCTTGGACCCCGAGGCGGTCCTGCTGCTGGACGATCGCGCGGCCGATACCATGCGCGAGACCTACGCAGACATGCTCGTGGCGATCGACGACTTTGATACCGCCATGCTCAAGCCCGGCTTGGTCGCCCACGTGCAGGGTCGTCGCGTACTCGCGCTCGACGGCTTTGAGGCCGCGCTGACCGACAAGGCCGCCAAGCAGCGCATGTGGGCCTACATCAAGCAGCTGACCCCGGCCGCCGCACCGCTGTAGCGGACTGGCGCCGGCAAGGCGGTCCTGATGGGTCGAGCGCGGCGCCGACTTGTCGCGCCCTTACATCACTGCGCGAAGCTCAAACCGATTGCCGTGAATGCGAAACTGGCAGTTGCCGTTCATGCGCTCGACGGCGAACTTGATGCTCTTGGTGTCAAAGCCGTGTCCGGTGTGCTCGGCCACGGGCATGCCGTCGACCATGCGCGGCGGGCGCCCAAAGATGCCTCCTGCGTTATCGAGAGCTCGACTGTCCTCAGCTTGCCAGTTCGAAAATGGACCCGCCCCAAGATTGAATCTTTATTCCAACTTTACACCTGGCTTTACAGCTGTCTTGTCAGCTGTAAAGCCGGGTGTCATACTAAAGCCCCAAGATTCGCCAAAAGAGAGGGGCCTTGATGGCACAGAGCGCGAACATGGATGCATCGGAGCTTGCACGCGATATCGCGGCCGGCCTGGCATCGGCAACGACGGCAACGGAGCGCGCGGCACTGGTGCCCGCAGAGCTCGTCGAGGCCATTCATCAGCTAAAAACCCAACGTGACGCAGTGATCCTGGCGCACTATTATGTGGCGCCCGAGGTTCAGGCTGTGGCCGATTTCGTCGGCGACAGCTTCTACCTGGCAAAGCTCGCCAAGAGCCTGCCGCAGCAGACTATCGTGCTGTGCGGCGTGGAGTTTATGGGCGAGAGTGCCAAGCTGCTCAATCCCACCAAGACCGTGCTGCTGCCCGAGCCGGGCGCGGACTGTCCCATGGCGCACATGGTCAAGCACGAGACGGTCGACGCGGCGCGCGCCGAATATGGCGACGACCTGGCCGTGGTGTGTTACGTCAACTCGACGGTCGAGATCAAGAGCTGGAGTGACGTGTGCGTTACCAGCTCTAACGCCGTCAAGATCGTCTCCGAGCTGCCGCAGCAGCACGTCTTGTTCATTCCCGACCAGAACCTGGGCCGCTTTGTGGCCGAGCAGGTGCCCCAAAAGCACGTCATCCTCAACAACGGCTACTGCCCGCGCCATCACATCATCACCGTCGAGCAGATCGTCGACGCACAGGAGGCGCACCCCGACGCGCTCGTGCTGGCGCACCCCGAGTGCAAGGCCGACGTCCTGGCCGAGGCCGACTACATCGGCTCCACTGCCGGCATCATCAAGTATGCCGAGGAGTCGGACGCGAGCGAGTTCATCATCGTGACGGTCCGCGGCGTGCTCTACGAGCTCGAGCGGCGCTGCCAGGGCACCGGCAAAAAGTTCTACTTCCCCGCGGTGCAGCCCACCTGCGTCAACATGGATCTCATCACGCTCGAAAAGCTCGTGCGCTGCCTGGAGACGGGCGAGGGCGAGGTGCAGATCGGCGTGTCGGATGAGGCCGCCGACCAGGCCAAGCTCACGCTCGACCGCATGCTCGAATACGCGGCGCGCTAAGCCAATGTGACATGAGGGACCATCCCTTATGTCACATTACAAGGGAGAGGATTCCTGTGGAAACCAAACAATGCCCCGACATGGAGTGCGACGTCGTCATTGCCGGTTGCGGCGTGGCGGGCCTATACGCGGCCCTCAATCTGCCGACGAGCACGCGCGTGATCATGCTCTCCAAGGGCGCTGTCGACGAGTGCGATTCGATGCTCGCGCAGGGCGGTATCTGCGTGCTTCCCGAAGGCTCTGACTACGACGCCTTCTTTGAGGACACCATGCACGCCGGCCACTACGATAACCGCCGTGAGAGCGTCGACATCATGATCCGCTCGAGCCGCTCGGTCATCAACGACCTGCTGGCCATGGGCGTGGACTTTGAGCGCAAGGCCGACGGCAGCCTCGACTTTACCCGCGAGGGTGCGCACAGTCGCCCGCGCATCGCCTTCCATGCCGACATTACGGGCAAGGAGATCACGACCAAGCTCCTCCAGGCCGTTCGCAAGCTGGATAACGTGCAGATTTTGGAGCACGTGGCCATGACCGACATCCTGACGGGCGAGCGTGATGGCGCCACGGCGTGCCTCGGCGTCGTCGCCGTTCCCGTGGACGAGGACAACTCGGTTCGCCCCGCCGACGAGCTGGCAAATGCCGCCGAGGGCGTGCATGCCGGCGAGCCGTTTAAGATCCATGCCCGCCACACGCTGTGGGCGACAGGCGGTATCGGCGGCGTATACGACCACTCGACCAACTACCCGCAGCTCACCGGCGATGCCTGCTACATCGCCCAGGAGCACGGCATTAAGATGGAGCACCTGGACTACGTGCAGATTCACCCCACGGGACTGTTCTCGCCGCAGCCGGGCCGCACCTTCCTGATCAGCGAGAGCTGCCGCGGCGAGGGCGCGATTTTGCTCAACGCCGCCGGCGAGCGCTTTACCGATGAGCTTCAGCCGCGCGATGTGGTCGCTGCCGCCATCCGCGAGCAGATGAAGCAGGATGGTACCGAGCACGAGTGGCTGAGCTTTGCCCCCGTTGAGCGCGACGTGGTAACCGGACACTTTGCCAACATTCGCGCACGCTGCCTGGAGGACGGCCGCGACATCTTGGACGAGCCCATCCCCGTCACACCCACGCAGCACTACTTTATGGGCGGCGTGTGGGTCGACAAGGACGGCCGCACCTCGATGCCCGAGCTCTATGCCGCCGGCGAGACGGCCTGCAACGGCGTTCACGGCAAGAACCGCCTTGCATCAAACAGCCTGCTCGAGGCGCTGGTCTGGGGTCGTCGCGCCGCGTGGCACATGCGTACCGGCCAGTCGCTCGCCGTGGAGCAGGCGGGCGAGCCCGCGCTCGATGGCCGTCATCGCGCCCTGAGCGCCGACACCCTGGCAATCGATGATTTGGCCCGTGCCGCCGGCACGAAGGCCGTGGAGGAGTAGACCATGAACCCCATTACCATGAAGCTCGTCGTCGATGATCTGATTCTGCAGGCTCTGCGCGAGGACATTACGTTTGAGGACGTGAGCACGGCGAGCGTGTGCCCCACGGCGCGTCCCGCCACGGTGGAGCTCATCGCCAAGGCCGATGGCATCATCGCGGGCCTGGATGTGTTCGCTCGTACCTTTGAGCTGCTGGATCCGCAGAGCTCGGTGCTGTTTGATGTTGCCGATGGCGACGAGGTGCACGCCGGCGACCATGTGGGCCAGGTACGCGGCGATGCGCGCGTGCTGCTTTCGGGCGAGCGTGTGGCGCTCAACTACCTGCAGCGTATGAGCGGTATCGCTACCTATACGCACCAGATGGCTGCGGCGCTCGAGGGCACCAAGACCGTGCTCGTCGACACGCGCAAGACCACGCCGGGTATGCGCGTCTTCGAGAAGGCCGCGGTCGAGATCGGCGGCGGCAGCAACCACCGCTACAACCTGTCGACGGCCGTCATGCTCAAGGACAACCACATCGACGCCGCCGGCGGCGTGACGCGTGCGATCGAGATGGCGCGCGCCCATGCATCGTTTACCGCGACGGTCGAGATCGAGTGCGAGAACCTGGACATGGTGCGCGAGGCCGTGGAGGCCGGCGCCGACATCATCATGCTCGACAACATGACCCACGATGACATGGCTGCCGCGATTGAGCTTATTGCCGGTCGCGCCAAGACCGAGTGTTCGGGCAACGTGGATGCCAGCAATATCCGTGCGCTTGCCGACCTGGGCGTTGACTTTATTAGCTCGGGGGCGTTGACGCACTCTGCGCCGATTCTCGACCTCTCGCTTAAGCACCTGCGTCTGCTGGACGGTAAATAATGGACGCCCGCGAGCGTCGCCGTGCCATCATGGGCGTGCTCGAGCGAGCCAAAGACCCCGTCTCCGGCAGTACGCTTGCTCGCGAGGTGGGTGTGAGCCGCCAGGTTGTCGTGCAAGACATCGCCCTGCTGCGCGCCGATGGGCACGATATCGTGGCCACCAATCGCGGCTACGTGCTGCAGGAGGCTCCCAGCAGCCCCGCCGTGCCCACGCGCCTGGTCAAGGTTCGCCATAGCATGGAGCAGGCAGGCGATGAGCTCACGAGCATCGTCGACGCCGGAGGCGCCGTGCTCAACGTGATCGTCAATCACCGCGTGTACGGTAAGATCACGGCCGACCTGGACATCCGCAATCGTCGCGATGTTGAGCGCTACCTGCACGATATCGAGAGCGGCAAGAGCTTTCCGCTACTAACGGTGACGAGCGGCTATCACTTCCATCGCATCGCGGCAGAGGATGAGCAAACCCTCGACGAGATCGAGGCTATGCTCAAGGAGAAGGGCTATCTGGCAGACCTGATGCCCTACGAAGACGATCTATCGTAGCCGATGCTGCAAACGCCCCTAAGCGGCAATCTGACGTTCAATCGTCGGTCGCGTACAAAAGTACGCTTCCCTTCTCTTTCACGTCACCTTGCTCGCTTAGGGGCGTTTTCGCTGATTTATGCTCAACCTGCGACGGTGCCAAATTAGCTATCCGTACAAAAAGGAGGCCTTCGCGGCGATGCGGAGGCCTCCTTTTTGTTTGTGCACGGTGTACTTTTGAGTGTGTGCAGGTGGAAGAGCTGTTACTCCTCGACGATCTCGGTGATCGCGCCGGCGGGGCAAGCGTCCTGGCAAGCGCCACAGGCGACGCAGGAGTCCTCGTCAGCAACGGTAGCGACGTCCTGGAGCTCCAGAACGCCAGCGGGGCAGGAGTCGACGCAAACGCCACAAGCGATGCACTCGTCGGCATCAATTACGGGATGAGCCATGGTAGTTTCCTCTCTGTTGACCGACGCTACAGGCGATGCGCGCCGGTTTGATTCGGGCAAAAACATACCACGTGAGCGACCGTTTGCAATACCCTCTGGCCGGCATCTTCATACCATTCGCCGAGTATGCCACGGCTTACTAAGAAACGCACAGGTGAGGCTGGTGAGCTGTGCAAATGTTAACTAAAGGTGACTCGAATTATTGAGCAATTGAGTGGGCTTTCGGAAAGCGCATCCCGTTATCTGGTCGAAAAACGGGTCGCAGTTTCCGGTTGGGCCCGCTAGCGGAAACTACGACCCGGTATCAGCTCTCAAAACGGGATATGGTTTCCGGTTGAGCCTTCAGACGGAAACTACGACCCGGAATCCACACTCAAACCGGGACGAGCTTTCCGTAAAGCAGCCCCAGGCACCCCCGGCCCAAACCTCAGCCATCTCTACATAGATCTCGATAGATTTGCCGAGAACTCAATCAGCGCATCTACCTGCGTATTCGAGAACCTAAACTCTAAGTGATAAGAAATCTTATATGAATTGACTTAGATTTTGTATATTCCGGTCCATAAGGGGATACACTACATCCTGAAAGACAAACCGAAAGACCGCTTGGCAGACCGCCGAGTCGGTGCAAACGCACAAGAGAGAGGGAATTTCTAATGGGCAAGATTCTTGGTATCGACCTTGGTACTACTAACTCCGCAATGGCCGTTCTCGAGGGCGGTTCTCCGACCATCATCGTGAACGCCGAGGGCGACCGCACCACCCCGTCTGTCGTGGGCTTCCGTGCCGACGGCGACCGCGTCGTGGGCAAGGCCGCTAAGAACCAGGCGGTCACCAACCCCAAGAACACCGTGTTCTCCATCAAGCGCTTCATGGGCCGCAAGTACTCCGAGTGCACCTCCGAGCTCAAGACCGTGCCGTATGAGGTCAAGGAGGGCCAGGGTGGCCGTGCCGTCGTCGACATCGAGGGCAAGGAATACACCGCCGAGCAGGTGAGCGCCATGACGCTCGCAAAGATGAAGGCCGACGCCGAGAAGTATCTGGGCGAGACCGTCACCGACGCCGTCATCACCGTCCCGGCCTACTTCAACGACGCCCAGCGTCAGGCCACCAAGGACGCCGGTAAGATCGCCGGCCTCAACGTTAAGCGTATCGTCAACGAGCCGACCGCTGCCGCATTGGCCTATGGCCTGGACAAGCAGGGCTCCGACCAGCGCATCCTGGTCTTCGACCTGGGCGGCGGTACCTTCGACGTCTCCATCCTCGACCTCGCCGACGGCGTGTTTGAGGTTCTGTCCACCTCGGGCGACAACCACCTGGGCGGCGACGACTGGGATCAGCGCGTCATCGACTGGATGGCCGATAAGTTCCAGCAGGAGAACGGTGTCGACTTGCGTCAGGACCCCATGGCCCTGCAGCGTCTGAAGGAGGCCGCCGAGAACGCCAAGAAGGAGCTCTCCGCCGCCCAGCAGTCCACTATCAACCTGCCGTTCATCACCATGAACCAGTCCGGCCCGCTGCACCTCAACTACACGCTGACCCGCGCCGAGTTCGAGAAGATCACCCGCGACCTGCTCGAGCGCTGCAAGCAGCCTGTCACCAACGCCCTGCGCGACGCAAACCTTAAGCTCTCCGATCTGACCGAGGTCATCCTCGTCGGCGGCTCTACCCGTATGCCCGCCGTCCAGGAGCTCGTCAAGACCATGACCGGCAAGCAGCCCAACATGTCCGTGAACCCCGACGAGGTCGTTGCCGACGGCGCTGCCGTCCAGGGCGGCGTGCTCACCGGCGACGTCGAGGGCATCCTGCTGCTCGACGTTACCCCGCTGTCGCTGGGCGTCGAGACCATGGGCGGCATCATGACCAAGATGATCGACCGCAACACCACGATTCCGACCTCCAAGACCGAGGTCTACTCCACCGCTGCCGACAACCAGACCAGCGTCGAGATCAACGTGCTCCAGGGCGAGCGCGAACTTGCCCGCGACAACAAGTCGCTCGGTAAGTTCCAGCTGACCGGTATCCCGGCTGCCCGCCGCGGCGTGCCGCAGATCGAGGTCACCTTCGACATCGACGCCAACGGCATCGTCAAGGTCTCCGCTAAGGACAAGGGCACCGGCAAGGAGCAGCAGATCACCATCTCCGGCTCCACCGCTCTGTCCGACGAAGAAGTCGATCGTATGGTCAAGGACGCCGAGGCTCATGCCGAGGAGGACAAGAAGCAGAAGGAAGAGGTCGAGGTCCGCAACCAGACCGACAGCCTGTGCTACTCCACCGAGCAGACCCTCAACGAGCTGGGCGACAAGGTTTCCGCCGACGTGAAGTCCAAGGCCGAGGCCGCTATCGCCGATGCCAAGAAGGCGCTCGAGGGCTCTGACGTCGAGGCCATCAAGGCCGCTGGCGAGTCCCTGCAGTCCGTGGCCTACGAGCTGGCTCAGGTTGTCTACGCCGACGCTCAGCAGCAGACCGACGGTGCCGCCGGCGCCCAGCCTGCCGACGATGACGTCGTCGACGCCGACTACGAGGTTGTGGACGACGAGGACAAGTAATCATGTCCGCCCGTAAAGCTCGCACGGAGGCGGCTGCCGTTGGAGCCGCCCCCGTTGACTCTGAGGAGAAGGACGTGAAGATTCCCGTAGAGGCCGTCGACGATACCGAGGCCAACGAGGCCGAGGCCGCCGAGGCTGTCGAGAACCAGGTAGAGGATTCCAACAAGGAGGCGACGATGACCGAGGACGAGATGGTGGAAGCCGCTATCCGCGCCGGTGAGGAAGCCGCCGACAACGACTTTAAGCTCAAGTTCGAGCAGGCCCAGAAGGAGCTTGCCGACGTGCGCAATGAGCTCGATGCCGCGGCAGAGGCTCAGAAGGCTGCCGAGGACAAGGCGAAGGACGCCACCGAGCGCACCGCCCGTCTGCAGGCCGACTGGGAGAACTTCCGTCGCCGCACCGCCAGCGAGCGTATCGCCGAGCGTGAGCGCGCGACAGAGAAGCTCGTCACTGCGCTGCTGCCGGTGGTCGACGATATCGAGCGTGCGATCGACCATGCCCGCGGCCAAGAGCTTGCCGACGACTTTAAGCAGTTCGTCGACGGCGTCGACGCGGTGCATGCCAAGCTACTCGATGTGTTTGCGCACGAGGGCGTTGAGCCCATCGACCCCAAGGGCGAGGCGTTCGATCCGCTCGAGCACCAGGCTGTGGGTCGTGTCGAGGACTCGTCGCAGTACGACGAGACCGTCAACGACGTGTACCAGAAGGGCTACCGCATGGCGGACCGCATCCTGCGTTCCGCGATGGTGACGGTGACCTACGGTGGCGAAAAGCGCCCCGCACCGGAGCCCGAAGCGGCGCCCGAGGATGCTGCGGCCGATACGGCCGAGAGCACCGAGGAGTAATTGAGAAGGGCCCCGGGGCAACACCCGGGGCCCTTTCTGGCCTAGTGCCATATGAAAGCATGAACCGCCGCCCGCTGGGCGACGGATAAAACAGGAGAGGAGCTACGATGGCTGCAGGCAAAACCTTCTATGACATCCTGGGCGTATCCAAGAGCGCCTCCGACAAAGAGATCAAGAGCGCGTTTCGCAAGCTCGCGCAAAAATATCACCCCGACGCCGGCGGCGACGAGGCCAAGTTCAAGGAGATCAGCGAGGCCTACGAGACGCTTTCGGACGAGAAGAAGCGCAAAGAGTACGACCAGATGCTCATGTTTGGCGGCATGCCGGGCGCAGGCGGCGCGTATGGCGGCGGCTACGGTGCCGGCGCGGGTGCCAGCGGCTGGGGCGACATCTTCGACAGCATCTTTAGCGGCAACGGCGCCTGGGGCAGCGATTGGGGCTCGGGCTTTGCCGGGGCTGCGGGCGCTGCCGGCGCCGGCGCGGGTCGTAGCCGCGCTCGCAAGGGCGGCGACCTGTCGCTGACCGTCGATGTGACGGCCGAGGACGCGTTTCGCGGCGTGACGCACAAGGTCACCTATCGCATTCCCTCGACAGGCGAGCAGCAGACCATTACGGTCTCGGTGCCCGCGGGCGCGGTCGACGGCGGCAAGCTACGCTACAAGCGTCGCGGCGAGTATGGCGTCGCCGGTGGCGAGCGCGGCGACCTGGTCGTGACCACGCATGTGGAGGAGCACCCGCTGTTTAAGCGCAAAGGCGCCGACGTGACCATGGAGGTACCGGTCTCGGTCTACGAGGCGGCGCTCGGCTGCACGGTGGACGTGCCCACGCCCGGCGGTGCGACGGTCCGTTTGAAAGTGCCTGCGGGTACCCAGACGGGCAAGAAGTTCCGCTTTAAGGAGATGGGGGCGCCCGACGTTAAGCACCGTGGCCGTACGGGCGCGCTGCTCGTCGAGATCAAGGTGCAGGTTCCCACGAACCTATCCGATGACGAGCGCGATGCCATGACCGAGCTGCGCGAGGCCGACACGCGCGACTACCGCGAGAAAGTTACCCGCTACAAGGCGACGTTCTAGGGCGGTCGCGGTGCACGCCCACGCCCTCGGGCTTATGATGGACGATAACGAGACGGAAAGGGGTCAGGTAGCATGGCCGAGGACAATAGGAACAAACCGCTGTACATGATCAGCGTGGCGGCCGAGCTGACCGGCATGCATCCGCAGACTCTACGCGTCTACGAGTCCAAGGGTCTGGTGAACCCCCAGCGCTCGGGCGGCAACACGCGCCTGTATTCGCGTGCCGATATCGAGCGCCTGGAGCTCATCAACCAGCTGACCGACGAGGGCATCAACCTTGCCGGCGTGGTGCGCATCCTCGATATGAAGGAGCGTGCCGAGGAGCGCGAGCGCGAGAACGAAAAGCTCCGCGCCCGCATGCGCCAGCTCGAGGACGAGCTGCACGAGTACAAGATGCAGAAGAAGATCACCTCCCTGGCCCCGCGCGATGGCTCGGTTAATCCCGAACAGGTCATGCGCAAGCTACTGGGCGCCGGCGGGGATCTCTAGGTTCCGCCGTTCTAACGAACGGCGGACCGGCCGACGCTGCGCGCCGCCCAGAGCGACAATTTGTCATTCAAAAGGCAAGGCATGACCAGAAGGTCTATGCCTTGCCTTTTTCATGCCAACTTGTTCGCTCTGGACGTCGCTCGCTGTCCGTCCTCTACCTGCGGCGTTGCCATGGTCCGGATGCGGCACTTGGGGACGTTCCTCACTTTGGAAATGCGGCCCGCTCGCTGTCCGTCCTCTACCTGCGGCGTTGCCTTGCTCCGGATGCGGTAGTCGTTGGTAGTCATTGGGGCCCGCTCGCTGTCGTTGCCAAAGCATCGGCGTTGTTATGGGTAGTCATTGGGGACGTTCTTAAATGACTAGTCGAAAGGGACGCTCTTGCACCAAATCTGCTGACCCACATCGGGCTCGTCCTGTACTTTACCAAGATAAAGTGAACGTGCAGATTCGTAACCCATTCGCAACCGTTCTATGGCACGATATTGAACGAATGCATGCTATGCGCCCAAATTTTTTGGGCAGAGTGGGAGACAGTATGGTCAAGCTGTACGAAGACGGCATCTACCTGCGCGGCGGCAGCGAGGTTGTGCCTGCGGCCGAGGCTGCCGAGCGCGGTATTACGCAGACGCCCGAGGATGCCAAGCGCGGCACCATCGCGTATTCGATCCTCCAGGCACACAATACGTCCGGCGACCCCGAGGCGCTCAAGATTCGCTTCGATGCCATGGCGAGCCACGACATCACCTTCGTCGGCATCATCCAGACGGCGCGCGCCTCGGGCATGGAGCAGTTCCCGCTGCCCTACGTGCTCACCAACTGTCATAACTCGCTGTGCGCCGTGGGCGGCACCATCAACGAGGACGACCACGTCTTTGGCCTTTCCGCGGCCAAAAAGTACGGCGGCATCTTCGTTCCGCCGCACATCGCCGTCATCCACTCCTTTATGCGCGAGAACTTCGCCGGTTGTGGCAAGATGATCCTGGGCTCCGACTCGCACACCCGCTATGGCGCCCTGGGCACCATGGCCGTGGGCGAGGGCGGCGGCGAGCTGGCAAAGCAGCTGCTGCGCGACACCTACGACGTTGCCTATCCCGGCGTCGTCGCTATCTACCTCACGGGTGCCCCGCGTCCCGGCGTCGGCCCGCACGACGTGGCGCTCGCCATCATCCGTGCCGTCTTTGCCAAGGGCTATGTCAAGAACAAGGTCATGGAGTTTGTGGGCCCCGGCATCGCGAGCATGACGACCGATTACCGCAACGGCGTCGACGTCATGACCACCGAGACCACCTGCCTGTCGAGCATCTGGGCTACCGACGAGGACACGCACGCGTTTTTGGCCATGCACGGTCGCGGCGACGACTACCGCGAGCTCAAGCCCGCCGATGTCGCCTACTACGACGGTTGCGTCGAGGTTGATCTGTCGAGCATCAAGCCCATGATCGCGCTGCCATTCCATCCTTCCAACGGCTTTGAGATCGAGGAGCTCAACGAGAACCTCGAGGACATCCTGCATGAGGTGGAGCTCGAGGCCGCCAAGATCGGCGAGGGCAAGACGCACTTTAGCCTGCTCGACAAGATCGTCGACGGCAAGCTTCACGTGCAACAGGGCGTTATCGCCGGCTGCTCGGGCGGCAACTACGACTCCGTGGTCCAGGCTGCCCGCGTGCTCAAGGGCGCCAACACCGGCTGCGGCGAGTTCTCGCTATCGGTCTATCCCACGAGCCAGCCCGTGGCGCTCGAACTTACGCGCCGTGGCTATATCTACGACCTTATGGAGGCCGGCGCGATCGTGCGCACGGCATTCTGCGGTCCGTGCTTTGGCGCCGGCGACACGCCTGCCAACAACGGCCTGTCCATCCGCCACACCACGCGCAACTTCCCCAACCGCGAGGGTTCCAAGCCGGGCAATGGTCAGCTGAGCGCCGTGGCCCTAATGGACGCTCGCTCCATTGCGGCGACGGCCGCCAACGGAGGCGTCCTGACGCCGGCGACCGACCTGCCCGAGGAGACTTGGGACGAGGCCTGCGAGTACACCTTTGACGACGCGCCGTACAAAAAGCGCGTGTACTGGGGCTTTGGCAAGGCCGAGCCTGCCGACGAGCTGGTCGAAGGCCCCAACATCAAGCCGTGGCCCGCGATGGAGCCTCTCGGCGACGATATCCTGCTCAAGGTGTGCTCCAAGATCATGGACCCGGTCACCACGACCGACGAGCTCATTCCCTCGGGCGAGACGAGCTCCTTCCGCTCCAACCCGCTGGGCCTGGCAGAGTTTACGCTCAGCCGCCGCGATCCGGCCTACGTGGGTCGTTCCAAGGAGGTCGACGCCGTGGAGAAGCGCCGCGTTGCCGGCGAGGCGGCGGGCGATCTGGCGGCACTCGATGCCGAGCTTGCCGGCGTGTTTGAGGCGCTGGCCGGCGCCGGCGTCGTGGCCGATGCCAAGGCGACCGAGTACGGCTCCATGCTCTATGCCAAGAAGCCCGGTGACGGTTCTGCCCGCGAGCAGGCCGCGAGCTGCCAGCGCGTGATTGGCGGTCTGGCCAACATCGTCCACGAGTACGCCACCAAGCGCTATCGCTCCAATGTGATGAACTGGGGCATGGTGCCCTTCCAGATGGAGGCCGAGCCCAACTTTGAGGTGGGCGACTACGTCTTCGTGCCGGGTATCCGTGCCGCGCTCGATGGCGACCTGAAGGACATCGCCGCCTACGTGGTGCGCGCCGATGGTGCGGTCGAGCAGATTGAGCTCTACATTGCCGATATGACGGCTGAGGAGCGTGCCATCGTCAAGGCCGGCTGCCTGATCAACTACAACAAGTTCAAGGCCGCTGCCGAGTAACGCACTTAATTGTCCGCCCGGGGCTTATCCTTTCCCGCCCGCTCACGCGCTTCGCGAGGGTCGCGTTCGGGAAAGGATAAGCCCCGGGCTACATTTCTGCGTTCTCGTTGGGTCTTGAGGGACGCTAATAAATAGACCTGCTTGATGCCGCCTCTGTTAATGGGGCGGCTTCTTTTTTGTCGAGAACCGCCACAAAGGGACAGGTACCTTTGTGGTGGTCCCGTTTGTCTCGACCTGTAACATCTTGGCCGCTAAAAGTGGGCCTGGTGTTACAGATTTAGATTTTCGATTCGGGTGTCTTCTGTTCGTCTCGATTTGTAACAGATAGAGTTCTATTTGACGAGTAGATGTTACAGATTGAGACAAACGGGTGCCGCTGGCCATTTCATCTTGATTTGTAACATCTGGAGCCATAAACAGCTGCTAGATGTTACAGATTGAGATAGTAAGGGGGCGAGACCGCAGCGGGTGAGCGTGCCTGCTCCCTATCTCTTAATCACTCAGAAAATCTTATATATAGAGACTTAGATTTGTGTATAAGATCGTACAAAGCTGGCAACAATACTTCTCGGACAACGTGAAGCCGCCCCGTAGGGCGGCCGCCCCAAGAGAGGTGATTCCATGAGAATCGATAAGCTAGCAATGACGTCGCGCGAGGCGCTGCAGACCGCCATGAGCACGGCTGCCGACGCGCAGGCCGGCGCGGTGGAGCCGATTCACCTGCTGTCCGCCCTGCTCGGTGCCGGCGAGCGCAATATCTCCGTGATTATCGAGCGCATCGGCGCCGACCCAGCCCAGCTTGCACACTCCACGCAAGATGCCATCGACCGCGCACCCAAGGTTTCGGGCGAGGGCCAGCAGATGGGCCTGTCTAACGAGCTCGTCCGTGTCATCGAGAAGGCCGAGAAAAAGGCCACCAAGATGGGCGACAGCTTTGTAGTGACCGAGCATCTGCTGATGGCGCTTGCCGAGGACAAAGGTGAGGCGGGCCGCGTGCTGCGCGACGCCGGCGTTACCAAGGAGCGTATCGAGCAAGTCTACGAGGAGCTGCGCGGCGATGACCGCGTGACGTCCGCCGAGGACAAGACCCAGTTTGAGGCACTGGAGCAGTACGGCCGCAACATCTGCGACCTGGCCCGTGCCGGCAAGCTCGACCCGGTCATCGGCCGTACCGACGAGATCCGTCGTACTATCCAGGTCCTGTCCCGTCGCACCAAGAACAACCCTGTGCTCATCGGTGAGCCGGGTGTCGGCAAGACGGCCATCGTCGAGGGCATCGCCCAGCGTATCGTGGCCGGCGACGTGCCGAGCACGCTGCGCGACCGCGACCTCATCGAGCTCGACATGAGCGCGCTGGTCGCCGGTGCCAAGTACCGCGGCGAGTTCGAGGACCGCTTGAAAGCCGTGCTCAAGGAAGTACAGAAGTCCGAAGGCAAGGTCATCCTGTTCATCGATGAGCTCCACACCATTGTGGGCGCGGGTGCCACCGAGGGCTCCATGGACGCCGGCAACATCCTCAAACCGGCGCTCGCCCGCGGCGACCTGCACGCGATCGGTGCGACCACGCTCGACGAATACCGCAAGTACATCGAGAAGGACGCGGCGCTCGCCCGTCGTTTCCAGACCGTTATGGTGAGCGAGCCTACCGTCGAGGACACCATCTCGATTCTGCGTGGCCTCAAGGAGAAGTACGAGATCTTCCACGGCGTGCACATTACCGATAGCGCGCTCGTGGCCGCCGCCGACCTCTCCGATCGCTACATCGCCGACCGCTTCCTGCCCGACAAGGCCATCGACCTGGTCGATGAGGCCGCAAGCCGCCTGCGCATGGAGCTCGACAGCATGCCGGTCGAGATCGACGCCACCACGCGTCAGCTCACCCAGCTGCAGATTGAGGAGCAGGCGCTCATGAAGGAGACCGACGACGCCTCCAAGGAGCGTCTGGAGACCCTGCGCCAGGAAATCGCCGAGGTCCAGGAAAAGCTCAACGTGCAAAAGGCCGGTTGGCTCAACCAAAAGAACGCCATCGACCATGTGCAGGAGCTCAAGGGCCAGCTCGATGAGGCCAAGAGCGAAGAGGAACGTGCGACGCGCAACGGAGACTTGGGCCGTGCGTCCGAGCTGCGTTACTCCGTGATTCCGGGTCTGCAGCAGCAGATTCAGGATTCCGAGGCCGCGCTCGAGGCACAAAAGCAGCAGGACGGTGAAGGCCTCAACGAGCAGGTGACCTCCGACGAGATCGCCGAGGTCGTGAGCGCCTGGACCGGCGTGCCCGTCTCCAAGATGATGCAGGGTGAGCTCGACAAGCTGAAGGGCTTGGAAGGCGAGCTGCATAAGCGCGTCATCGGCCAGGATGAGGCCGTCTCTGCCGTCGCCGCGGCCGTGCGCCGTAGCCGTGCGGGCCTCTCCGATCCGGACAAGCCCATCGGCAGCTTCTTCTTCCTGGGCCCCACCGGTGTGGGCAAGACCGAACTCGCCAAGGCGCTGGCCGAGTGCCTGTTCGATGACGAGCGCGCGCTCGTGCGTATCGACATGTCCGAGTACATGGAGAAGTTCAGCGTTCAGCGTCTGATCGGTGCGCCCCCGGGATACGTGGGCTACGACGAGGGTGGACAGCTCACCGAGGCCGTGCGCCGTCGCCCGTACTCCGTGATCTTGCTCGACGAGATGGAGAAGGCTCATCCGGATGTCTTCAACGTGCTGCTGCAGGTGCTCGACGACGGTCGTCTGACCGATGGTCAGGGTCGTCAGGTGTCCTTCAAGAACACGATCATCATCATGACGTCCAACGTGGGCTCCAAGGCTATCGCCGATCTTTCGGGCAAGGACGAGGAGGAGATGCGCCATCAGGTCGACGCGGCCATGGCTCAGACTTTCCGCCCCGAGTTCCTCAACCGTATCGACGATATCGTGGTGTTCCATCCGCTCGGCATGGCGCAGATCGAAAAGATCGTCGATATTCAGCTCGCCGACGTCCGCGCACGTCTGGCCAAGGAGCGCATGACGCTTGCCATCACCCCGGCGGCCAAGCAGATGCTCGCCGTGGGCGGTCTGGACCCGGTCTTTGGTGCCCGTCCGCTCAAGCGTCTGGTGCAGCGCGAGGTCGTGGACGCCATCGCCGCCGCTATCATCGACGGTACGGTGCGCGAGGGTGATCAGGTGACGGTTGACGTCGACAAGGACGGTGCCTTTACCGTCGTGTGCGATAACACGCCGTCTGCCACGTACGAGGTGCCTGACGCCGAGTAGATTGTTGGGCCATGCCTTAAAATCTACCTTTTGAGCCAAACGCCAAGGGCGGCGGATCCAATTGGGTCCGCCGCCCTTTTTCGTGCGACAATCGATGGTGTTGAACATGAGTACATGGCAAGGAGCTATGCAGATGAAAGACGAGAACGAGACGAACGCACCGGCGCCTGAGTCAGCGCCCGCCGCACCCAAGCCTGCGCCTAAGCCGGCACCCAAGCCGCGCGACCCCTACATCCGTGCCGAGAACGAGGACGACGACGGCTACGATCCCTACAGCGATCGCCGCCCCGAGCGCGAGCCGATGTTCGAAGCCGATCCGTGGCGCTAACTCCTGCAGGGTAGCTAATTTGGGACGGGGCTTTTTTAGCTGCCCCGGCTGGTAATGTGCCGGTTTAGTCGATTAACGGTCGGGGCAGCTAAAAAAGCCCCGTCCCAAATTAGCTACCCTCGCTGAGGCCGGCTAGTCCTGGGCCTTGATGCTTGGCATCAGAATCTGGGCGAGGTAGTCGGTCTCGAGTTTGGTGGCAGCGTCGGCCTTGCCGTCTTTGCCGACCAGTACGTTCTTGATCTGGCTATAGGTATAGCGGTTGCCGGTTGTAAGCTCGACAAGCTCAATGGCCGTGTCCATGGGGTAGGTCGACACGGGGTCTTGCGTGCGCCCGTTGATGGTCTGGGGCACCACATACGGATAGACGGGGCCGCTGGCGTAGACCGTGTAGCCGTTGCCAAGGCTTGCCGCACCTAAAACCGTATCGCCCTTATCGGGCGTAAAGCTCTCGCCGTCGCGCACTGCGACAAGCGTCGCGATCGGCGTATTGCTGTCACTGGCAAGATAGATGCACAGCGTATTGCCGTTTTGCCAAGTCGCGACTTTGCCGTACCACTCAACGGGAATATCGAGCTGATACAGGTTCGTTGCCTTATGCCGAGCATCGGCGTCGCGGGCCGCCTGCGCCTCGCGGGAACTCATGGCATTGACGGCGGCGTCACGGCGCGCGGTTGCCGCCTGCTGGAGCACCTTTGCGACCGCGGCAGAGCTCGCGCCGCCCTCCTCGGCGTACTTGGCCGCGGCATCGATCTGGTCGTCGGTCACCGTGTCTGCCGAAGGTACCTTAAGCTTAAAGGATGCCTGAGCGCTCAGGTCCTGCCCGTCGCTCTTTACGCTAACCTGCGCCTTGGTGGTTGGCACGGTGTAAATGGTACCGTCAGCTGCGATGGGAGACCCAGCAATGGAGAGCGTGTAGTCGCCAGGCAGCAGCTTAATACCGCGACCGTGCTCATCAACATAGAGCGTCTCGCTCACGGAGGAGCCGTCAGAGTCTTGCCCGCTCACCTGCACGGGAATCTTGGAGCCGGTGGAACAGTCGAGCCCTGCGGCATGTACGCCAATCTGCACCGACATCATGGTGTGGGCGTTGACGGCAGCGACGGCAGCCTGTTCTTGTTGGTATCCGTTCCAAGCGGCATAGCCCGCGCCGCCGGCAACGAGCGCGGCGGCAACGACGCCGGCAACCATCAAATTGCGTCGCTTGGGCGACATCTTGTGATGGCGAGCCTTGGCTTCGCGTGCCGAGGGAACGGACGGCAGGGGAATATCGCCCATGGCGATGGTCTCGTCGACGGCCGGCGCAGAACCCAGGCCAGGAAGCTCGCGGGTGAGCGAGTCATCGGCAGGCAAGCTGCCAAGCAGGGCGGTCTCTTCTCCCGAGGCGGATTCCGACTGGACGTCGTCCTTGCTATCGTCCTCTTCGGCTTCGGCCTCGTCAGAAGCGTCTTTGGCGTCGCTGCCTTCGTCCTCAGTGCCTTCGCGCACCTCGTCCTGCGCGTCGACGGCCAAATCGCTCAACGAGAGCTCGTCTAGCGCAATCCGGTCAAGGCTCTCCAGGGCCTCGGCACATGCTTCCGCATCCTGGGCCGCATCCTCGCGGCCACGTGTCTCATCGCTCATATATCCCCCAATGCAATATCGGCTCAACACTGTACCCAAAAATGGAGCCATATAAAGCGCATGCGAAATATAAGATCCGGTTTAACCCGAGCGTATCGTTCGGCCGCATCCTCGCGGCAGCAAAAGGCCCCCGGAACGCGAACGAATCACGTTTCGGGGGCTCTGCAGTGCGTTGAGTTGCGCGGAGCCGGCTATGCCGCTTCGTGCTCAAGCGGTGTTTGCGTCAGGCGCGTTACTCGGCGTGCGCGTAATCAACCTTGGCGCGACGGGCAGTGGCCTTCTCCCAATCGCTGGTGCCCTCAAAGACATCCTGCTTGTAGGGGTTGCGGCCGAGCTTCTTGGCACGGTAGGCGACGTAGATGATCGCGGCGATGTTGGCGACCAGTGCGACGATCGAGACCGCGGTGGCGGCGTTGGGGTCGAGCGTGGAGTGCGTCACAAAGATGGACTCCTCCTGGAAGTAGGGGAACACCTGGGCAAACATGCACCAAATGGCCAGCGTAAAGGCGCGGTTCTGGATCCAGCCGCCCTTGTTCCAGATAAAGGCGGCGACGGTGGGCGCCAGCAGCAGCGCAAAGCCGCAGAACCAGGAGTGGGTGGGCAGGCAGTTGTAGGTGTAGCAGAAGTTCCAGATGTCGTAGGCGATGATGTAGACCCAGGTCATGTCGGGCCACAGCATGTCGGTCTTGTCCTCGGAGGCGTAGACGCTCCACCAACCGGTCATGCAGAAGATGTTGATGATACCGGCGATGCCGTTGAACACGTTGTTCCAGCCGGCCAGCTGCGTAGCACCTTCGGAGGTGACCCAGGTGGACTCGCCCAGGACAAAGAAGTGATAGGCGCTCTCAAAGTCGGACACGACGGCGATCAAGATGTTGATGGCGACGATCACAAACGGCCATGCGCGGAACCAATGCGCCTTGCCGATCTTGCCCCACTGGTACTTAATGGCAATGAAGCCCCAGCAGCCGGCCAGCGCCGCGTATACCTTGGCGTAATGGAACCAGCTGTTCTGGTATACATGGGTGGGGTTGGTGAGCGCCCACTCGGCACCCTGCGAAACGCCGACGGCGATGGCGATGCAGTAGATGGTCATGGCCAGCGGAGCCACACCAAAGATGATGGCCGCGCCGAGCTTGGTACGGCGGCCGACCTCGTTGAGTACGATCAAGCCGATAAAGACCATCGCCCAGCCGGCCCAGTGGATAAGGGTATCGCTACCCCAAACATCGAACAGCATGCTGCTCTCCTTTCATACGCCCGCGGCCCCTCTTCCGTCGCGGGCAGTTTGGCCAAATGTCATCAGTTCCTGGGCTTGCGCTCGGAATACTTGGCGGTGTAGCCCTCGATGTGGAGTGTCGAGGCGATAATCTCCTTAACCGTCTCGTCGGGCACATCGGGGTGCGTGCGGATGTACATCAACAGCCCCATGATGAGGGTGTAAAACGTCTCGTAGACATGGTCGATGCGCAGGTCATGATGGGCGACAAAGTCCACCACGGTGGTGTCGCAGATGTATTGCGCCACGCGCTGGACCACGTTGTGCAGAAAGCCGCCGTAGAGCGCGCCGCTGCTCGAGGTGAGCGTGCTCGGCAGCTCGTGGCCGCTCACAACCAGGCGCTTAAAGAGCGGGGCGACGGTGTCGAGTGCGCCCTCGATATCACCGACGATGCGGCTGGCATTCCACTGCTCGAGCTCGGAGATAAAACCGTCGATTGCCTCGTCCATGACGGCGGTGACGGCGGCGTCCATGTCGACGAAGTAGTGGTAGAACAGCGAGCGCGTGCAGCCGGCTCGCTTGGTCACGGCCGAGACGGATAGATGGGACACGCCCAGCTCGGAGCTCACGGCGCGCACGGCGGCGAGAATCTCGCGACGGCGCTCGTCACCTGTCAGGCGCTTTGCCGCGCTGTCGGGCGTGGGGACGGCGTCGGCCACAGGGGTGTTCGCTGCGTTATCGCTCATGCGCTTGCCGCCTTTCATCCGTTTGGGCCCGACCGTTCGCCTAATAGTCTTGAATAGTGTTGACGGTTCGTCAATACTATTTTTGACATAATGTCAACAATGGCGGGTGAACGGCATGGGGGCATGCCCGGCCTGCAAAAAAGAGGGGCGCTGCGACCTCGTCGGGCTGCGGCAAGAGAAGGGACAACCATGATTCTCAACGGACCGGGAATTAGCTACACCGAGCCCGACATCGGTTCGGAGTTCGTGCCGCCGCTGCCGGAGCATCCGCGCGAGGCCATTGTCAAGCTGTGCGAGCATTGCACCAACCGTCTGCTGCATCGCGACGAGCTGCTGGGCTACGAGTACTGGTCGTTTGCCGAGGCCGCAACCGACGAGCAGGCCGAAGTGCTCTGCAAGATGAAGATGCGCCGTCCCTATACGCTGCCCGAGATGGTCAAGCTCACCGGCATGCCCGAGGCCCAGATCGAGAAGATGCTCGACGACATGAGCTACACGGGTCTGCTCGAGTACAACTGGGAAAATCCCGAGCGCGCCAAGCAGTGGGTACTGCCCATGCTGGTGCCGGGTTCCGCCGAGTTCCTCAACATGCGCGTGGGCCAGCTCGAGGAGCATCCGGTCTATGCCAAGTTCTTTGAGCAGGCGTCCAAGGGGCCGCTGTCCAAAGCCACGCCGATGGTGCCGCCCGGAGGCGCCGGCATTGGCATGCACGTCATTCCGGTCGAGAAGGCTATCGATGCTTCGAGCACCTCGGTGCCGATCGAGCATATCGAGCATTGGCTCGACAAATACGATGGCAAATATGCCGCCAGCACCTGCAGCTGCCGCGCGAGCCGTCGTGTGATGGGCGAGGGCTGCGCCGACGACCCCGCCGACTGGTGCATTGCCGTGGGCGATATGGCCGACTATGTGGTTGAGACCGACCGCGGTCATTATGTGACGCGTGAGGAGGTCTATGACATCTTGCGCCAGGCCGAGGACAACGGCTTTGTGCACCAGATCACCAATATCGACGGCGAGAACAAGATCTTCGCCATCTGCAACTGCAACGTCAACGTGTGCTACGCCCTGCGCACCTCGCAGCTGTTCAACACGCCCAACCTGTCGCGCTCGGCCTATGTCGCCAAGGTCGAGAAGGACAAGTGCGTAGCCTGCGGTCGCTGCGTTGAGGTGTGCCCGGCCGGTGCCGTCAAGCTCGGCCAGAAGCTCTGCAGCAAAAAGGCCGGCGGACAGGTGCCCGAGTATCCGCGCCAGGAGCTGCCCGATGCCACCAAGTGGGACCACACCAAGTGGTCGCCCAACTACCGCAACGACAACCGCATCGAGACACACGATTCCGGCACCGCGCCCTGCAAGACGGCCTGCCCCGCGCACATTGCCGTTCAGGGCTATCTGAAGCTCGCGGCGCAGGGCCGCTATGACGAGGCGCTAGCGCTCATCAAGCGCGAGAACCCGCTGCCCGCTATCTGCGGCCGTGTGTGCAATCGCCGCTGCGAGGATGCCTGCACCCGCGGTCGCGTGGACGAGGCCGTGGCCATCGACGAGGTCAAGAAGTTTATCGCCCAGCGCGATCTGGATGCCGCGACCCGCTATGTCCCACCTGTGGTGACCCCGACGCGTGCCGGCGGCTTCGACCAGAAGATCGCCATCATCGGTGCCGGTCCGGCCGGCCTGTCCTGCGCTTTCTACCTGGCCGAGAAGGGCTACAAGCCCGTCGTGTTCGAGAAGAATGAGCGCCCGGGCGGCATGCTCACCTATGGTATTCCCAGCTTTAAGCTGCAGAAGGATGTTATCGAGGCCGAGGTCGAGGTCATTCGCCTGATGGGCGCCGAGTTCCGCTATGGCGTGGAGGTCGGTCGCGATGTGACGCTCGACGAGCTGCGCGAGCAGGGCTTTAAGGCCTTTTATGTTGCCATTGGCTGCCAGGGCGGCCGCCTCGCCGGTATTCCGGGCGAGGATGCCGAGGACGTGACCGTGGCCGTCGACTTTTTGCGCAAGGTCAACAGTGGCAAGATCGACGCGCTGTCCGGCCGCACCATCGTGGTGGGCGGCGGCAACGTGGCTATCGACGTCGCGCGCAACGCCTGCCGTCTGGGTTCCGAGCACGTTGAGATATTCTGCCTGGAGAGCGAGGCCCAGATGCCCGCCAGCGAGGAGGAGCGTCGCGAGGCCGTTGAGGACGGCGCCCACATCAGCTGCGGCTGGGGCCCCAAGGAGGTCCATCTGGACGAGGCCGGTCGTGTGTGCGGTATCACCTTCAAGCGCTGCACGCGTGTCTTTGACGACGAGGGCCGTTTTGCGCCCGAGTACGACGAGAACGACCTGCGTCGTGTCGACGCCGACCGCGTGGTCATGTCGATCGGTCAGTCCATCGTGTGGGGCGACCTGCTGGCTGGCTCCAAGGTGGAGCTTGGCCGTGGCCAGGGTGCCCTTGCCGATCCTCAGACCTACCAGACCGCCGAGCCCGACATCTTTGTGGGCGGCGACGTCTACACCGGTCCGAGCTTTGCCATCAACGCCATCGCTGCCGGTCACGAGGCCGCCGTGTCCATCCACCGCTTTGTGCAACCGGGCTCCACGCTCACCATCGGCCGCAACCAGCGCCGCTACATCGCGCTCGACCGCGACGATGTCGTGATCGAGAGCTATGACAACGCGAGCCGCGAGGTGGCACATGTCGACCGCGAGCGCGAGAAGGCCGCGCCGTTTAGCGAGTACGTCGAGACCTTTACCGAAGAGCAGGTGCGCGCCGAGACCGCCCGTTGTCTGGGTTGCGGCGCCTCGATCGTCGACCCCAACAAGTGCATCGGCTGCGGTCTGTGCACCACCAAGTGCGCGTTCGATGCCATCCACCTGGATCGCGACCGCCCCGAGTGCTCCACGATGGTCAAATACGAGCAAAAGCTCCCCAGCTTGGGCAAGTACGCGCTCAAGCGTGCCATCAAGATCAAATTCGGTAAGAAGTAATGAGGTTCCGCCGTTCTAACGAACGGCGGCACTGCCGACGCTGCGCGGCGCCCAGATACCCCATCTTGCCCCTCAACTGCGGCGCCGCGGGCAAAAGCCCAGCGGATGCCTTGTTTCGGGGCAACCTGGGGCACCTGGATCGCCGCTCGCTGACGTTTGGCTGACATCGCATCAACCGTTGCTGAAAGGTTTCTACCTTGCATGAATTGGGAATCGTCTATCACATTATTCGCGATGTCGAGAACGTGGCGCGCGCCAATGGCGTGAGTCGCGTTTCGAGCGTCACGCTGCTGCTGGGCGAGGTCTCGGGCGTCGTTCCCGACTTGCTGCTCGACGCTTGGCGCTGGGCGGCAGATAAAAAGCCTATCACCGAGGGCACGGAGCTTATTGTGGAGCCTGTCGAGGCCGTGACGCATTGCGAGGCGTGCGGCCGCGACTATGCGACAGTCGAGCACGGCAAGATCTGCCCCCATTGCGGTAGCGGCGAGACATACCTGCTGCAGGGCCAGGAGGTCATGATCAAGCAGATTGAGACCCCCGACGAGGACCCGCCAGATGCTGCTCCCGACGGCCTCTCCGACGCCCCCGATGCCGTCGACGCTGCCAACCCCCTCCACATCGTCTAGCCCCTAGTCGTTGGGGACGTTCTTGTTTGACTAGTCGTTTAAGAACGTCCCCAATGACTACTTACGTTAGTGCATAAGTCACGCTAATAGTCAAGTTATGTCTGTTTAAACAAAATAGCTGCAGTACAAGCGCATTCGCGCTTGCCTAAAATCGATATTAATGACCAGCCTGCTTGTATCTGTAAAATGAATGGCTTGATAAGTGACGCCTTGGCGTGTAATCCGTCAAAAAGCAGTAACGTAATCAACTTGTAACAAACCTAGACGTTTAAACAAATTATCCAATCATTCGCATTTTTCTCTATAATTTTACAGGACGAACAGGTATACTCCTTTCATGTCGTGTAGGAAATACGTAGACAAAGAGGAGGTTATGTGATGGTAAGTATTGTTCTTGCTAGCCACGGGGACTTGGCAGCCGGAATCAAGCAGACGGGTTCGATGGTCTTTGGCGATCAGCCGTCTGTGGCCGTGGTCTCGCTCGAGCCGAGCATGGGCCCCGACGACTTCCGTGCCAAGGTCGAGGAAGCAATCGCTTCCTTCGAGGACCAGGAGCAGGTGCTCTTCCTCGTTGATCTGTGGGGCGGCACGCCGTTCAACCAGATCAGCGGTCTCATCGAGGGCCACGATTCCTGGGCTATCGTCACCGGTGTCAACCTGCCTATGCTCATCGAGGCATATTCGCAGCGCTTTGACGCAAAGAACACTGCACATGCGATCGCAAAACATCTCGTGACTGAGGCTAAGGCTGGCGTGCGCGTCAAGCCCGAGTCTCTGGAGCCCGAGGAGAAGAAGCCGGCCACGGCCGCCGCTGCTCCTGCAGGCGCCATCCCTCCGGGAACGGTCATCGGCGATGGGCACATCAAGATCGCCCACGTCCGTATCGACACCCGTCTGCTGCATGGTCAGGTGGCCACCACGTGGACCAAGCAGATCAACCCCAACCGCATCATCGTGGTTTCCGACGGCGTTGCTCACGACGAGCTCCGCAAGACCATGATCGAGCAGGCTGCCCCTCCGGGAGTCCATGCCAACGTCGTGCCCATCAAGAAGATGGCCGAGGTTGTCAAGGACACGCGCTTTGGTGACACCAAGGCCATGCTGCTCTTTGAGAACCCGCAGGATCTGCTCAAGGCTATCGAGGCCGGCGTCGACATCAAGGAAGTCAACATCGGTTCCATGGCTCACTCCAAGGGCAAGGTCGTCGTCACCAACGCCGTCGCTATGGGCGATGACGACGTTAAGACTCTCGAGGCCCTCAAGGCCAAGGGCGTCAAGTTCGAGGTCCGCAAGGTTCCTTCGGATTCCTCCGAGGATCTCGACGCCATGTTGAAGAAAGCTAAGGCCGAACTGGCCGCTCAAGCATAGTAAAGGAGGGTCCGATACATGTCTGCAATCACTATTCTGCTTGTTGCGATTGTCGCGTTGCTTGCCGGTATGGAAGGCATTCTGGATGAGTTCCAGTTCCATCAGCCGCTCGTGGCATGCACGCTTATCGGTCTCGTAACCGGTCACCTTCAGGAGGGCATCCTCCTGGGCGGTTCGCTCCAGATGATGGCCCTTGGCTGGGCTAACGTCGGCGCAGCCGTCGCGCCTGACGCCGCTCTGGCCTCGGTCGCTTCTTCGATTATCATGGTGCTCGCCCTCAACGGTGGCGCCACCGATTCGGCCAAGGCCGTTACCGCCGCCATCGCCGTCGCCGTCCCGCTGTCGGTCGCTGGTCTGTTCTTGACCATGATCTGCCGTACCCTGGCTACCGCTATCGCTCACGCCATGGACGGTTGCGCCGAGAAGGGCGACTTCTCCGGCATCGAGCGCTGGCAGTACGCCGCCATCCTCATGCAGGGCCTTCGTATCGCCATCCCGGCAGTACTTCTGTGCATCATCCCGGCCGAGGCAGTTACCAACGCGCTTAACGCTATGCCCGACTGGCTGTCCGGCGGCATGGCTGTCGGCGGCGGCATGGTCGCTTCCGTC
This sequence comes from Collinsella sp. LCP19S3_B11, assembly GCF_052121915.1. NCBI lineage: Bacteria > Bacillati > Actinomycetota > Coriobacteriia > Coriobacteriales > Coriobacteriaceae > Collinsella > Collinsella sp. LCP19S3_B11. Next base: position 203,061 of record NZ_JBQKDI010000001.1, read on the forward strand.
GGTTACGCCATGGTCATCAACATGATGGCCACCAAGGAGACCTGGCCGTTCTTCATCCTCGGCTTTGTCCTTGCTGCCATCCCTCAGCTCACGCTGATCGCTCTTGGCCTCATCGGCATCTCCCTTGCCCTCATCTACCTTGGCCTCAAGGATCTGGCCAAGCAGGGTGGCGGCATGGGCGGTGGCTCCGGTGACCCGCTCGGCGACATTCTGAACGATTACGAGTAGGAGGGGAGTGATACATATGGCAGAGAACAAGATTCAGCTCACCAAGGCTGACCGCAAGAAGGTTTGCTTCCGTCATCAGTTCCTTCAGGGCTCGTGGAACTACGAGCGTATGCAGAATGGCGGCTGGTGCTTCGCAATGATCCCTGCGATCAAGAAGCTCTACACCAGCAAGGACGACCAGATTTCCGCGCTTAAGCGCCACCTGGAGTTCTATAACACCCATCCCTATGTTTCCGCCCCCGTCATTGGCGTTACCCTCGCTCTCGAGGAGGAGCGCGCCAACGGTGCACCGATCGATGACGTCGCCATTCAGGGCGTCAAGGTCGGTATGATGGGCCCGCTCGCCGGCGTCGGCGACCCCGCCTTCTGGTTCACCCTTCGCCCGATCCTGGGCGCTCTGGGCGCTTCCCTGGCCCTGTCCGGCAGCATCGCCGGTCCGCTGCTGTTCTTCTTCGCGTGGAACATCATCCGTTACGCCTTCCTGTGGTACACGCAGGAGTTTGGCTATAAGGTCGGCTCCTCCATCGCCAAGGACCTCTCCGGCGGTCTGATGGGCAAGGTCACCGAGGGTGCTTCCATCCTGGGTATGTTCATCATCGGCGCCCTGGTCGAGCGCTGGGTGTCCATCTCCTTCACCCCGGTCGTCTCCAAGGTCACGCAGTCTGCCGGCGCCTTCATTGACTGGGCTAACCTGCCTTCCGGTGCCGAGGGCATCAAGGAAGCGCTGACGATGTACAACTCCGTCGGTGCTACCGCCCTTGATCAGGTGAAGGTCACCACGCTTCAGGCTAACCTCGATCAGCTCATCCCCGGCCTTGCTGCCGTGTGCCTGACGCTGTTCGTCTGCAAGCTGCTCAAGAAGAAGGTCAGCCCGATCGTCATCATCCTGGCTCTCTTCGCCGTCGGTATCATCGGTCGCGTTTGCGGCTTCATGTAAGCACGTTTCGGCTTAAGACCGAGAGTTGCTAGGCAAGGGCTTTTGAGCCATTGAAACGGACCGCACCCGGTGGGTACACTGGATGCGGTCCGATTGTTTTATTTGGAGGGCGAGGCGCGCATGGCGCAATCTCAGAACAGCACGGTCGATCTGGCAACACCGGCAACCTGTCTGATGGGGCTTACCAGCCACGGTAACGTGATGGTGGGCAATAAGGCGTTCGAGTATTACAACGAGCGCAATCCCGAGGATTTTATTCAAATTCCGTGGGACGAGGTCGACTATATTGCCGCCGAGGTTTTGCGCGGCACTAAGAAGATCACGCGTTTTGCTATCTTTACCAAGGATAACGGCCACTTTACGTTTTCGACGCGCGACGACAAAGAGACGCTTCGTGCAGTTCGCAAGTACGTCGACGAGGATAAGCTTGTGCGTTCGCCCGACTTTATCGATGTGACGGCCAAGGGCGCCAAGAGCATACCCTCCGTTATCAAAGGCCTTTTCCACAAAGGCAACTAGTCGCCTGCGACGTTCTCAAACGACTAGTCATTAAAGAACGTCCCCAATGACTACCTGTAGCTCTTCGCGGGATTCGCTGGGGAAATATCATCCCAGTTTGAGCGCCTATTCTGGGATGCAGTTTCCGGAACAGGCTCATTTGGGAAACCATATCCCGTTTCGAGCTCAAATTTCGGGTCGTAGTTTCCTAGAGAGGCCCCATCCGGAAAGCCCGTCCCAGAATTCGTCTGGATAGTGGGACACGCTTTCCGGAGGGCTGCTCCACCGTAACTTCGAAGAGTGGCTATGCGCTGCATGGCAGTGGCGCAAATCTGCTACACTAGTACAACATGCCTCCGTAGCTCAGGGGATAGAGCACCGCTCTCCTAAAGCGGGTGTCGACGGTTCGAATCCGCCCGGGGGCACCAGGGAATATGACGGCGTCGCGGGAGCGGCGCCGTTTCTGGTTTGTGGGGGCCGCCGGCGGATTCGGGCCGTCGACACCCGCGTCACCGATTTCCCCGCGGGGGGAGTTTTCGAATCCGCCCGGGGGCACCAGGGAATATGACGGCGTCGCGGGAGCGGCGCCGTTTCTGGTTTGTGGGGGGCCGCCGGCGGATTCGGGCCGTCGACACCCGCGTCACCGATTTCCCCGCGGGGGGAGTTTTCGAATCCGCCCGGGGGCACCAGAGCAATATCGAGCCCGGTACCGCTGCGGTACCGGGCTCTTCTGGTTTAAAGGCATGCCGTAGTTTTCGCTGCTTCGGATAAAGAAAGCGCCCGCTTGCTGGGGGAGCAAGCGGGCGCCTGTGAGCGAATATGTTTGCGGCATCAGCCGCTGTGGGCAATGTCTCGATGACTAGTTGGTCGTGCCGGAATCGTCGCCTGAATCGGTGCCAGAGCCAGAAAGTGCGACCGTCAGCGTGATCGTGCTGTCGGTGGACTGCTTGCCAGTGGGGGAGACGCCCGTCACGGTGGCGTTTTCGTTACCACTCACGGGGTTGCCGTTCTGATCGCAGAATGCGATGTTGTAGAATCCGGCGTTGTTGAGCGCGGTGACGGCGGAGGAGATACTCTTGCCGTACAGGTTGCCCGGAACGTTTGCCTTGCCGGACTTCTTGGCGATGACGACGGTAATCGTGGCGCCGGGCTTTTGCTTACCGCTGGGGTTCCAGCTAATGACGGTGCCCTCGGTGACGGAATCGTTCTCCTGGTAGGTCACATCGACGCCGAAGCCGGCCATATCGAGGGCGTTGCGTGCCTGAGCCTCGGTCATGTCGGTCAGATCGGGAACGGAGGTGGTGTCGGGTCCACTCGAGACTTTGTACGAAATGGTCGTGCCCTTCTCGACTTCCTTGCCCGCATCGGTGCCCTGTTCAAAGACTTCGCCCTTTTCGGCCTCGTTGGCTTCCTCGGTGGCATTGCCCTTAAGGCCGACGCTTGCCAGCGCCGCCTCTGCCTGGTCCTTGGTCAGACCAACGAGCTGCGGGACATCAACCTTCTCGGAGGGCTTGGGACCCTTGGAGATTACCAGATTCACCTTGGTGCCCTTGGGCTTCTTGGTGTGACCGTTAGGAGTCTGCTCGACAACCTTTCCCTCGTCGACGTCGTCGTTGTAGCTCTGGTCAATGGTTCCGACGTCAAGGCCGGCATCCTTAATCAGTTCGACGGCGGTCTCCTGGTCCTTACCCAACACATCGGGAACCGGGACCTGCTCGCCGCCAAAGAGTCCGGTGGCAAAGGCCACGATGACGCCGATTACGGCTACCGCAGCAACTACGGCGGCGATGATCTTGTTCTTGTTGGATTTGGGCTGCTCGGTGGCGTAAGAGCCGGTTGAACCCGAGACGGAGCTGCGAGCGTTATTTTGTCCGCTCACGCCCGAGACGGGGCGTACCATGGCGCGCGTCTGGTCGGATAGCTCTCGGGTCTTGGTGGCACCCAGGTCGCCAACGGCGCCGATAACGCGCGTAGGCTCCGGCACGTTGACGGCGCGACCAGACAGGTAGCTGTTGAGCACCTGACGCAGCTCGTCGGCCGTCTGGAAACGGTTAGCCGGATCTTTTTCCATGCACTTGAGGATAATGCGCTCAAGATCGGCATCGACACCGGAGTTGATCTGGCTCGGCGGCACGGGCAGCTCGTTGACCTGCTTGAGTGCGACCGAGATGGCATCGTCGCCGTCGAAAGGCACGCGGCCGGTGGCGCACTCGTACATCACGACGCCCAGCGAGTAAATGTCCGAGGTGGGGCCTAGATCCTGCCCGCGGGTCTGCTCGGGACTTACGTAGTGGGCGGTGCCTAAAACGTTGTTGTCCTGCGTAAGGTGGCTGTTCTTGGCGCGCGCGATACCAAAGTCCATGACCTTGATGTTGCCGTCGGGCAGCACCATGATGTTCTGCGGCTTAATATCGCGGTGGATGATCTCGTGCTTGTGGGCGACCGAAAGTGCGGAGCTGATCTGCGAGCCGATCTGAGCGACCTTTTTGGGATCAAGGGCGCCGTGGCTCTTGATGCCGCTCTTAAGGTCGGTGCCGCGCAGGTATTCCATGACGATGTAATAGGTGTCGCCGTCCTTGCCCCAATCGTAGACGCCGACGATATAGGGGGAGGAGAGGCCGGCGGCTGCCTGGGCCTCCTGCTTAAAGCGTGCGGCAAAGGTGGCGTCGCCGGCATATTGCGGCAGCATGATTTTGATAGCTACCGTGCGGTCGAGGACCTGGTCCTGTGCACGGTAGACGGTCGCCATGCCGCCTGTCCCTACCTTATCCTTGAGGAGGTATCTTCCCCCGAGGACCCTCTGTTCCATTCCTGCTCCTAACATGACTATTCGCTCAACGATGTGTGTAGTACCAAATTTGAGGCCGCTGGGGCCGTGTGGCGCATTGCCGCTAGTGTTATCGGCCGCGGCACGCCCCATGCTTGCGCATCAATCACGGGCATCACGCTCCCTGGGCGGCAAGCGCCGCGGTCAGGACGATGCCGGCGATCTTTGCCGCCTCGACGTCGTGCTTGTCGTAATCCTCCAAGGCTACCGAGATGGCGACCGTGGGTGAATCGTAAGGCGCAAAACCGACGAACATCGAGTTGACCTTGGTGCCGACGGTCTCGGCAGAGCCGGTCTTGCCGGCAACCTTGACGCCCGGAATCTGGGCATCGGTGCCGGTGCCGGATTGAACGACGTCGAGCATGGCCTGTTTGACCTGTTCGGCCGTGGTGGCGCTGACGGCCTGGCCCAGTGAGCGGGACTGCGTGGTCTTGACCACGGTTCCGTCTGGGGCGAGCACCTGGGCAACGAAGAACGGGTCCATGACGACGCCGCTGTTGGCGATGGCCGCCGCGATAACGGCGTTCTGCATGACGGTGGTCTGCGGGCCCGGCGTGTGGTCCATGCCGACGGGCTGGCCGGCGCCGGCCCAGGCGGTTTCCCATTCGGTCATGAGCGAGGGGTCGGCCATGATGGACGCCGCGGCGGTTAGGTCCTGACCGAGCTTTTGGCCATAGCCAAAGGCGTTGGCGAACTGTACGAGCGAGCTGGCGCCGACCTCGTTTGCCACCTGACCAAAGACGACGTTGGACGACACGGCAAAGGCCTGCTGCAGGCTAATCGTGCCGTAGCTCTCATTGGCGGAGTTGGTGACCGGTGCATTGCCGATATCCATGGAACCGGGCGCCTGATAAGTACTCGAAAGGCTTGCGGTGCCGGTCTCGAGTGCCGCCGAAAGCGTGACGACCTTAAACGTGGAGCCCGGAGTATAGAGGGCGTCCATGGCGCGGTCGTACATAGAACCATCCTCACCGCCGCCCGATTGCAGCAGGGCGTCGATGTTGGTGTTGTCGTAGGTGGGCGAGCTGGCGCATGCGAGCACCGCGCCAGTGCGCGGGTCCATGACCACAACGGCGCCCTTAAAGCCCTTGAGAGCCTGTTCGGCGGCCGTCTGGATGCGGGAGTCGATGGTAAGTTTGGCGGTGTTGCCCGGCTGGTTTTGGCCCGCGAGCGACGCGATGGCGTTGTTCCAGCTGGAGTAATCCTTGGAACCGGTGAGCGTGTCGTTCATCACGCTCTCGATGCCGGCGGTACCGTACTGCTGGCTCACATAGCCAACCACATGGGCGGCCAGGTTGCCGTTAGGGTAGGAGCGTACGTAGGTGCCGTCCTCCTGTTGCAGCGATTCGGCCAGCGTCACGCCGTCGGACGTGATGATGGAGCCGCGCTGGATGTACTTGGAACGGGCGATGGTGTGATTGTTGGTCGGCATATCCTGGTAATCCTTGGCCTTGATGACCTGGACATAGGTGAGGTTGCCGATGAGGATGGCGAACAGGGCCGTAAAGGCAAACACCGCGCGGGTTAGGCGGTTGGCGAGCGCCACGCGGCCGAGCACGCCAGATTCGGGCGTATCGAGCAGGCGACGACGCATGCGCGAGCCGGTGGAGTGGCTGCCACGGCCGTAGGAAGACGAAGAAGCGAAGCGCGTGCCGGCATGCGCCGCGGCAGAAGCGACCTGGTCGTCAGTGATGGCGGCCATGGTGCCGGTACCGGTGAGCTCGGCCTCGCGACCGGTGGCCTCATCGCCGGCGCGCAGCAAAAGCGCGACAATGATAAAGCTCGCCAGCAGCGAGGAGCCGCCCTGGCTCATGAAGGGCAGGGTGACGCCGGTCAGCGGAATCAGGCGGGTAACGCCGCCAACGATCAAGAAGGCCTGGAAGCTAATGGCGGCCGTGAGGCCCGTGGCGCTAAATGCGGCAAGGTCGGACTTAGCGCGGGCGGCCGTGGTCAGGCCTCGCACGGCAAAGAGCATAAACAGGACGAGTACGGCGCCGCCGCCCAAAAGGCCCATTTCCTCGCCGATGGCCGAGAAAATGAAGTCGGACTCGACGACGGGGATGTTATTGGCCATGCCATTACCGATGCCAACGCCGATAAGACCGCCGTCAGCCAACGAGAAAAGGGATTGCACAATCTGGTAGCCCTGGCCCTGGGCATCCTTAAAGGGGTCGGCCCAGATCTGGAAACGTACCTGGACATGCGACAGGAACTTGTAGGCGCCCACGGCACCCACTGCCAAAAGCGCAAGGCCGATGACGACATACGAGAAACGTCCCGTGGCGACGTAGAGCATCAGCAAGAAGATGGTGTAGAACAGCACAGCGGAGCCCAAGTCGCGCTCGAAGACAACGACCAGAAGGCATACACCCCACACAGCGAACAGCGGTAGCAGCAGGCGCAGGCGCGGGACCTTGAGGCCCAAGATCTTGCGATTGGAGATGGAGAGTAGCTCGCGGTTCTCGGCTAGGTATCCGGCCAAGAACAATACGATAAAAATCTTGGCGAACTCGCCGGGCTGGATGGTGAAGCCGGCGATGCGAATCCACAGCTTGGAGCCCGAAATGGTGGTGCCGATAAAGATGGGCAGCATCAGCAAGATGATGCCGATGATGCCAAAGGTGTACTTGTAGCGCATGACCACATCGAGATTCTTGATCATCGCGAGCGTGCCCACCATCAGTGCCACCGAGACAAACAGAATGACGAGCTGCGAGATGGCGAGGGCGGGTGCCAGACGCGTTACGAACGTGATGCCGATGCCCGAAAGCACAAAGACGATGGGCAGGATGGCCGGATCGGCACCGGGCGCCAGGATGCGCACGGCGATATGCGCCGCGGCGAAGGCGGCAAAAAGACCGATCGGCACGGCGAGCGTTTCAAACGAGATGGAAGCGCCTGCGGTGAGCACGTACATCGCATACAGCAGGATGACGGGGAACGCCGAGGCGATGAGCAAGAGCATTTCGGTGTTGCGGCGACTCATAAGCGGCACTCCCTTTCTAATTCTTATCGGAGGCTTCGGCCTCGGCGGACTGTTCGGCGGTTTTTTCGGAATTCGATTTGGAAGTCGATTCCTGGTCGGTGTTGTCGCGAATCGTTTGCGCGTCGATCACCTGGCGGGTCTGTTCCTCATCGATTTGATGACGGTACTTGGAGATAGTGTCCTGCGCGTCGTCAACACTCGTTTGCGGAATGCCTGCTTTCAGACGATTCTGCGTGTCTTCGGGTAGGTCGGATAGCTTGATGGCGGTCGTGCTCTCGAGCCAGTGCAGCTTAAGGCCGAGCGGCTTGCCGGGAATGCCCCGGTAGACCGCGACGGTGTCCTTGTAGGTGCCCAGGTAATACGAGCCGGTGACGCCCGCGTAGGCCCAGATGGCTGCCGCCAGCACAAAAGCGATGCCCAGGATGGCGGCAATGGTGACGTTGCGGCGGCGAACACGCTTCGCCTCGCGCATGACGCCGTCGTCGACCAGGTCCACAACGACTACCGTCACGTTGTCGTGGCCGCCGGCAGCGAGCGCGGCGTCCACCAGGTTATCGACGCAAATCTGCGCCGTAGACGATTGCGTGGCGATGTTTTCGATTTCGCTATCGGGAATCATGCTCGAAAGGCCGTCCGAGCACAGGATCAGGCGGTCGCCCTCTTCGATGTGCAGGGTAAAGTGGTCGGCATACATGGCGGGGTCCGAACCCAGTGCACGTGTGATAACCGAGCGGTTGGGATGGACGCGCGCCTCGTCGGCCGTAATTTCGCCAGCGTCCACGAGCTCCTCCACATAGGAGTGGTCGCGGGTCACGCGGATGAGCGTGCCCTCGTGGAGCAGGTAGGCGCGCGAGTCGCCCACGTGGGCGATGGCGAGCATGTCGTTTTCGATATAGGCGCAGGTCGCCGTGCAGCCCATACCGGGCTTGCCCAGGCCGTTGAGTGCGGCCTCGATGACGGCGGCGTTGGCAGCTTCGACGGCTGCGGCTAGGCGCGCGGCGTCGGCAGCCTGTGGCGCCGTCTTGGCGATGGTCTCGACCGCGATGGATGAGGCTACCTCGCCGGCGGCGTGACCACCCATGCCGTCGCACACGCAAAAGAGCGGCGACTGTACCAGGTAGGAGTCCTCGTTGTGCGGACGCACGCAGCCAACATCGGAGCGGGCGCCCCACATGAGTTGCGTGGTGGTGCCGGCATCGTAGGTCGAATCGGTCTCGATGCGCTCGTCGGCCAGCGGCTCAAAACTCATGGTCGAACCAGGGTCCTTGAGCTTGGCCTCCACGGCGGCGACATCAATCTCGGCCGTGTCGCCGGGCGAGACGGCGTTGGCCTCGTTGCTCGGATCGTCGACTTTAGACGTGGCGGGCACTTCGGTTGTGTTGTCGGCAGGCTCTTCGTCTTGCGGGGCGACGGCTGCGGGCTCGGGTGCCGCGAAGTGCGCGGGCGCGGGCGTGCTGTGGGGCTGAGAGGCGCCCTCCGTCGCTGTGACGGGCATCTCTTCGGCCGTAGGCTGAACGGCCTCGGGCGCCGATGCGGCCGCGGGGGAGGATGCCGCCGCGGGTGCCGGTGTAGATGCGGGCTCGGGCGCTGCGGTGGGTGCTGGAACTACGGGAAACACCGGTGCCGTGGGCTCGGGGGCCAAAAACACCGCGGCGCTCTCATCGATTGCCGCGGCGACAGACTCGGCAAAGTGGGCCGGCGCAGGTGTAGTTTCCGGTGCCGAAGGTTGATCGGCAACGGCGTGCGCGCCGATGGGGGCATCGGTGGAATTATCTTCATCCTGGCCATCGATGGGCATCGGATGGTCTTGCGTTACATGCGAAAGAGGCAGGGAGAACACGGTGTCCTCGGGCTCAACGGGCGCAGGGCCCGCCGGGGCGGCATGAGCCGGCACGGCCGCGGGGGCAGCCAGTGCCTCGGACATGGTTGCGGACTTGTTCTCCTCGTCGATCATCGACGGTTCACCTTCATGACCACGTCGCCAATCTGGACTTCGTCGCCCTCGCGCAGCGTTGCGGGCTCCACCAGCTGGCGGCCGTTAACAAGGGTGCCGTTGAGCGAGTTGAGGTCCTCGATAATAAGTGCCGGGCCCTGCAGCGAAAAACGCGCATGCGAGGCAGAGACAAACGGCTCGTTGATGCAGATGTCAGATGACGGCGAACGACCGACGATGACGGGGCCAAGCATATCCACGTGAATACCGCGGATGCCGCGCGGGCCCTTGTCCACATCGATCGTCCAGATGGCAGAGTCGCGGCGCTGGCCGCGCACGAGCCCCACGCCGGTCTTCATGACGGCGAACAAGAAGATATAAAGCAGGACGACCAGTACGATGCGGCCTGCAAAAAGGACGATATCGATGTTCATAAGCGATTAACCCCTAAATTCAAAGGTGCTCAGGCCAAACGTTAGCAGATCGCCGTTGCGCAGCGGGCAGCGCGTGATGCGGCGGTTGTTGACGAGCGTGCCGTTGGTGGAGTTGAGGTCCTCGATCGACCAGTCAGAGCCGGTAAAGGTGAGCTGGGCATGACGGCGCGACACGTTGGGGTCGCGCAGGGCGATGTCGGATACCGAGCGCTCACGACCGATGGTCACCTGCGCGGAGGTGATGTTGTGGCTCTCGCCGCTCACGACGTCGACGAGTTGGGCGAGCGGACGCTGCGGGGCGCGGGGGCTTGCCATGTTGGAGGCGATGCTGGTCGCAGCGCCAAGGCCCACGGCGGCGCCAGTGGCAGCCGCTCCGCCCATACCGGCAAGTGCGTCGCGCGAGACGGTTTGCGGCACAGGGATGGGGGCTGCGGGATCGGGGACATTGGGTGCAAAGGGGTCGGCCACAGCGAGCGGGTCGGGAGTGGCAGCGCGGGGTGTCGGCTGCTGCTGGGGCATGGCGGCCGGGTGTTGCTGCGGCGATGCAAACTGCTGCTGACCGGCGCGGGGGGCGCTTGCGGCACGGCTTGTGGCCGAGCTGTTCTGTCCCAGGCCGTTTTGATAGGCGCGCTCTTCCTCGTACAGACGGCCGAGCGTGGGAGCGTCGACGTTCTCGGCAAAGACCGAGAACTTGCCGGCGCGCAGCTGAGGGTCGATCATAAAGCGAACAAGGGGCTCGCCGACAAAGACGTAGCGGCGTTTTTCGGCCTGCGCCTTCACAAACTCGCGCACCTCGCGCGAAAGCTCGGGATAGAACGGGGCAAGCATGGGATCGTCATCGGTGGCGATCAGGATGGTATAGAGCGCCGGCGCGGTGTTGACGCCGTTGATCACCAGAGTTTGATCCTCCATGTCGCGAGCAGCCTGCTTGGCAAGCTTCTTAAAGGAGAACGGGGCACGGGTGGCACCGAAGATGCCGGCCACGTGGTCCTCGAAGATGTTCAGGAAGTTCACGAAAGATCACTCTCCGTATAGGTTCTTTGGTATCCGAGCAAATACAGGCATATCCCAACGATTATAGAGGATAGGATTCCCGCAACCGCCGCCTTGGCGACGACCGTGCCCGCAAGGCTGGCAATTTCCATATGGTGTGCAAGACAAAACGATACGGCCGAGCCGATACCGGCGACGGCAATTGCGACGATGGCGGCGAGGTTTGACCCCTGCTCGGCGCGCTTGGCATGGGCATTGAGCAGCAGCGACGTTGCCGCGGCTGCTGCTGCAATCAGTGCGAAGGCGGCCCAGAGGAACGCGTCGCCCAGCGCTGCGGCGACATTGCCAAGCCCCAGCACGCCTCCCGTAGGGAGGGCAGCTGCGGCCAGGCGGGCAAAAAGCGCGCCTATACCCGTGGCGGCAGCGGCGCTTGCCGGGCCGAGCCAAAACGCCGCGAAGCCCGCGGCGGCCCCGGCGGCAAGGATGGCGTCGCCGGTTAGACAACCTAGCGCAAGCGCGCAGGTGAGTGCCGCGCTCGCGGCCGCTTCGGTGCGTCCCCAGGCAATCCACCATCCGGACATGGCGGCGGCAAAAATGACCGCGACCGGCAGCATCGACAGGATGCCCTGCGCCTGCATGGTGGCGTTGGCCATGAGCACCAAAAAGCCCACGGCCGAGATAGCCGAGCCGATCTGCGGTGCCAAGCCTGCCGCCGCGCCAATAGCGATGGCCGCGGCGACCAGCCCGGGAAGCGCCGCGACGCCCGCTGTCTGCATAAGCAAAAAGCTGAAGGTTGCACACGTTAGCGCCGAGATACCGCGCATGGTGTAATCGCGCGCGCAGCTCCAGCGCGTGCCCGCCCAACCGAGCGCGGGGTCGACTTCGATGGCGTTATCCTCGTAAGGCGGCGACTCCATATCGTCTGCCGCGTGCTCGTCGTCCGAAAGCTCGCTTACCATCTGCTCCAAGCTGCGACGGCCTTCGCGCACGCTCCCCAAGCCGGCAAGGAGTTGGTCGCAGAATGCCTCGATGCTATCGGGGCGGTCTTGCGGCATAGGGGAGAGGGCGCTCATGAGCGCTGCCTCGGCTCCCGGGGGAAAGTGCGGGATCAGCTCGCTGGGGTAGGTGGCGCCGCCGATGATGCGGTCGAGCGAGTCGGCAGGCGTTGCCGCCATAAAGGGGGCGCTGCCGCACAGGCTCTCGTAGATCACGCAGGCAAGGGCAAAGACATCGGCGCGCTCGTCGACCGTGCCGGTCTCGATATCGAGCTGTTCGGGCGGCATGTAGCCGATGGTGCCGCCGCGCGATCCGCCAAAGCCGCCGGCAGATGACAGCCGCGCCATGCCAAAGTCGGTGAGCTTTACATTGCCCGAGTGGTCAATGAGCACATTGGCGGGCTTTATGTCCAGATGAAGCACGCCGTTTGCATGGGCAAAGGTGAGCGCCTGACCCAATGCGTCGGCAATGGTCGCTGCCTCGTCAAAGGTGAGCGAGTGGCCGTCCACGCGATGCAAAAACTCGGCCAGCGACATGCCGTCGACATACTCCATGACCAGGTAGGCATAGGCGGTGTCATGCGTAAAGTCGATAACCTGCACGATATTGGGATGTTGAAGCATGGCGGCGGTATGTGCCTCGCGCAGTACATCCATGATGTCGCTGGCGGGTATGCCGGAGCCGTTGATAAGAGGGATGCGCTTAATGGCCACGCGACGACGCAGGTGCGTGTCGCGGCAAATCTCGATGGAGCCAAAACCGCCGGTCGCAAGCGTCTCGAGCGGCTGGTACCGCTTGAGCAGCTCGCGAGAGCTGGTGCCCTCCAAAGGGACGTCCGGCGAGAACCGGGCGGTATGTTGCGAGAAAAGCGGCATGGCCAACCCTCGTGCGTTTAAAGTTCGTTTGCGAGCGGCGGGCGCGGGGCCGAGCCATTCGCGGTGGCATAGATGCTGCTAGTGTAGCACGCTCTGGTGCATGGGGAGGATAGCGGGATGCGAGGCTGCCTGTCTGACTTGGCCTTAGCGCTTCTTCTTGCCCTTCTTCTGCTTGCACTGCTTGCCCTTGTTGTCCTGGGGCTTGTCTGCCTTGTCTCCCTGCTTGGCCTCGGCTGCAGCCTTCTCGGCCTTCATTTTCTTCTTCTTGGTCTCGATGCGGAGCTTTTTGTTGATGCGCGCCTTAAGGAAGGAGCCAAACTGCTCGGCGTCGCCGCGAACAAAGGTGTCCTTGGGGATCGTCACGCCCTGGTCTGCGAACATGGCAACAAAGATGCGCTCGCCGTCGAGTACGTGGTCGAGCTTCTCAAACGGGAAGAACTGCGACTTGCCGCTCTTGCCCCAAACCATCAAGCCGTCCTCGTTGGCGGCGACGCGGCGATAGCGGCCACCCATGGACTTGTCGGCCTCGACGGCGTCGATAAAGTCGCGGGCGAGCGTGTGGTGCAGGTTTTTGCTCCACCAGGCCAAAAAGGCGCCGAACACGATCAGGACGACGCCAAACTTGATCCAGTTGCCGCCGGCCACCAACATGCCGATGCCGAGCAGCGCGGCAATTGCCGCGGCGACATACAGCGAGCCGCGACGCCTGGGCGAGGCGACCAAGCGGGCGAAGTCGGTGACGAGGTCGTTTTCGTACTGATACTCGTTGAGGTACAGGATGCCGTCGTCGGCTGCTGCCTGTTTCTCGAGCGCGACCTCGACCTGGTCGGCTGCTTCGGAGGGAACGAGGTTGCTCTCTGCGTCTGCCATGCTCTTTGGACTCCTATCGCGGCGGGCTCGCCGTACGGGTTATTATGAGTGCAGTATGCCGTGCGACCGCATGGCCGTCGCGGCAACAAAACTCAGTATACCCGGGGGAGCACCCATGGAATCGTTGTACCGAAAGTATCGCCCGCTCACCTTCGACTCCGTGGTGGGCCAGCAGCATATCGTCTCGACGCTCGAGCACGCCATCACCGAGGGACGCCTGTCCCACGCGTACCTGTTCTGCGGACCGCGCGGCACGGGCAAGACCACCATGGCGCGCATTCTGGCCAAGGCGCTGCTATGCCGCAATGCCGAGGCGGCGCGCGCCGAGGGCGCAAGCGGCTGCATGCCCGACGGCACTTGCGAAGAGTGCGAGCTCATCGCCGAGGGCAACCACCCCGATGTCTACGAGCTCGATGCCGCAAGCCGTACGGGCGTGGACAATGTGCGCGAGGAGATCATCAACTCCGTTAACTTTGCCCCGGTGCGTGGCAAGTACAAGATCTATATTATCGACGAGGTCCATATGCTCACGACGGCGGCGTTTAACGCGCTGCTCAAGACGCTCGAGGAGCCGCCGGCGCACGTGATCTTTGTGTTGTGCACCACCGATCCGCAAAAGATTCTGGAGACCATCCTCTCGCGCTGCCAGCGCTTCGATTTCCACCGCATCGGCAACGAGGATATCGAGCATCGTCTGTCCTACGTGTGCGAGCAGGAGGCCTTCGATTACGACGACGAGGCGCTGGCCATCGTGGCGCGCCATGCCAAGGGCGGCATGCGCGACGCGCTTTCCACGCTGGAGCAGCTGAGCGTTTTTGGCAACGGCGCCGTGCATGCGGACGATGCCCGCTCGCTTTTGGGCGAGGTTTCGGACCAGATCCTGGGCGAGTTTGCCCGTGCCATCGCCGAGCGTGATATTGCTGAACTCTATGGGCTCATTCGCGCACAGGTCGAGGAGGGCAATGACCTGCTTGAGCTGACGCGCGACCTGGTGGCGCACGTGCGCGACGTGTATGTGGCCTGCGTTGCCGGTACCCGTGCCGAGCTGTTTGAGGGCGGGGCCGAGCAGGCCGAGGCGCTTGCTGCCGAGGCCGCTGCCTTTGGCGGGCATCCGGCCGACCGTCTGGCCCGCGTGCTGACAGTGCTCGACGATGCCGCGTTGGAGATGAGGGGTGCGAGCGACGTGCGCCTGGTGCTCGAGATCGCCTGCACGCGCCTGGCACGTCCCGAGGCCGATCTGACCATTGAGGCCCTGGCCGAGCGCGTGGCACGCTTGGAGGCCATGGTCGCCAACGCCGCGGTGCCGGCGAGCGTGGCTGCTGCTCAGGCCGCCGCGCCTGCAACATCCGTACCCGCTGCTGCCCAGCAGCCGACACTGATCTCGGGTGCCCGAGCTGCCGCTCCGACGGCATCTGCCGCTCCCGCCGCTGCGTCTGCGCACCAGGGCGGCATGCCCTGGGACCGCGGCGCTGCCGCTCCGGCGGCCCAGCCCGCGCCGGCCCCCAAGCCCGCTGCGCCGGCATCTCAGCCTGCGCCGGCTCCGGCGCCTCAGCCCGTTGCGGCCCCCGTGCCTGCCACCGCTCCGGCACCTAAGCCCCAGTCCAACAATGCTGCCCAGGTTGCCGCCGTCGGTACTGCCGAGACGCCCGCGGTCGAGAATGCCGGAGAGCTGCAGCGCAAATGGGCCGAGGTCGTCGAGCGCGTCAAGGCGCGTCAGGCTTCCTGCGCAGGGCTTTTGCTCAACGCCCGCGCCACGGCCGACGACGGCTCCAAGCTCACCGTCTCGTTCCCTGCGGGCTCGACCTTTGCCATCAAGATGCTCGGCCGCGCTGACACGCAATCGGTGGTCCTGCCGACAGTCAGTGCGGTCTTCGGTCGTCGCACCGTCGACTATGTCCTGGATGGGGGTGTCAGGCCGGCTCCTCAACATGAGGAGCATTCTCCATCTGCACGGGCTGCGGCATCTGCGGACCCGCAACCCGTGTCCTCGGCGGCCCCTGCATCCTTGAGCGCCAGCGCGACGCAGCCAAAAGCGGCACCAGTAGCGGCACCGATCCCGTCGGTGACTGAACCCGCCGTGCCCAAACCGGCTGCTCCGATCCCCGCGTCCAAGCCCGCTGTCGCGCCTGCACCCAAGTCATCCAACCTGGCCAAGGCCCCCTGGCTGCGCTCCGACAACCCTGCCGGTGCTCCTGCCACGGGCAAGCTCCCGACCGAGCCCGCGCCCCGAGTGTCCGAGTGCGGGTCTGCTCCCAAGATTCAGCCGTCTGTGCAGGCTGCGCCATGGGAATCCGAGCAGGTACCCTACGACGACGCCGTGGTCGGCGGCTTCGCCGGCGATGCGAGCGGGGAAGATCTTCCTCCGTTCGACGTGCCTGCCGCGGCGCCTGCGCCCAGCCCTGCCGCTTCGGCCGCAGCTCCCGCGGCTGCGACGTCCGCTCCTGCAAGTGACGACGCCCTCGCTGCCCCTTGGGAGTCCAACCCCGGTGCCGGCAGTCCCTTCGGCCACCAGGGTGCAGCCCCGGGCATCCCGCAGACCGAGGACGAGGCCAAAGCCCTCATCCGTAGTGTCTTTGGCCAGTCCACCATCTTCAAGCCGGTGGAGTAACTATGCGGGCGGGTATATACGCCGAGTTGTGAGACCTTGCATAATTCGACCTTGCATAGTCTTGGGCGGCGCGTCACGCTAGAGGACATGTACATCGACTGAGTTAGCGCGACCGCCCCGCTCGTTTGCCCCGCGCCGTGGTACGATTTTTGAGTTTGAAAGTCCCGCCGTGCCCGGCTGCCCTTGCAGCTTGTCGCGCGACCACACGTAAAGGAGCCATCATGGCCGGTATGAACATGCAGCAGATGATGAAGCAGGCCCGCAAGATGCAGGAGCAGCTTGCCGCCGCGCAGGAGAACCTCAAGTCCCAGACCGTCGACGCCTCTGCCGGCGGCGGCATGGTCAAGGTGACTGTCAACGGCGAGATGGAGCTCGTCAACCTCACCATCGACCCCGATGCGCTCGATCCCGAGGACGTCGATATGCTGCAGGACATGATTATGGCTGCCGTCAACGAGGCCGTCCGCGGCGTCAACGAGCTCGCCAACAAGCAGATGGGCGCCATCGCCGGCGGCCTCAACATCCCGGGCATGCCGTTCTAAGACGCGCACATATATGAGTGCCAACCATAGTCTGCAAAAACTGCTCGATGAGCTGGGCCGTCTGCCGGGCATTGGCCCCAAATCGGCCCAGCGCATCGCCTACTACCTGCTCGAGGCCGACGCCGAGGAGGCGCGCCGCCTGGCCGAGGCCATTCTAGAGGTTAAGCAGGAAGTGCATTTTTGCAGCCGCTGCTTTAATTACGCCACCGCTGACGAGTGCTCCATCTGCCAAGACTCGATGCGCGACACCACCCGCATCTGCGTGGTGGGTGAGCCGCGCGATGTCCAGGCGATTGAGCGCACGGGCAGCTACCACGGCCTCTACCACGTGCTGGGCGGCGTGATCAGCCCCATGGACAAGATCGGCCCCGAGCAGCTGCACATCCGCGAGTTGCTGGCGCGCTTGGGCCACGAGGACATCCACGAGGTCATTATCGCCACCAACCCCAACATTGAGGGCGAGACCACGGCGAGCTACCTTGCCCGCACCATCAAGCCTCTGGGCGTCGAGGTGTCGCGTCTGGCGAGCGGCCTGCCCGTGGGCGGCGACCTGGAGTATGCTGACGAGCTTACGCTCGGCCGTGCTATCGAGGCCCGTCGTGCGATCTAGGCGACGTCAGCTCCGCGGCATGTCCCGTCGGCCTGCCGCACGGGGCGCTCATAATTGGGCACGCGTTCATGCATTTGTTGCGCAACAAACCTGCTTTTCATCCGCTTATCGCGTGGATGGGTCCACTCGCACCTCGTATTTGCCCATTCGTTGCACAACCTTTTGGGTTCGCTGATACACTCAAATGTGGATATGAAAGAATGCGCCGCTTTTAAGCGGCGTGTTTTTGTTGGAGGAGAACGCATGCGGCCCGCTAGCACTCAGACAAAGCATGGCGCCGCGGTGCGCATGCGACGCCGGCTGGGCCTGGCGCCTCGGGCGTACGTGCTGCTGTCTTGCTCGCTCGTGCTGGTCATAGCCGGTGTTTCGGCTTATGGCATGCCGGTGCCGTCCATGGTACAGGCGTATGCTGCGCGCGAGCTGTATATTGGGCGCAAGGCCAAAAGCGACTTGGGAACGACAACCGGATATGCGTGGGCGAGCGTGTTCGGGCGCACCGTGTTTGGCGTCGATCCCGCGGACGAGGGCGAGCGGGCGTCCAACGAGATCACGCTGGCAAACGGCAAGACTATCGTGCTCACCAACAACAAGGTCATTACGAAGCTTTCCAATAACAGCGTGGCTTCTGTCGTTAACGAGGCGGAGCAGCAGAAGGGGCAGGACGCCCAACAGACAGGCAAGCCCGGCGGTTCGGGTTCGTCTGGCTCCAGCTCCGATTCGTCGGGCGGCGGTTCCGGTTCGGGCTCCGCCTCTGGCGGTGGATCTTCGAGTGGCAGCTCGACGGACGGCGGTGCCGGCGGCGACACGGGCTCGGGTGGTCTCTCGGCTGCCGAGGAGGAGAGTATTCACAGCTGGCTCGTGACCAAATACAACATGCTCGATGGCTATGTCGCCCGCGCCAATAGCGTGGTTTCGACCTATAACGCAACAGGCGATACCGGGCCGTGCGACAGCCTGGCCAACGATATGTTTGTCATCCGTGCCGAGTTTGGCCGGCAAACGTTTTCTCCCAAGTCAAAGTGGTATCAGCAATACGCCAACCTATGGGGCTGCTACACCAATCTGTGCCAATGGGTGGGGCATTACGGCGATGACGACGTCGCGCTCAACAACTTCAATACCAAAGTGGCGGCGATCGCCCTATGACGAATAGCCTTGCTTCTGTGGCAACCCAGTCGCTCAGCCGTGATCCCATGGTGGGCCTGCGCCTGGCGCGCGTTGGAGGGTTTGAGCCCGCCATTGCGCTGGGCCCGGATGAGCTTCCCGACTACCTGCGCCGTTTTACGATGCTGTTTGCCGATGACGCCACCATGCGCCGCGGCGGTATCGGCCGCGTGACGCGTGCCGTCAACGCGCAGGGCGAGGCCGTGGCACTCAAGCAGCTCATCTTACCAACGCGCGACGAATTTGATGACGATGTCGCCCACGAGGCGCTGGTCACCAAGTTCAAGGCGGCGTTTCGCGAGGAATATGAATGCCATCGCGCCCTTTCGGGCCTTAGAGGCTTTCCCCGCCTGTATGGATGGGGCGAGGTTGACGGCGTGCCCGCGATTGTCATGGAGTGGGTCGAGGGCGAGACGCTCGCTCGCCTGCGCTCGCGCCTTGCCGTGGACGATGCCGGGCGTCTGTCGCCGCTCGTGGCGGCGCGCCTGGGTCGCGACCTGTTCGATCTGCTCTGCCGCATGAGCTTGGTAGGCGAGGGGTTCGTCCATCGCGATATCTCGCCCGCTAATATTATGGTGCGCACGGCGCGCCTGCCGCTCGACCGACAGCTTGCCGAAGGCACCTTCGACCTGTGCTTGATCGACTTTGGCTCTTCGCTGGCGCTCGAGCCCGCCTCTGCGGTGGCCGGCACCGGCGGCAAGGCGTCGTTTACCGAGCGCTATGCCACGTTGCGCCGCGCGACGGTGGCCTACGCCCCGCCCGAGATGCTCACCGACGATATCCCCGACCTGCGCATGCTTCGCATGTCGCCGGCAATCGATGTCTATGCAGCGGCGAGTACGGTCTACGAGCTCATCGCCGGTGTCGCGCCGTACGAAGTGGCGCCGGGTGCGTCGGGTACTTCGGGCTCGCGCAAAAAGACGTGCGATATCGCCAGCCCTTATCGCCTCAAGATGGATACGCTGCCCGATTATCCCGTTGGCGCCCACGCGCCCGGCTGCGACTTGACGCAACTGCTGCGACGCGAGCCCGATGTGGCACTTGCCGCGGCCGAACAGGCTCAGCAGCTGGGACTCGATCCAAATTCCGAGGATCTGCGCGATGCGCTGGCGTTTGTCGATGCCCAGTTGTTCGACGTGGTCATGGCCTGCCTGTCCTGCCATCAGGAAGATCGTCCCGAGCCGGCTGCGGTGGAGGCGGCGCTCTCGGCATTTTGCGACCACTATGCGCAAAATGTCGCCCGCTCGCTTCGCGCCGAGCCGCTCTTGCCGTGCCCGATGGAGGTATCGGGGCACACAGCCCGGCGTGCGGCGATGGTTGGGGCGACGGCGGTATGCGGCGTGCTTTGGGCTGTGGTCGTGGTATCAGCTGCGCTGTTGGCGTCGGGCGCCCATGTGACACTCGTCGTGGGACCGCTTATGTGGTCCGGGAAGCTGCCGGCCATTATCGCCGCACTGGCGTTGGCACCGCCGGGCATGGTGGGCATCGCTGCCGGCGCCATGGCACACGATCGTCGCACGGGGTTCCTGCATGGCGTACTGGCGCTTTCTGCCTGCGAGGTTCCGGTGCTGATCGCGGTTGCATGCACCGTGTTTTCCCAGCGCGCCGTAGCGAGCGGCTTCGTTGCCGCCTTAATTGCAACCTATGCGCTCACGTGGTTTTTGCTGGCGATGGGGTTTGCCTTTGAGCTTCCCGTCGTGTCAGCGCGACGTGCGAAAATTTCCATGGCGACGCCGCTTGCCGGCGGAGCCGCGGCTGCTCGCGCCTTTGGCGGGCCGGCCGAAGTATCCGACACTATCTCTGCGACCAAGGAGGGCTAAGCCATGGCTTCTCAAGCTGAGCTCACCCCGTGCGGGGCAATGTTTGACATCTTTAAGCGCGCAGCGCACCTGAGTCATATCGAACTGTGCGGCCTGGTGCTCTCGAGCCGCCCGCTCGTCGACGG
Organism: Collinsella sp. LCP19S3_B11; assembly: GCF_052121915.1. Taxonomy (NCBI): domain Bacteria; kingdom Bacillati; phylum Actinomycetota; class Coriobacteriia; order Coriobacteriales; family Coriobacteriaceae; genus Collinsella; species Collinsella sp. LCP19S3_B11. The sequence goes on from NZ_JBQKDI010000001.1 coordinate 223,507, forward strand.
CCGTAGTCCGCAGAGCCGTGCTGCCGATCGCTCTTGGGTTTCGCGCTTTATCGTGCGCGCGCCGGTCGGCACGCTGCAGGAACGTTATTTTGCCGATTACGGCACCTCGGCCGCGCGCATTATGTCGCAGCTGGCCCTGCGCCGCCGCAATCCCATGGACGCCGCGGCCGTGACCAACATGGTGTGCGGCCCCGCTGGCGAGCCCATGGTGCGGGCACTCGAGGAATGCCATCAGGACACGAATCTCTATCGCAATGCGCTCGAGCGCCTGTCGCAGGCGGCTGAGCTCATGCCCGCCGAGCGCGCCGAGGCCATCCTGGTGCTGTTTGTCGCCGTGGGCTGCTCGGCAGATGTCCGCTCGTCGGTGACCTATGCCCTCGACTACGCTCATGCGACCTGTGGCGGCGCCACGTCGACGCCGCGCTCGCTGAGCACCTCGACGGTCACGGGCGAGCGCGAGGCGGCGCCTGCGCACCCGTTGGGACTGCTGCGCGTGCAAAACGGCTACGTGGTGAGCGCCCCGCGCTGGATTCAGCCGAGTGAGGAGGGCGTCGAGATCGGCGCGCTGGCGACGGGGGAGGGCGATATCACCGATGTGGGCGATGACGTTTCGGCTCGCCATGCCCACGTGTGGTGCGATGACCAAAATGTCTGGTACGTCGAGGACCTGTCGTCCACCAACGGAACTGTGGTGGTAAACGGCGCGACGAACGTCTGCACCCAGGTCGAGCCCGGCCGCTCCGCTCAGCTCAACCCCGGTGACGAGCTCAGGCTCGGAGAATCCACAGCCTACGCCATCCTCCTCGGCGCCCTCTGACTCATCTCCTAAATAAGTTGCGGTGAAATAGGGACTGTTTAAGGCTACGGCCGGCAAAAACAGTCCCTATTTCACCGCAACTGCCATTTGGTCCCTCGGTGACGGAAGGATTATTTTTGCCCTTGATGGTCGCTCGGGGTAAACCTTTACCGCCCGCCTATATTTGTCGAAATTACACTTGACGGCGGGGTACAATAAACTCGCATGCGGATTTCCGTTGCGGGCGCTTCCCATCACCGGGGCGTGCCCGGGAGCATCCGGCATGCGGCCTTTGCGGCGCTCGATCATGTGCAAGACGGGTAGCTGGGCCTGTGGAGCGCGTGCAGCCTCCTCGCCTCGGCATGCCTTCTCTCCACGCCATGTATCTGCTGCTGAGTCCGCCTGTCAGATGACTGGAAGCAACAGCGAAAATCCCATCACGCCAACATCCCGGTAATCGCCGGGGCCTGTATACCTATATGAGAGGAGAGGGGTATATGGCGCGTAAGTTTAAGTCTATGGACGGCAACGAGGCGGCCGCATATGTTTCGTATGCGTACACCGAGGTAGCGGGAATTTATCCCATTACGCCGTCCAGCCCGATGGCCGACCATGTCGACCAGTGGGCGGCCCAGGGTCGCAAGAACATCTTTGGCACCCCGGTCAAGGTCGTCGAGATGGAGTCTGAGGCGGGTGCAGCCGGTACCGTTCACGGTTCGCTGGGCGCCGGTGCTCTGACCACCACCTACACGGCTTCTCAGGGCCTGCTCCTGATGATCCCGAACATGTACAAGATCGCGGGCGAGCAGCTCCCGGGCGTCTTCCACGTCTCCGCGCGTTGCGTCGCTTCCCACGCCCTGAACATCTTTGGCGATCACTCCGACGTCATGGCCTGCCGCCAGACCGGTTTCGCCATGCTCGCCGAGGGCAACGTCCAGGAGGTCATGGACCTCTCGCCGGTGGCTCACCTTGCCGCCATCGAGGGTAAGACCCCGTTCCTCAACTTCTTCGACGGCTTCCGCACCAGCCACGAGATCCAGAAGGTCGCCATGTGGGACTACAAGGATCTTGCCGAGATGTGCGACATGGACGCCGTCCAGGCTTTCCGCGACCACGCGCTCAACCCTGAGCACCCGCACACCCGCGGCAGCCATGAGAACGGCGACATCTTCTTCCAGAACCGCGAGGCCTGCAACAAGGTCTACGACGAGCTCCCTGCCGTCGTCGAGGGCTACATGAAGAAGATCAACGAGAAGCTCGGCACCGATTACGGCCTGTTCAACTACTACGGCGCTCCCGATGCCGATCGCGTCGTCGTGTGCATGGGCTCCTTCTGCGACGTGCTCGAGGAAGTCATCGACTACCTCAACGCTCACGGTGAGAAGGTCGGCCTGGTCAAGGTTCGCCTGTTCCGTCCGTTCTCCATCAAGCACTTCGTGGACGTTCTCCCCGAGACCGTCCAGAAGATCGCCGTCATGGACCGCACCAAGGAGCCGGGTTCCATCGGCGAGCCGCTCTACCAGGACGTCGTCTCCGCTCTCTACGAGGCCGGCAAGACGGGTATCAAGGTCGTCGGCGGCCGTTACGGCCTGGGCAGCAAGGACACGCCTCCCGCGTCCGCGTTTGCCGTCTTCGAGGAGCTCAAGAAGGACGAGCCCAAGCGCGAGTTCACCATCGGCATTGTCGATGACGTGACCAACCTGAGCCTGCCCGAGGCCGAGGATGCGCCCAACACCGCAGCTCCCGGCACCATCGAGTGCAAGTTCTGGGGTCTGGGTGGCGACGGTACCGTCGGCGCCAACAAGAACTCGATCAAGATCATCGGCGACCACACCGACAAGTACGTTCAGGCCTACTTCCAGTACGACTCCAAGAAGACCGGCGGCGTCACCGTCTCGCACCTGCGCTTTGGTGATTCCCCGATCCGCTCGCCGTACTACGTGACCAAGGCCGACTTTGTCGCTTGCCACAACCCCAGCTACATCGTCAAGGGCTTCAAGATGGTCCGCGACGTCAAGCCGGGCGGCACCTTCCTGGTCAACTGCCAGTGGAGCGATGAGGAGTTCGCCGAGCACATGCCCGCCGTGGCCAAGCGCTACATCGCGAACAACAACGTCAACGTCTACCTGATCGACGCGATCGACCTGGCCGCCAAGGTTGGCATGGGCAAGCGCACCAACACGGTGCTCCAGTCCGCCTTCTTCGCGCTGGCCAAGGTCCTGCCCGCCGAGGACGCCCTGCAGTACATGAAGGACGCGGCTACCAAGTCCTACATGAAGAAGGGCCAGGCCATCGTCGACGCCAACCACAAGGCCATCGATGCCGGCGCTACCGCCTTCCGTAAGTTCGAGGTTCCGGCCGACTGGGCTACCGCCGAGGACGCCGCTCCTGTCGAGCTTTCCGAGGAGACCAAGTCCGCTATCGCCCAGCAGGTCAAGAACCTGCTCGAGCCCATCGATCGCATGGATGGCGACAGCCTGCCCGTTTCTGCCTTTGTCGATTGTGCCGACGGTCAGTTTGAGCTGGGCGCCTCCGCATACGAGAAGCGCGGCGTCGCCGTGGTCGTTCCTCACTGGGACGAGACCAAGTGCATCCAGTGCAACCAGTGCGCCTATGTGTGCCCGCATGCCACCATCCGTCCGTTCGCGATGACCGAGGACGAGGCTGCCGCCGCGCCCGAGGCTACCCGTACGCTCGACGCCATGGGTCCCAAGGCCAAGGGCATGAAGTTCACCATGGCTGTGTCCCCGCTCGACTGCATGGGCTGCACCAACTGCGCCAAGGTCTGCCCCAAGGGCGCCCTCGAGATGGTTCCCACCGAGCAGGAGATGGATCAGCAGCCCGTTTGGGACTACATGGTCAAGAACGTCTCCGAGAAGAAGGAACTCATCGCGGCCAACGTCAAGGGCAGCCAGTTTAAGCAGCCCTACCTGGAGTTCTCCGGCTCCTGCGCCGGCTGCGCCGAGACCGCTTATGCACGTCTGGTGACCCAGGTCGCCGGCGACCGCATGTTCATCTCCAACGCCACCGGCTGCTCCTCCATTTGGGGCAACCCCGCTGCCACCGCTCCTTACTGCAAGGACAAGGACGGTCACGGCCCGGCGTGGAACAACTCCCTGTTCGAGGACAATGCTGAGCACGGTCTGGGCATGGCCATCGGTTACGAGGCCGTCCAGAATAAGCTGATCGCCGCCACCCAGGAGCTCATCGCCGCTGACGGTCCGTCCGACGAGCTCAAGGCCGCCGGTCAGGCTTGGATCGACTCCGTCAACGACGCCGAGGCCTCCAAGACTGCTGCCGCCGCCTACGTTGCCGAGCTCGAGAAGTGCGGCTGCGACGCTTCCAAGGCGATCCTCGCCGACAAGGCTTACCTCACCAAGAAGTCCTTCTGGATCTTCGGTGGCGACGGTTGGGCCTACGACATCGGCTTCGGTGGCCTGGACCACGTCCTGGCTTCTGGCCACAACGTCAACGTCTTCGTCTTCGACACCGAGGTCTACTCCAACACCGGCGGTCAGGCCTCCAAGGCTTCGAACCTGGGCCAGGTTGCTCAGTTCGCCGCTGCCGGCAAGGTGACCAAGAAGAAGTCTCTGGCCGAGATCGCTATGAGCTATGGTTACGTCTACGTGGCGCAGGTCGCCATGGGCGCCAACCCGGCTCAGACTCTCAAGGCCATCCACGAGGCCGAGGCCTACGACGGCCCGTCCCTCATCATCGGCTACAGCCCCTGCGAGATGCACTCCATCAAGAAGGGCGGCATGCAGAACTGCCAGGCCGAGATGAAGAAGGCTGTCGAGTGCGGTTACTGGAACCTCTTCCGCTTCAACCCCGAGGCTGCTGCCGGCAAGAAGTTCTCGCTCGATTCCAAGGAGCCCGCGGGCGGCTATCAGGAGTTCCTGATGAACGAGGCCCGTTACGCTTCGCTGACGCGTTCCTTCCCCGAGCGCGCCGAGGAGCTCTTCAAGGAGAACGAGCAGGCCGCTATGGACCGCTACGCTCACCTGCTGAAGCTCAAGACGGTGTACAACGAGGCCTAGGTCTCCCACCGCAGGATCTGAGGGCTAACCTTCGCGGACGTCCTCGGACATGAAAGAACCCCCGCTGCGCACTACGTGCGGCGGGGGTTCTTTCGTCCTGCGGAATGTCCGCGAAGGTTAGCCCTCAGATCCTGCTACGACTACGTCCTCGGATTGTGGGGCTGAATGAAGGACGTGGCTGAGGGGGCCTTTTGTCCCCTTCGCTGTTTCGCGGCTTTGCCGCGAAAGTCGCGCCACTTTGGGGATGGATGGAGGTTTTAGCTGTTGTTGCCTTCTGTCCCCGTGCTTTGGGGCTGGTTGCTTTTTGGAGCTCATCTATATTCCTTATGCTGGATGAAAAGCCCCATGTTTTTGTTGGGGTGCATACTCGTCTTAAAAATGTATAGAATCTCGTATAGTGCGAGTAAGATATTGCGCTGTCTGTTTTGTGTTTAGCAAAGATATAGTTTGCATAATCTAGTCTAATCCCTGCTATATCATAATAAAGTCGCACGTAAATAGCTTAGATATGCTTGAGCTGGGCATCTTTACGCTGAACGGGTAAAAACGACCGTTCACCGTTCAACTGTTTTCAAAATGAATAAAATGAGCGATAAAGAGAATATAAACCTTAATAAACTCGCGTATTGCACGGACGTGGGTTATTAATGGGGTGTAGGCCTTTTACAGAAAGGATTCCAGCAATGTCTAAGCCTCTTGGCAAGCCCGATCGTATTGTCGTCGCCCTTGGCGGCAACGCCCTCGGCAACAACCCCGTCGAGCAGATCGAGGCCGTGAGCAACACCGCCCACGCTCTCCTCGGCCTCATCGAGCAGGGTAACGAGATCATCATCACCCATGGCAACGGCCCGCAGGTCGGCATGATCCAGAATGCCTTCGCCGCCGCCCACGACGCCATCGGCACCCCCGAGATGCCGCTGCCCGAGTGCGGCGCCATGTCCCAGGGCTACATTGGCTATCACCTGCAGCAGGGCATCGGCCGCGAGATGCACAAGCGCTATAAGCGTTGGCACGCCGCCACCGTCGTCACCCAGATCGAGTGCGACCCGGATGATCCCGCGTTCAAGAACCCGACCAAGCCGATCGGCCCCTTCTACACCGAGGAGCAGGCCAAGGAGTTCATGGCCGAGGATCCCTCCAAGGTCTTCGTCGAGGATTCCGGCCGCGGCTGGCGCCGCGTCGTCGCCTCCCCCGATCCCAAGAAGATCGTCGAGGCCGACTCCATCCTCAACCTGCTCGACAACGAGTTCATCGTCATCGCCTGCGGTGGCGGCGGCATCCCCGTCGTCCGCGACTACGAGAACAAGGGTTGCTACAAGGGCGTTCCCGCCGTCATCGACAAGGACCTGGGCGGCGAGCTGCTGGCCGAGGACTGCGACGCCGACGTTCTGTTCCTGCTGACCGCCGTTGAGCATGTCGCCATCAACTTTGGCAAGCCCAACCAGGAGGAGCTCGAGGACCTCACCGCCGACGAGGCCGAGCGCCTGGCCGACGAGGGCCAGTTCGGTAAGGGTTCCATGGAGCCCAAGGTCCGTGCTGCCATCAAGTTCGCCCGTTCCCGCAAGGGCCGCACCTGCATTATCGGCGCCCTGGACAAGGCCGCCGAGACCATGGCCGGCCTCTCTGGTACCCGCATCCACGAGTAGTCTCTACTCTGTTGCCTCTCTTGTGGGCGCCAGGCAAAGCGCCCACAAACTAGCCTCTCTTCATGAGCCCCGCAGTCCGCTCCGACTGCGGGGCTTTTGCTATTGAGGTGACTGTTCATGAGAAGCGCTGAAGACCGCGGAAACCCGGCACTTGGGGACGTTCCTTTTCTGCCGGCATCTTGGGACAGTCCTTTTCGGCAGTGCGAGCGGTCGTCTGCAAAGACCGTCCCCAGTGGCTAGTCATTTAATGGCTGGTCATTTAAGTCTGTCCCCAATGACTAGTAGTAGGCCCACATGGCTTCGATTTCGTTGAGGACTTCTACGACGCCCCAACGGCGGGCGCTACGGCTGGGCGAATTGGGATCGTAGACACCGATGTGGCCGGCGTCGTCAATGCCGTAGAGGACGATGTAATGACCCACGTTGGTAAACGTGCCGGGACGCACGACGGCGATTACGGGAGCATCCGAGCGCAAGGCCTGGGCCATCGAGTCTCGGTCGTTGTAGAGCTGCGTCCCGTTAAGCCCCAGCTGCGCGGCGCCGCTCGTCATAAACGACCACTCGGTGGCACCGGTGGGGGCATAGTTGCCCGCCTCGGAAAGGGCGCACATATCGACCGGTGTCATATCGGTGCGCCCCGTTTTAAAGATGTAGATCATGGTGAGGCAGGTGGGTCCGCAGCCGTTTTGGCGGATGGTTCCACCGGCGTAGGGCAGCTCCGACCATGCGGGGTCGATCTGGTAGATATGCGGCATGGTGCCGGCACTCCACTGCGAACGTGGGGTCGAAAAAGCAAACGAGTGGCCGGGTGCGACTGGGGCTTTGAGGAGCTTTTCCTCGGCGGTGGGCTCTAGGCCGGCAGAGCCATGCGAGGCACACGACCCCAGATACACAAAGGCCAGACATGCCATGATGGAGCACAGGGCAAGAAAGAGACGATGAATCTGCGGATTGGCGGCCCGGCCGCGTCCCAGCGGCCGTGGCTGCTTTGCGCCGCGTCCGCCGCGGGGCTTCGAAAAGAAACGGCTGATGTGGTTGTCAGACTTTCGCCGATCGATTTTCTGCCGCCGAGGCACTTCGGCCCGGCGTTGACGGGTGCCCGAGCGTGGGCGATCCGCTTGACGCGTGCTGGTATTCTGCGGCATAGACGACAAGGGGCGATCCTGCGGACGCTGCGGCCCGTCGTTGTCAGAAACACTCCTGGATGCTGGCGTGGTACGCCCGGCAAGGCGAACGTTTCGCTGTCGTTCGCCGCCGTTGTATTCGTATGCCATTTGCACCGCCTCGTCTCATGTATAACCCGTCCATCCTACAAAAAAGACGTGCAGCAAATGAGGACATACACCAAAACCTCGGTAAGCGGCATGGACGGGAGCGAGCCTGGCGTCATAAAGCGACGCCCTCCGCGAGCGATTGAGTCGCATCATCAAAACGGACGCCCGCACCGAGTGGCGCCCCTCGCCGTTCGTCCCAAAAACGGCGCCGCTCGTTTTGCAGTTCTGCCTTCGGTCGAGCTACGAGTGGCGTTGCTGTGCCAAGGCCGTATCTTAAAGCCATGAAATAAAAAGTGCGCGGCAAAACAGGCCGTGCAAGGGGTGACGCCAAGGGGCGTCAGAAAGGAAAGGAGGGGAACAATGGCGGACAAGAACGCAGAAGTTGCAGTCGAGGATACCGGCGGCATGAAGAAAACGCTTTCGCTCTGGAACTTCTTCACCATCGGTTTCGGTGCCATCATCGGTACCGGTTGGGTTCTGCAGGTCGGCGACTGGATGGTCGTGGGCGGCGGTCCCGTTCCCGCTATGATCGCATTCCTCTTGGGTGCAATCTTCCTCGTGCCCGTCGGAGCTGTTTTCGGTGAGCTTACGGCTGCTATCCCCATCTCGGGCGGCATCGTCGAGTATGTCGATCGTAGCTTTGGCCGTACAATGAGCTACATTACCGGTTGGCTCCTGGCCCTGGGCAACGGCATCCTGTGCCCGTGGGAGGCCATTGCCATTTCGACTCTCGTGTCCGAGATGTTCGGTAGCCTGCCCGGTCTTGAGTGGCTGCGCGCCATCAAGCTCTACACCATCCTGGGCGCCGACGTTTACCTGTTCCCGACGCTGATCGCGCTCGGCTTTGCAGTCTACGTCATCTTCCTCAATTTCCGCGGTGCCAGCTCGGCCGCCAAGCTCCAAGCCTTCCTGACCAAGGCCCTGCTCTGCGGCATGCTACTCGCCATGGGCGTCTCGCTGTTCACCGGCTCGCCGAACAACGCCATGCCTGTGTTCTCCCAGGTCGCCGGTGCTGGCGGCGGTAAGGCCGCCACCGAGGGCACCAGCCTGTTCGCCGGTATCGTGTCGGTCCTGGTTCTGACCCCGTTCTTCTACGCCGGTTTCGACACCATTCCTCAGCAGGCTGAGGAAGCAGCCGAGGGTCTTAACTGGAACAAGTTCGGCAAGATCATCTCCCTGGCCCTGCTGGCCGCCGGCGGCTTCTACATGGTCTGCATTTACTCGTTCGGCACTATCCTTGACTGGCATGAGTTTGTTAAGAGCCCGGTTCCCGCGCTTGCCTGTCTTAAGGGCATCAACATGCTCCTGTACCTGGCCATGCTCGTCATCGCCACGCTTGGACCCATGGGCCCGATGAACTCCTTCTACGGCGCCACGAGCCGCATTATGCTCGCCATGGGCCGCAAGGGCCAGCTGCCCGAGAAGTTTGCGGAGGTCGATCCCAATTCCGGCGCTCCCAAGCTCGCCTGCGTCGTTCTGGCCATCATCACCGTCGTCGGTCCGTTCCTGGGCAAGAACATGCTCATCCCTCTGACCAATGTGTCGGCTCTCGCCTTCATCTTCTCTTGCGGCATGGTCGCTCTTGCCTGCCTGCGCATGCGCTTCACCGAGCCCGACCTACCTCGTCCCTACGAGGTGCCCGGCGGCAAGTTTGGCATCAGCCTCGCCATCGCTGCCTGCGCCATCATCATCGGCCTGCTCGTGATTCCGTTCTCTCCCGCCTCCCTCAACATGGTGGAGTGGAGCATCGTGATCGGCTGGTTGGCTATTGGCCTGGCTCTCATGGCTTTCACCAATTCCCGTAAAAAGTAACGCCGAGCCGGGGCGGATTGGGTGCGCGGTGCCCTCTCTCCCGCGTACCGAACCCGGCATCACTTGGGTAGCTTTGTGAGGCCTTAACCCAACACGGCCTCACCCACTATATGGATCCATAAGGAGGAACCATGTCCACTAAGTATGCAATCGTTGGCGGCAAGCTCATCGACGGTACCGGTGCCGAGCCGGTCGAGAACTCCCTCGTTCTCGTCGACGATAACGGCAAGATCGAGTACGCCGGTGTTATGCAGGACCTTCCCGAGGGCGTTGAGGTTATCGACGCCGCCGGCAAGACTGTCCTTCCCGGCCTGATCGACACCCACCTGCACTTCTCGGGCAACCTGACCGACGATGACACCGATTGGGTCATGCAGCCGCTCCTCGAGAAGCAGGCCGTCGCCGTCAAGCAGGCCTACGACTGCCTCACCCACGGCCTCACCACCGTCTGCGAGATCGGCCGCTTTGGTATCCAGATTCGCGACTGCATCGACAAGGGCGTCTTTAAGGGCCCGCGCGTTCTGGCCACCGGCCTCGGCTTCTGCCGTGTTGCCGGTCACGGTGACTCCCACCACTGCACCCAGGAGCTCAACAAGGAATCCCATCCCTGGGGCGACCAGGTCGACGGTCCTTGGGATCTGCGCAAGGCCGTCCGTCGTCGCCTGCGCGAGAACCCCGATGCCATCAAGATCTGGGCTACCGGTGGCGGCATCTGGCGCTGGGACTCCGGTCGCGACCAGCACTATTGCTCCGAGGAGATCCAGGCCGTGGTCGAAGAGGCCAAGATGGTCGGTATCCCCGTGTGGAGCCACTGCTACAACAACCACGCCGCTGCCTACGATTCCGTTCGCTTTGGCTGCGAGCAGCTGATTCACGGCTTCGATATCGATGAGCGCACCATGGACCTTATGGCCGAGCAGGGCACCTTCTTCACCCCGACGATCGCCTTCCTGCCCACCTGGTACGCCACCTATCCTCCCGTCTATGTCCCCGAGCTGCACGACAAGTACGAGGGTACCCTGGTCGAGAAGGAGCTGCAGCGCAACTATGACTGCCTGCGCGAGGCCAAGAAGCGCGGCGTCGTCATGACGATCGGCTCTGACTCCTTCTCCTTCGTCACCCCGTACGGCACCTGCTCCATCGAGGAGATGTACGAGTTCGTCGACAAGATCGGCTTCACCCCGGTCGAGACCATCACCTGCGCCACCCTCAACGGTGCCAAGATGTGCCACATCGAGGACGAGACCGGTTCCATCGAGGCCGGCAAGTGCGCCGACCTGCTGGTCGTCAACGGTGACGTCGCCGCCGACATCCACGTGCTCAACACCGACAACATGGACGTCATCATGAAGGACGGCTGGATTGTCGAGGCCGGCACCTTCGGCGAGCCAAACAAGTACAGCGCCTAAGCTACCGTTTGTCGATGGCTGGATGTAAAACACAGTTTTTGATTGCATAATGCAATGGAGAGGGTCGCTTGCGGCCCTCTTTATTGCTATCGGTACTACGGACAAGAGGGGATGACGGTGGATTTAAACAGGCTGAATCTGGGCAAGAGTTACAACTCTACCAAGGTCTTTCGTACGGCCCAGCATGTGGTTCAGGCCATCCTACTCGGTGTTGTCGTTCCGGCGCTTATCTTGCTGCTTATCTGGGATTTAACCGATAATCCCAATCCCGTTCCAGGCGTTGTCGTTATTGCCGGCCTGGTCATGCTGTGCTTCTTCTTCTCGTATGTCTTTGTGGTCCCCGATGACCTCACATCGAGCGCAACCGACCGCACGCTCGCCATCGCATCAAAAATATTTGCCTACACGTCGCGCGGCCTTACGCCCGAAGCGGCCCTGGGTGCCTCTAAAATTATCCTGTCCGAGACCATCGCTTCTGCCATCTGCTTTACTGACGGCAGGCAGGTGCTGGCAAGCTGGGGCGAGGACTCGGCAAAGTGCCCTGCCGGAACCCCGGTAGTGCTCAAGACCACGCTCAACGTGATTGAGACGGGCGAACAGAGCGTGTTTTCGCGTGATGCCTCCAATGAGACGGGCGGCTATTTTCCCCGTCTGCGTGCCGGTATTGTCGCGCCGCTTACCGTGCGTGGTCATTGCGTGGGCACACTCGAGCTGTATTACCCCCGCCTGAGCAGCATCGATATGCGCCAGACGGCGCTTGCCTCGGGTTTCGCTGATCTCATTTCCACGCAGCTCGCCAGCTTTGAGCTCGAGCGCCAGGATGAGCTCACGGCCCGCGTTGAGCTCCGCGCTCTGCAGTCGCAGGTCGATCCGCATTTTCTATTCAATACCATTAGCACGATCGTTTCGCTCGTTCGAACCGAGCCCGACAAGGCGCGATCGCTGCTGATCGATTTTTCCAACTACTATCGTCAGACGCTTTCTGACTCCGATACGCTCACCACGCTCGAGCACGAGGTGGAACAGGGCACGCGTTATATCAATCTTATGCAGGCCCGGTATGGCGACGGCCGTCTGCGCGTTTCGGTCGACATCGACTTTGAGGTGCGCGACAGCCTGGTGCCGCCGTTTATCTTGCAGCCGCTGCTCGAAAACTGCATCAAGCATGCGCAGCGCGAGACCGAGCCGCTTTCCATTCGTGTTAGGGCTTTTGAGACCGATGACGGCTTGGAGATCATCGTCGAAGATGACGGCATCGGTATGAGCGAAGAAGTCTGCGCGCATCTGTTTGAGCAGCATCGCCGAGAGGAGCCCGAAAGCATTACCGCCGACGGCTCCGTCAAGCGAGGCTGCGGCCTGGCGCTCTTCAACGTGCTTCAGCGCATCCATTTCTTTTACGGAGAAGATTCCGGCATGCGCGTGAAGTCCCAGGAGGGCGTGGGAACGCAGGTCATCGTTGAGTTGAACGGCGAGCCGCATGAGCCGGCGCCGCTAACGGTGTAGCACGCGGTTGGATTGAGAGAAAAAAGAGGGGAAGTGCATATGTCCGAAGGCTGGAACATCTTGGTGGTTGATGACGAGCCCCCAATTAGGGCTGAGCTACGCTATCTGTTGGAAAAGGATGCGCGTGTGGGCCAGATTGCCGAGGCGGGCAATGTCACCGAAGCCGTGGAATCGATTCTGTCGAACAAGCCCGACGTGCTGTTTTTAGACATTACCATGCCCGGTCGCTCGGGAATTGAGCTTGCCGAGACGCTTCAGAACCTAAAGACACCGCCGGTCGTGGTGTTTGTGACGGCATTTGCCGAGTATGCGGCCGATGCCTATAACCTCGATGCCGTCGATTACATCGTAAAGCCGGTCGAGGATGCTCGCCTGTCAAAGGCGCTCGACAAGATCGAGACCGCCCTGGGCGCTCGCCGTGTCGTCCATGCTCCGCGCCAGCCTTTGCGCCTGACGGTGGATCGTGGGGGTAAAAAGGTGTTCATTCCCGTGGCGGATGTCTGCTACTTTGAGGCGCGCGCCGATTTTTGCAACGCCGTCTGCGCCGAGGGAACATATCTGATCAATGAGTCGATTTCATCGCTCGAGCGGCGCCTGGCCTCCGAGGGCTTTATCCGTGTCCACCGCAGCTATCTGGTCAATTTGGAAGACGTGCACAATGTCGAGATCGGTTCTACGGGTCTTATGGAACTCAGGCTCGATCGCGTAACCTCGACGGTGCCCGTGTCCCGTCGTCGCGCTGCCGAGGTTAAGGCGCGCCTGGGGCTTGTGTAGACGGTCCGCATGCCATCGTTTGCCGACGCGGGTTTGGCATGGCCGCACGGTGGGCATAATGGGTGACATCGAATGAAATCGAAAGGATCATTATGCCCGCGCTTATTACGCATCATCTGTTTGGCGAGGAAAGCATCGACCGTCTTCCGCAGGGCGTCATTGCGTCCGACGAGGAACGCATCGCCTTTATCCTGGGCAACCAGGGTCCCGACCCGTTTTTCTTCCACATCCTGACGCCGCGCGTTTCCGACTGCACGCTGCTAGCGCAGGTCATGCATCGCTCGCGCATGTCGCGCCAGTTCTCGTGCCTGCGCGACGGCGTGTCCCATTTGCTCCCGCGCGATGCCAACTTGGGCCGCGCCTTTGCACTGGGCCTGCTGTCGCACTACGTGCTCGACCGTAATGCCCACCCCTTTGTCTACGAGCAGCAGTTTGGCATTGTCGAGTCCGATCCCGAGCTGGAGGATTCGGGCAGCCAGGTCCATGCGGTGCTCGAAAGTGACCTGGACGTGTTGATGCTGCAGCTCAAGCGCGACGGGGCCACGGCCGAGGACTATCCGCCGGCGGGCGAGATCGTCACCACCGACCGCATCAATCGCGTGGCCGGCGTGCTGATGAGCTATGTCGCCGGGCGTGTGTACGGTATCGACATCCCGGCGGGGGAGTACGGGGCCGCCGTTGCCGACATGCAGCTGCTCTATCGCGCCATTGAACCGGCGGGCTCGGCCAAGACGCGTGCAATTGCCCTGGTCGAGGGCCTAGTACACGACTACTCCCTGCTCGATGGCCTTGCTCACCGCGTGACGACCGAGCCGCCCGAGCGCACCGGCAATCTGGGCCATCTGACGTGGAAGAATCCCTTTACCGATGAGGTCTCGAACGAGAGCTTCCCCGAGGTCTTTGACCGCGCGCTGGTCGATTACGAGTGCACGGTCACCCGCTTTATCGAGACCGGCGATATGGAGGCCGTGACCAACCATGTCAATTACAGCGGTCGCGTGCTCGGCGCTGACGAAGAGTTCGACCGCGAGGAGTAGGGCTCGTGCGTGCCCCTTTGCCGAATCCTTACCGGTGCCTCTGTGCAATTGGGGTACGATGAACTGACTGCATATCGGGCGAATACGAAGGGTCCCTGTCCATGAAATACACCAAGCTCGAGCGTAACTGGGTCATGTACGATGTGGGAAACTCGGCCCTCGTGCTGCTCAATACCTCGGTGGTGCCCATCTACTTTAACGCCATCAATACCGGTGCTTCCTCGGCCGACCTGGTGGTCGCTTGGGGCAACGCGCAGACGATTGCCTCGCTGGTCATTGCCATGCTCATGCCCATTCTGGGCGCGCTTGCCGATTACGCCGGCAACAAGATCAAGTTCTTCTTGGGCTTCTTCCTCACGGGCCTGGTTCTTTGCCTGGCGCAGGCTATTCCAATGTCCGCCATGGCATTTTTGACCGTGTACGTGCTGTGCACCATCGGCCTTAACTCTTCTATGACGTTCTACGACGCCATGCTGCCCGACATTACCACCGACGAGCGCATGGACGCCGTGTCCAGCTCGGGCTATGCCTGGGGCTACATCGGTTCCACCGTGCCGTTCATCATCTGCCTGGCGCTTATCATGGGTGGTCCCGCTCTTGGTGTCCCCACCATGCTGGCAACGCGTCTGTCGTTTGTCATCACTGGCGCCTGGTGGCTCATCTTTACCCTGCCGCTCATTCGCACCTATAAGCAAAAGTACGGTCGCGAGCGCGGTCCCGAGGACACCATCGGCCACATCGTGGGCGGCGTGTTCTCCGAAGTCGTACACACCATGCGCGAGATCGCCCACAACAAGACCGTGCTGGTCTACATGATTGCGTTCTTCTTCTACATCGACGGTGTGCACACGGTCATTTCCATGGCAACCAGCTACGGTTCGGCTCTGGGCATCGACTCGACCCAGCTGGTACTGGCCCTGCTCGTTACACAGTTCGTGGCCTTTCCGTCCGCCATCATCTACGGCAAGCTCGCCGGACGCGTGGGCACGCTCAACATGATCCTGGTGGCGGTCGCCGCCTACATGGGCATTGTGCTGTTCGCCGCGTTTTTCCTCAAGACCGCCTTTGAATTCTGGGTGCTTGCCATTATGGTCGGCCTGTTCCAGGGTGGCGTGCAGGCACTCAGCCGTAGCTACTTTGGCCGCATCATCCCCAAGGAAAAGTCCAACGAGTACTACGGCTTCTTTGACATCTTTGGGCGCTATGCAAGCGTTATGGGCACCTTTCTGGTGTCGGTCGTCACCTCGCTGACCGGCAACCCGTCGCTGGGCGTTCTTTCCATTGCTGTGCTGCTGGTCGTTGGCTTTATGCTGCTGGCCCGCCTGTCTCGCATGACTCGAGCGGCAGAGCATGCCGCATAGGAGCGAGCGGCTATTGTGCCTGTCTGCGGTACTCTTTTGGGGTTATCCGCAATAAACATTGCGACTTGCGAGCAATGATTTGCCCAAGTGGGTATGATGGAATCAGCTAGGTCGCGGGGCGTCGCCTGTGTTTGGCGGCGCCTCGTTTTTGTGTTGCAGGGAGGGAAGGCATGAACGCCACGGTTGTGATTCCAACATATTGGGCGGGCGATGATGCCCATGCAAACGCTCCCGGTGTCTATGACCACTCGACGAATCTCAACGCCGCCAATCCCGAGCTCGATCACTGTCTTGCTTCGCTCGAGCAGGTACGCGATATTCCGCGAATCATCCTTTTGGTGGTCTGCCCCATCTCGGCCACGGCGGATGTGTCGAAGCGCGTACGCGAAATCGTCGAGGCGCACCCTACGCTCAAAGTTACCGTAGTCACCAATACCCAGGCATCGCGTGTCGCCGACCGCGTAGCGCAGATTGCGCCCAAGGGTTCGGGAGAATGCGTGAGCCTGCGCGGCTATGGCGCCATCCGCAATATGGGACTTGCCTGTGCCGCCGTGCTGGGTCACGATGCCGTCATCTTTTTGGATGACGACGAGACTGTCATCGATGCCGACTTTATGAAACGCGCGACTTACGCGTTGGGGCAGCAGACGCGTCAGGGCCTGCCAATCTTGGTTAAGAGCGGCTACTTTTACGATCGAGACGGATCGCCGCTGGCCCCCACGGACAAGGTGGGCATCTGCCACCGTTGGTGGACCAAGCGTATTGAGTTCAATCGCTGGATGAAAAAGGCGCTCTCGGGCACCCGTATTTCGCGTTCAAACTATGTGTGCGGCGGCCTTATGGCCCTCCATGCCCGCGCCTTTACCCGCGTGGCATTTGACCCGTTTATCACTCGTGGCGAGGACCTGGACTACCTCTTTAATATGCGCATGTTTGGCTACGACGTATGGTTTGATAACGAGTGGACCGTGCGCCATCTGCCGCCCGAGTCCGAGAAACGCTCGCCGCGCTTTATGCAGGACGTGTACCGTTGGTACTACGAACGTGCCAAGCTAACGTTTGCCGCGCACCAGAAAGAGCTCGTTCCCGTTACAGCCGCGTCTCTCATGCCCTATCCGGGCCCGTGGATTTCGCGCGAGCTTGACGATCGCGTGCGTAAGACTGCCATGGTCCGCAGCATGTTTACCCGCGAGCACGAGGGATACCTACGCATTTGGCGCCACGGTATTGACGAGGCCAGGACCTACGCACGCCAAAACGCCGCAAGCTACCTGCGTTTCCAGAGCTTCTGGCCCAAGATTATGGATGAGCTCTGGCGTGACGCCCAGCTGACCAGCATCCTGGAGGGGACTGAATGATCGACCGCCGCGCCCAGCGCGATAGCTCAATGTCAATCTTTCGCATCATTGCCGTATCCTGCGCCATTTGTGTGCTGGTGTACTTTGTTTTTGCCCTGGCGACTGGAATCGAGCCAATCGCGACCGTGGTCGCCTGTACGCTGCTATGCATCTTCCTGTGTATCTTTATCTTTTTGACGCTCAATCCCGATTCGGTTCGCTCGCAGTACACCGAGGAGACGCTCTCGGTGGCCTCGGCCATGCTCGAGGACATTAAAGGCGGTCTGACGCAGGAGTCAGCACGTCTGGTGTGCCAGCGCATTTTGCCCGAGACACGCGCCATGACAGTTGCCGTTACCGACGAGAGCAACGTACTGGCCTGCGCGGGCGAGTTTGAGGAAAAGCTGCTGCCCAATTCTCCCATTCATACGCTCGCCACGCGCTACGTCATCGAACACGGTATCGTCCAGTCGTTCAACCGCGTGGTGGACGTGGTGGGTTCGGATGGCTCACACAACCAGGTCCCCGCTGGCATCATCGCACCCATCAAGGTGGGCGACCGCACCGTCGGCACGCTCAAGTTCTATTACAAGACCCTGCGTGCCGTCGACCGTACCCAGTATGCGCTCGCCTCGGGTTTTGCCGAAATCCTGTCCACGCAGCTCGCCATTCACGAGCTCGAGGTGCAAAAGGAGCTCACGGCCCGTGCCGAGGTGCGTGCCCTGCAGGCGCAGATTAACCCGCACTTCCTGTTCAACACGCTCAACACCATCGCATCGTTTACGCGTACCGACCCGCTGCGGGCCCGCGAGCTGCTGCGCGAGTTCTCCTCGTTCTATCGCGCAACGCTCGACAATTCGGGCTCGCTCATTCCCGTGTCGCGCGAGGTCGCACAGACCAAGCGCTACCTGACGTTTGAGAAGGCGCGCTTTGGCGAGGATCGCGTGCTGGCGACCTTTGACGTGTCCGAGGACGTCGAGGACACGCTGGTTCCGGCATTTGTGATCCAACCGATTGTCGAGAACGCCGTGCGTCACGGCATGGGTGATGCCAGTGCGCTGAAGATTGACGTGACGGTGCGCAGGGATGGTGACGATGCGATTTTGATTTCGGTGGCCGATGACGGTGTGGGCATGGACGAGGGCATCGCTGCCAGACTGTTTGACGAGCGCTCTGCCCGTCCCGACGCCAGCTCCCCGCAGGGTGGCGGCGCCGGCGTTGCCATGCACAATATTTCGGAGCGCATTTATCGCTTTTATGGGCCGCACTCCTATACGCGCGTCGAATCGGCGCCGGGTAAGGGCACTAAAGTGCTCCTACATCTCGATTTGTCGGAGAGCATCTTCGACATTCAAGAGTAGAATAATTGGTCACGGGCTTAACGCCGGTTGGCGTATGCCCGATGTAGTTTGTTGACGAAAGGTTTTATCCCCATGCTGCGTGCGATGATTGTGGATGATGAGGCCCCGGCCCGTTCGGAACTTCGCTTCTTGCTCGAGCAGACGGGCAAGATCGGCACGATCACAGAAGCGTCGAGCGTTCGCTCCGCCATCGAGATGCTTATGGAGAGTCGCGTTGATGTCGTGTTCCTCGATATTTCGATGCCTGGCGCTTCGGGTCTGCAACTTGCCGAGGCGCTGCATAAGCTTAAGAATCCGCCGGCGATCGTGTTTGTGACCGCGTACAGCGATCATGCGGTTGAGGCGTTTGATGTGGATGCCGTCGACTATCTGATGAAGCCGGTAGAGGAAGCCCGCCTGGATCGTGCAATCGAGAAGGTCATGCAGCGCACGAAGCCCGTTGCGGACAGCAAGGTGACCATCGAGCGCATCCCGGTGGAGAAGGGCGGCCGCAAGGTGCTCATCCCCGTGGACGACATTCGCTTCATTATGGCCAAGGACGATTACTCCTGTATCTATACCGTCGACGACCGTTTTTTGTCGACGACCTCGCTGGCACAGTTCGAGGCCAAGCTCTGTGATTTTGGCTTCTTCCGCGTTCACCGCCGCTATATCGTTAACTTGGCGTGTGTTACCGACGTCGAGACGGTTCCCTCGGGCGCTATCCAGCTGGGCATTACGGGCGTCGACGAACGCGTACCGGTTTCGCGCCGTCGCGTCGTACCGCTCAAGAAGGCCCTGAGCCTCTAGCACACCGGCCCCGCAGCCCTGTAGACCAAAATCGTCTGCGGAGCCGCGGGGCTTTTTGTATGAATGCACCAAATCGTTTTGCGGAAGGGATCCCATGAACAGTGCAAGCGCCAAGCGTATCGACATCATCTCGGACACCCACGGTTATCTGTCGCCCGCGCTTTTAGATGAGTTGAGCGGCGCGGACCTGATTATCCATGCCGGCGATCTTACGTCGGAGATGGACTACGAACATCTGCGAACCATTGCCCCCGTGCGAGCGGTTCTGGGCAATAACGACTACTACCGTGATTACGGCCCCGAAGTGGACCGTCTGGCGCTCTTTAGCTACGAGGGCCTTAAGTTTGCCGTAGCCCACTACCGCGAAGACCTCCCGGTGGGATCCGTGGACGTAGCCATCAACGGTCACACTCACGTAACCAAAGAAACTCAAGTAGGCCGCTGTCTAGTCCTCAACCCCGGCAGTGCTAGCTACCCCAGAGGCACCCGAGGCCCCACCATGGCCAGAATGCTCGTCAAGGACGGCAAGATTCTCAGCACCAAATTTATTGACCTAGAGTAAACGCAACAAAAACGGGGGATGCAGATTGCATCTCCCGTTTTTCTTTGAGCCAAAGGCCGAAGTTCAACAACAACCATCAGGCAACCCCGCCGAGGAGAACGGGGGTCCCGAGCCGCGAAGCGGCGAGCAACAAAGTCTTCGAACAAAGTGACGGCAGGGAGGGTCTCCGGGGCCGGCTGGCGCGGGTTAAGTTTGTCGCGAGTTCCGCACGCAAAGGAAAGCACTTAATGTGCTTTCCGTCTTGCGCAGGACTGTAGAGCAGCAAACTTAACCCGCCCCGGCCCCCGACGGCCCCAGACCGGCGGGATAGACCGGTTTGGATGGGGCTTTGATGCATGGGTGGTCTGTTGGTGGGCAAATGGGTATCATAATGCGGTTACTGCATCGACTCCGTGATGCATGTTTGTACGTTCCCGGCGGTCGGTTTGCCAGAAGCGCCCCGTCGGTTGTTCCAGACCCGTTTCGAAGAAAGGAAACCGCACGAACCTATGGCAGCTAAAAAATCATCTCCCTTGAAGATCATTCCGCTCGGAGGCCTTGACGGCATCGGCAAGAATATGACGGTCTTCGAGTGCGGCGACGACATGGTGCTCGTCGACGCCGGCCTTATGTTCCCCGACGATTCCCAGCCCGGTATCGATTTGGTGCTTCCCGACTACACCTATGTTCTGGAGAACGAGGAGAAGCTCCGCGGCATCATCGTCACCCACGGCCACGAGGACCATACCGGTTCGCTTCCGTACCTGCTGCAGGACCTCAACAACAAGGTGCCCATCTTCTCGAGCAAGCTGACGCTTGGTTTCATCGAGGGCAAGCTTTCCGAGTTCCGCATCCGCGCGCCCAAGTTCCGCGAGGTCAAGGGCGGTAGCCATGTCAATCTTGGTGGCATTTCGCTCGACTTCTTCTCTATGACGCACTCAATTCCGGGCGCTTTGGGCGTATTCATTCGCACCAACCAGGGCACCGTTATGCACACGGGCGACTTTAAGCTCGACCAGACGCCCATCGATGGCGTCACGCCCGATTATGCCGCCATCAGTCGCTTTGCCAAGCAGGGCATCGACCTGTTGCTTTCCGACTCCACCAACGCCACGGTTCCGGGCTTTACCAAGTCCGAGGCCGAAGTCGGCCCCAACTTGCTGCACGCCATCAAGAATGCCCCGGGCCGCGTGTTCGTCGCGTCGTTCTCGAGCCATATCCATCGCCTGCAGCAGATCTGCGACGCCGCCCGCAAGTGCGGCCGCAAGGTCGTCGTGACCGGACGTTCCATGCTCACCAACACCCGCGTGGCGCGCGAGCTGGGCTACCTCAACATCGACGATGCCGATATCATCGATGCCTTCGATATCGATAACCTGCCTGACGACAAGATTGTCGTCATGTGCACCGGCTCTCAGGGCGAGCCGCTGTCGGCGCTGTCCCGTATGGCCAACGGCGAGCACAAGACGCTCTCCATCCACGAGGGCGATACCGTCATCCTGTCCGCTACGCCTGTTCCCGGCAACGAGAAGGCCGTCCAGCAGGTCGTCAACAGCCTGGCCAAGCTTGGCTGCGACGTGTGGGACAAGAACCGTGCCCTCGTCCATGTCTCGGGTCACGGCAGCCAGGAGGAGCTCAAGCTCCTGATGGCCATGGCCAAGCCCACCTATTTTATGCCGGTTCACGGCGAGGCCGTGCACCTGCGTGCCCATGCCCAGCTTGCCCGTAAGATGGGCATTAAGGATGATCACATCTTTATCCTCGATAACGGTGACACGCTCGAGATGCGCGGTGGTATTGTCAAGCGCGGCACGCCCGTCGAATCCGGCGTCGTCTACGTCGACGGCCTGCGCATCGGTGATACCGACCCCATCGTCCTGCGCGATCGTCAGAAGCTCGCCAATGACGGTATGGTCACGGCTGTCGCCATCGTCTCGCTCAAGCATAAGAAAATCGAGGCTATCGAGTTCTCGGGCCGTGGCGTTTCATTTGCTATCGACGATCAGTTCTCCGAGGATGCCTCCGCATCCATCATGAAGACAATCGAGAAGGGCAAGTTTAGCTTTACGAGCAGCGGCTCCGATGCCATTCGCAAGGCCGTGCGCGATTCGCTCTCCAACTTCATTTGGAGCCGTACGCGCACCCGTCCGATGATCATCCCGGTCGTCATGGAGGTTTAGTTTGGCGCGCGGATCTGCACAAAACGCCAAAGGCAATAAAGCCAACAACCAACCGGCATCTGCTAAGGGTGCCGGTTCCCATCTTCGTGCCAATAAGGGCCACGAGGCCGAGTTCGACGATTTTGAGCCCCTGGTCGAGCCTTCGGCCAACCGCGATATCGCCGGCGTGGTTATTGCCGTTTTGGCGATTGCGTCTTTCATTGCCGTGATTTCTCCGGCAACGGCACCCGTGACGGCAGTGGTTGCCGGTTTCTACCATCTTGGCTTTGGCCTGGGCGCCTACGTGCTGCCGATCGTCATTTTGCTGTTTGCCGCCACGCTCTTTTTGGGTGAGGACTCGCCGCTCAACATTCGCTCGGTCGCGGGTGGCGCCGTTGTCTTTATCGCCGTCGTCTCCATTCTTTCGTTGATGGTGCCGGGCACGAGCGATTCGTGCGACCTCATGTTTGTGCCGCAAAACCTGTCCGCTTCGGGTGGCTACATCGGTGCGTTTATTGCGAGTGCGCTGCAGAATGCCCTGGGTAAACCTATCGCGATGGTGGTCCTGTTGGGTTTGGCCGTCGTTGGCTTTGTCATCATCGGCTTTTCGGTGGGTGGCGTTTTGCGCTCTGCGCGCGATCGCGCTGCCGATTTTGCCGAGCGCCGTCGTGCCGATGTCAATGCGAGCCCGTGGGGCGACGAAGAGGCCCTGTCGGTTCCCGGCATCGCCCGTCCGCACCTGAGCATTCTTCGTCAGAAGGGCTCCGATATGGCCGTGACCACGGTCATGGGCAATGATGCGGACCCTGTTCTGGACGATGACGACGAGGACGATGATCCGTTTGTCGACGTGTCCGAGGCTGTGGAGGCCGAGCGCGCCAAGACCACGCTGCTGCCGCGTCGCCATGCCAACAAGGGCAAGGCCGCGCCCAAGCTCAACACGAGTGAGCCCGACCCGTCTTGGTCCGATAGCGAAATCGAACTCACCGCGGGCGATGACGAGGATGACGAGTGTCCGCTCGAGACCGCCAAGACAACTTTGCTGCCGCGTCGCCAAGACAGGCGAGGACAGGTCACCGGACAGCTTTCGATGGAAGACGACCCGGACAAGGTCGACGAGTCCGAGCCGCCGTTTGCCGTGAACCCCGTGTCTGCTGCCCCGCAGATCCCCGATTTCCTGAAGCATCCCAAGGTTGCCGACGCCTCCACCCCAACGGCTTCCGCTGCTCCTGTTGCAGCCGGCGATGGGGGAGCTGACGGCACTGCTGCCGATGTCGAGGGCGAGCAAGAGGATGGCCTCAAACTCCCGCCGCTCGAAATCCTGCACGCCAACCCGCAGTCGGCGTCCGCCGCGTCTTCTGACAAGGAGTTGGAGCAGACGGCCGAGTCGCTGCAGTCCACGTTGCTGGAGTTTGGCCGTAGCGCTCGCGTCGTCGGCTGGATTGCCGGTCCCACGGTGACGACCTTTAAGCTGCAGCCCGGCGAGGGCGAGCGCGTGAGCAAGATTTCGAGCCTCGAGGACGATATCGCGCTTTCGCTTGCCGCCCAGTCGGTGCGTATCTTTGCGCCGATTCCCGGCACCTCGCTTGTGGGTATCGAGATTCCCAATCGCAAGCGCCAGAACGTTAACCTGGGCGACGTGCTTCCCTATGTGAAGGGCGGTCCGCTCGAGCTGGCCATCGGCCGCGATGCCGAGGGCACGCCCGTCGTCGCCGACCTCGCCAAGATGCCCCACCTGCTTATTGCCGGTACCACCGGCTCCGGTAAGTCGGTTATGATCAACTCCATCATTACGACCCTGCTCATGCGCGCGCTTCCCGAGGACGTTCGCTTGATCATGGTCGATCCCAAGCGCGTTGAGCTTGCCGGCTATAACGGCCTGCCCCATCTCTATGTGCCCGTGGTGACCGAACCCAAGCAGGCTGCGAGTGCCTTGCAATGGGCTGTCTCCGAGATGGAGCGTCGCCTGAAGGTGTTCGAGCGCCTCAACGTTCGCAAGATCTCGACGTATAACGAAAAGCAGGCTGCCGGCGAGTTCGAACACTACGATAACCCGCCGCAAAAGATGCCCTATCTGGTCATTATCATCGACGAGCTATCGGACCTGATGATGGTTGCCGGCAAGGATGTCGAGGCCTCGATCGTTCGTATCGCCCAGCTGGGCCGTGCCGCCGGTATTCACCTTATCGTGGCTACGCAGCGCCCCAGCTCCAACGTGGTGACGGGCCTCATTAAGGCCAACATCACCAATCGTATCGCCTTTAACGTGGCCACGGGCATCGATTCCCGCGTCATTATCGACCAGATGGGCGCCGAAAAGCTCACCGGTTTGGGCGACATGCTGTTCTCCAAGGTCGACTGGGGCAAGCCCCGCCGTATCCAGGGCTGTTTTGTCTCGGATGATGAGATCAACGAGATCGTCGAGTTCGTTAAGTCGCAAAGCGAGCCCGACTACCACGAGGAGATTCTGTCTGCCGTGGCGCCTGCTTCCATGTCCATGGCTGGTGGCGGCGGTATTGTCCGCACGGGCGTTGCCGAACCGCAGGATGACGACCCGCTTATCTGGGAGGCCGCTCATATTGTGGTGGAATCGCAGCTTGGCTCCACATCTGGCCTGCAACGCCGCCTCAAGGTTGGCTATGCGCGCGCCGGGCGTATTATGGACATGCTGGAAGAAAAGGGCGTCGTCGGCCCGCCCGACGGTTCCAAGCCGCGCGAGGTCCTGCTGGATGACGAAGGGCTTGCCGCGCTGGAGTCTGTCGACGCCGAGATGGTACGTGAAGATCGTGAGTTTGGAGGATTCTGATGGCTGCACGCTTTGGTGACATGCTGCTCGAGCAGCGTCGCCGGATGGGCCTTTCCATCCAGCAGGTCGCCAACACCATCAAAATCAGGCCGCAGATCATCGAGTTTTTCGAGACTGGTAACTTTGCATCGATGCCCCCGCGTGGCTATGCGCAGGGCATGATTTCGAGCTACGCTCGCTTTTTGGGGCTTAACCCGCGCGAGGTCGTCAACGCTTATTTTGACGACCTCATGGCATATGAACGCGATACCTCGCAGCAGGGCGGTCGTTTTCAGGATGCTGCCGGCTACGTTAACTCGCGTTCTTCGGTCGATAACGGTCGTTTTTTGATGGTTCAGGGTGGTCGTACGACACGGTACGGCCAGCGCCCTCCGCAAGCGGGCTATATCACCGAGACGGGCTCCAGCGAGGAAATTCGTTCTCAGCGAGATCGTTTTCGCAGTACGCCCCTGCCAGATGACCGTGCGCTTCCCGCCGCTCGCGGGTTGAGTCGCGATCCTCGCGCCGGTTACGGCGACGGTGGATACTCCGGTCGTAGCTATCGCGGAGTACCCGCCGGGCGTTCCCGCGATGGCTATTCCGACGCCGATACCACGCAGGTGACGCCGCGCCTCCGTTCGCAATCCCAGCCCTATGGGCAGCGCTCTTCGGCGCCTCGCTCTGGCCAGCGCGGCTATCAGGGCCGTGGCGAGCTTGCGCCGCGTCCGGGCCGGCGGGGTTCTCAGCGCCAGAGTAGCTATCGTGGTCGTCCCGATAGCGGTCGCGGCCGCATACCGCAGGGTAATGGTCGTGGTAGCTCCAATCGCGGACGCGGCGTTGGGCGCGCCTCTCAATACAACACGATCGATCCGCGCATTATTTACGTTGGCATCGGTGCCGTGGTGCTACTGTTGATTTTGCTCATCGTGGTACTCCTGCGTGGTTGCGGCTCTGCTGCACCCGAGTCGACGCCCGAGACACCCGTGGCTACCAAGACGACGACTAAGAAATCTTCCAAGAAGACCGAATCCACTGACGAGGACAAAGACGCCGACGAGGCGACGGATGCGGCCGGTTCCGATTCCGCCAAGGCGACGGTGGAAAAGGAAGAGGACGAGGTCACCAAGGTCAAGGTCTCTGTTGCCAAGGGCAAGACCGCCTGGATCGAGGTCAAGGTCGACGGTAAATCGGTCTATGGCGCTCAAGCGACCGGTCCTTTTGAGCAGGAGTACACGCCCGAGTCCTCGATTGAGATCACCACGTCCAAGCCCTCCGATGTCACGGTCACCAAGAATGGTGAAAAGGTTCGCTATGACACCAAGACATCGGGTGTGGCGCGCGTGACCATTACCGTTCCCAAGAAGGAGACCGCTGACTCCGCGAACGGCGATAATGCCGGCGGTACCGATAATGCCGACGGCACCGATGTCCAGTCTACCGTCGGCACCGACACGGCATCCGACGGCCAGACAGTGAACGATACAGATGACTATTCGTACGACAGCTACTAAGGCTCCCCGTACCGAAAGGAAGAACCATGGCTAAAGATTCCAGCTTCGACGTTGTGTCCGAGGTTAACATGCAGGAGGTCGATAACGCCTTCCAGCAGACCGCCCGCGAGATTTCCCAGCGCTATGACCTTAAAGACTCCGGCGCCACCATCGAGCTTTCGAAGGGCGACAAGCTCTTTACGATTAACGCTCCGGCCGATTTTGTCTCCAAGCAGATCATCGATGTTTTGAGCTCCAAGCTCATCAAGCGCGGTATCGACCTCAAGGCTGTCTCTTGGGACGCCCCGCAGGCGGCTTCGGGCGGTACCGTGCGCGTGCTCGGTCATATCGTCGAGGGCATCGACCAGGCGACCGCAAAGAAGATCAATAAAGACATCAAGGATCAAAAGCTTAAGGTCAAGGTGACCATCGAGGCCGATAAGCTGCGCGTTTCCTCGGCTTCTAAGGACGCTTTACAGACGGTGATTCAGTTCCTGCGCGACCAGGACTACGGCCAGCCGCTGCAGTTTACCAACTACCGCTAATTTACTCGAAAGGACCGCTCTCCAACATGGATACTCCGTTGGGTTCCGTACTCTATATCACGCTTGGCTGCGCCAAGAACGAGGTCGATACCGACCGCATGCGTTCGTTGCTGACCGCTGCGGGCTACGAGGAGGCATTCGATCCTCAGGATGCCGATATCGCCATTGTCAATACGTGCTCGTTTCTTACCTCGGCGACGTCTGAGAGCATCGAGACCACGCTCGAGCTCGCTAACGAGGTGCAGGACGGCGTTCGCTCCTGCCCCATTGTCATGTGCGGTTGCGTGCCGTCTCGTTACGGCGACGACCTGCCCGACGAGCTGCCCGAGGTCGCGGCATTTGTGAAGGCCGATGAGGAAGACGGTATCGTCTCTGTCATCGATGGCGTTCTTGGTGTGGAGCGTGAAATCGCTGCCTATATCCCGCAGGTCAAGCGTACCGTCGAGGGCGCTGTCGCCTACGTCAAGATCTCCGATGGCTGCAATCGTTTTTGCAGCTTCTGCATGATTCCCTACATTCGCGGTCGCTATCATTCGCGCAATGCCGAAAGCATTATCTCCGAGGTGCGCGACCTGGTTGCCGGCGGTGTGCGCGAGATCGTGCTGATCGGCCAGGACACGGGCATTTGGGGCACCGACTTTGCCGATGAGGACGCCGCTGAGGCCTCACCGCGCAATCTGGCGCAGCTGCTGCGCGCCGTCGCCGAGGCTGTGCGCCCGCACAACGTCTGGGTTCGCGTGCTCTATCTGCAGCCCGAGGGCATGACCGACGAGCTTATCGAGACGATTCGCGATACGCCCGAGGTATTGCCCTATATCGATATCCCCGTGCAGCACTGCGACGCGCGCATCCTCAAGGCCATGCGTCGCTCCGGTTCGCGTCAGGAGCTCGAGGAACTGTTCCGCGATCTTCGTGATCGTATCCCCGGCATCGTGATTCGCTCCACGGCCATGGTCGGCTTTCCGACCGAGACCGACGACGAGTTCCGTGATCTTATCGACTTTATGGACACCGTCGGCTTTGACTATACGAGCGTCTTTGCCTACTCGCGGGAGGAGGGCAGCCTGGCCGCCAATATGGAGGGCCAGGTCGATGAGGAGGTCAAGCTCGAGCGCGCCCAGGAGGCCATGGATCTGGCCGAGTCGCTGGGTTTTGCCGCCACGGCAGCCCATGTGGGCGAGCGCGCCCAGGTAATCGTCGACGGTATCGAGGAGACCGAGGACGGCGCCGAGCTGATCGGTCATGCCTGGTTCCAGGCGCCCGATTCCGAT
The DNA here is from genome assembly GCF_052121915.1 of Collinsella sp. LCP19S3_B11. Taxonomy (NCBI): domain Bacteria; kingdom Bacillati; phylum Actinomycetota; class Coriobacteriia; order Coriobacteriales; family Coriobacteriaceae; genus Collinsella; species Collinsella sp. LCP19S3_B11. The sequence continues at coordinate 251,434 of NZ_JBQKDI010000001.1, forward strand.
GGCGCGGTGCATCTGGACGCCAGCGAGGCGTCCGTGGGCGATATTTTGACCGTCGAGTTTACCGATAGCTTCTGCTATGAGCTTATCGGCCATGTTGTGGAGTAGGAGAGCGTCGTGGCAAACGAGAGCAATAAGGAACTGACGAGCGTTTGGACGCCCGCCAACATCGTGACGTGCGTTCGCATCGTCTTTATTCCGGTGTTCATGATCGTCTCGGCCCTGTCTCACGCGAGCGTTGCCGGTACGGACTGGAGCACCTTTGACGGCCCGCTCGCCGCCGCTGCCTTCATTCTGTATGTGATCCTGTCGTGCACCGATAAGGTCGACGGCTATCTGGCGCGCTCACGCAACGAGATCACCGATTTCGGCAAGTTCTTGGACCCCATCGCCGACAAGTTGCTGGTGTTCTCGGCCTTGCTGCTGTTCTTGGATTTTGGCGCGGTGACCGTGTGGTCCGTGTTCATTATCCTGTTCCGCGAGCTGTTGGTGAGCGCACTTCGCATGGTCGCGAGTGCTGCCGGTGTGGTCGTTGCCGCCGATAAGCTCGGCAAGTACAAGACGGCGACCACGATGGTCTCCATCTGTGGCTATCTGTGCGTCTTTGCGATGGCCGGTCTTCAGCTGGGGCCGGCGTCGCTGCTGCTCGGTGTCTATTCGGTGTCGCGCGTCCTGTACGTCATCGCTGTCATTTTGACCATTATCTCGGGTGCCCAGTACTTCTGGAACTGCCGCAAGATCGTCTTTTCGGTCTAGGTCCTGGTGGGCATGACGGAGTCTTATTTGCAGATCGCCGCAAACAACGAGGAGCTGGCACGCGATATTGTCAAGCGCGCGAGTGCCCGTGGCGTGACGGTGTCGACGGCGGAGTCGCTGACGGCGGGCATGATCGCCTCGACGATTGCCGATATCCCGGGTGCCTCGGCGGTACTTCGTGGCGGTGCGGTGACCTACTGCGATGAGATCAAACATCGCGTGCTCGGCGTCGAGCAGGAAACGCTCGATCGGTTTAGCGCCGTGTCGCATCAGACGGCGCGCGAGATGGCCGCGGGCTCGCTGGACCTCTATCAGAGCGATGTCGCCGTGAGCGCAACGGGCTACGCTGGGCCCGGCGGCGGTACCGAGCAAGACCCCGCCGGCACGTTCTATATCGGCTGGGCGTATCGTGCGGCCGATGGGGGAGCGACGGTCGTTGAGTCTGCGCGCTGTCACTACGAGGGTGATCGGTCGTGCGTCCGTGCCTATGCGGTCGCTGAGGCTTTGGAACGCATTGTCCGCGTGCTCAATTCCATGGAATAGACGTGTTTTAAGGGGCCTTAGGGCCCCTTAATTGTGGAGATAGGGACCTTTGGTAAGGAATGCGCTTGCGCTGGCACATGTCTTTAATTTGTACGAGCACTCGTATTTGCGATTGGCATGGTCAAGCGTTTGGTCGGCGTTTGGTCGGCGTTTGGTCGGGTTTTGGAATGGACGGGTGCATATGATGAACCTGAACGGTTGACCACGAACAGCCGTTCGTTTATCATCGATTCAGGTTGTTAAGAGGAGGGCTATTCATGGCCAAGAATTCAGGTCCCGTACGTACCGTTCATACGCGCACGACGGGTAAAGAGCGCGACGAGATGATCGCCACTACCAAGGCCGAGATCGAGAAGAAGTTCGGCCAGGGTTCTATTATGAGGTATGGCGACGGCGGTCCCGAGCTCGAGGTCGAGGCTATTCCGACGGGCTCTCTGGCGCTCGATGCCGCCTTGGGTATCGGCGGCGTGCCACGCGGCCGTATCGTTGAGATTTATGGCCCCGAGTCCTCCGGTAAGACAACGCTTTCGCTCGAGATTCTTGCAGAGGCTCAGGCCATGGGCGGTGTCGTGGCTTTTATCGACGCTGAGCATGCGCTTGATCCCACCTACGCCGCGCGCATCGGCGTCGATATCGACGAGGTGCTGATTTCCCAGCCCGATACGGGTGAACAGGCGCTCGAGATCGTTGACATGCTTGTGCGTTCCGGTGCCATCGACGCCATCGTCGTCGACTCTGTTGCCGCTTTGACTCCACGTGCCGAAATCGAGGGCGAGATCGGTGACACGACGGTGGGTCTGCAGGCTCGCTTGATGAGTCAGGCGCTCCGCAAGCTCGCCGGCTCGCTTGCCAAGTCCAACACAACCTGCATCTTCATTAACCAATTGCGCGAGAAGATCGGCGTCATGTTCGGCAACCCCGAGACCACCACAGGCGGCCGCGCACTCAAGTTCTTCTCTTCCGTGCGTATCGATATTCGCAAAATCGATACCATCAAGCTCAAGGACGAGGTTATCGGCAATCGCGTACGTGCCAAGGTCGTTAAGAACAAGGTGGCTGCTCCGTTCCGCTCGGCCGAATTTGACATCATGTATGGCACCGGCATTTCTAAAGAGGGCTCGATTCTGGATATGGCTGTCGAGTGCGGCATATGCAAAAAGATGGGGTCTTGGTTTGCCTATGGTGAGGACAAACTCGGCAACGGTCGCGAGGCCGCTAAGACGTTCCTGCACGAGCATCCCGATTGCGCCGACGAGATCGAGCACAAGGTTCGTCTTGCCTGCGGTCTTGAGTATGACGATGATGCCCCCTCCGAGGTTGAGTTGACCGATCAGCCCGCCCCCGAGGAGTTTGACGAGCTGTATGCCATCGATGGCTCCGCGATGCTCGACGATGACGACGAGTAACGGATGCCGACATGTCGTATACGGTGACCGAGGCTAGGGTCGTTTTTCCGGATAAGAAGACGGCCTCCTCGTTCTCGAGCGGTTATGCGTCTAAAAAGCCCTGTGCACATATCGATTGCGATCTGGAGGGCGGTTTTGAACGGTCCATTTGGATTCCCGTGCGTGTGGCACGTGTGTACGTTCAGAACCGTCTCGATCTTCCCTGCGACTGGGATGACTTTCGCGAGGCGGTGCAGCTTATCGAATGCAAATGTGCGCTTACCATGGTGACCGAGATGCTTTCGCGTCGCGATCATGCTACGGGCGAGGTGCGCGATAAGTTGGCGCGCTATGGCTTTCGTCAGCCCGCGATCGACTTTGCCGTCAATCGTGCCATCGAGTATCGTTTTTTAGATGAGAACCGCTTTAGCTCGTACTTTATCGAGGAGCGTAAGCGTCGTGGTTGGGGACAGCGCAAAATCGAGACTGAACTTAAGCGTCGCCATGTTGCACTTGATGAGATTCCAGGGTATCCCGAGGCTTATTTTGCCGAGGATGACGACTTGGCTCGCGCATCGGCTTTGCTCGCTAAGCGTCGCGTTCCCGAGGCACGTGCATTCGAAAAGCTCGTCAGATTTTTGATGGGCAAGGGCTTTTCCTATCACATTGCCGCCGATGCCGTTAAGGCGCGCCTCGATGCCTTAAGCGAGAAATGCGACGTTTAAGCATGCGCACGTTACGCTCCTGCCGTTCACCGCTCGATAGGCGCCGTGCTGGGTGCGTTAATTTGACAGTTGTTGCGGTTCAACGTAGGATAATTACTGTCATTTGCATTGTGATATGTGCTCATCTGCGATGAGTTTGTTTATATGTTTATCTGTATCCGACCCGCATAAGCTGCGCCCATATTACTCAAATGTCGCGAGCCGTTCGTATGGACGGTTCGCTTTGTTGTGTAACGAATCCATAAAAAGGAGTGAGCATGCCGCCTATCATTGCAGCGCTCGTTGGCATTGTTTTGGGTGCCATCGTCGCCATTGTCTACATGCGCACCGCCAAGCAGGGTAGTCTTCACGAGGCCGAAGAAAAGATTCAGTCGGCACACGCGCAGGCAGAGTCCCTGATCGGTGATGCTAAGCGTCAGGCCGAGACCCTCAAAAAAGAGGCTCTGCTCGAGGCTAAGGAAGAAATCATCAAGAACAAACAGGCCGCCGAGGCCGAGGACAAGCAGCGTAAGAGCGAGATTCGCGCGCTCGAAAATCGCGTGATGCAGCGCGAGGAATCGCTCGACAGACGCAACGATGCGCTCGATAAGCGCGAGCATCAGCTGTCCAGCCAGGCCGGTCAGGTCGAGAAGCGCTCTCGCGAACTTGAGGAGCTTTGCGCCAAGCAGACCTCCGAGCTCGAGCGTATTGCCGACCTTACGCGCGAGGATGCTCACAAGGAGCTGCTCGACAAGGTCCGCGGTGAGGTTACCCATGAGGCGGCCACCATCATCCGTGAGTCCGAGCAACAGGTCCGCGCCGAGTGCCACAAGACCGCTCAGGAGATTCTCTCCCTGGCGATCCAGCGTTGTGCCGCCGACCATACCGCCGAGGTCACCGTCACGTCCGTTCATATTCCCTCCGATGACCTTAAGGGCCGCATCATCGGTCGCGAGGGTCGTAACATCCGTACTTTCGAGCAGGTTTCCGGCGTCAACCTTGTGATCGACGACACCCCCGAGACCGTCGTGCTTTCGAGCTTTGATCCGGTCCGTCGTGAGACCGCCCGCGTGGCGCTCGAGAACCTCATTGCCGACGGTCGTATTCACCCCGCCCGCATCGAGGAGATGTACCACAAGGCCGCTGACTTGGTTCAGCAGCGTGTGCTCGAAGCCGGCGAGCAGGCCGCCTTCGATACCGGAATCCACGACCTGCATCCCGAGATTGTCAAAACCCTGGGCGCTCTGCGCTACCGCACCTCGTTTGGTCAGAACGTGCTACAGCACTCGCTTGAGGTCTCCGACCTGTGCGGCATCATGGCCTCCGAGCTTGGTCTGGATGTTGTGACCGCCAAGCGCGCGGGTCTTCTGCATGACCTGGGCAAGGCCATCGACCACGACGTTGAGGGTCCGCATGCTGTGATTGGCGCCGAGCTTGCCCGCCGTTATGGCGAGAAGCCCGTTATCGTCCACGCAATCGAGGCCCATCATGCCGATGTCGACCCCAACACGGTGCTCGACGTTCTGGTCCAGGCTGCCGATGCTGTTTCCGCTTCTCGTCCCGGCGCCCGTCGCGAGTCGGCCGAGAGCTACATCAAGCGCCTTGAGAAGCTCGAGGAGATTGCCAACTCTTATGACGGCGTCGAGCGTACCTATGCTATGCAGGCCGGTCGCGAGGTCCATGTCATGGTTCAGCCGGACAAGATTTCCGATGCCCAGTCCACGGTGCTTGCGCACGATATCGCCCATCAGATCGAGGAAGAGATGGAGTATCCCGGTCAGGTGCGCGTTGTCGTGATTCGCGAGAGCCGTGCCGTCGATATCGCTAAATAACATGAACGACGCGAACGAGCTCATCTCATTTATCGCGTCGATGTCGGGGGAGGGCAACCTTCGCGTCGAGGAAAACCTTGGCGAGGGGTATGTCCGCCTCCGCGTTTCGGAGGCCGAGCGCCGTCAGGCCAAGCATGACATTCAGCATGTAGAGGACATTGTCATCGAGATGCTGCGTAATGCTCGCGATGCCGGAGCCGATAAGGTCTATCTAGCCACGACCAAGGAGGAGGGTGTTCGTACCCTCCTCTTCCTGGATAACGGTTCGGGTGTGCCGCAGGATATGCAGGAGCGTATCTTCGATGCCCGTGTCACCTCCAAGCTCGAGAGCATGAAGATGGACCGTTGGGGTGTTCACGGTCGTGGTATGGCGCTGTTCTCTATCAAGCAGAACACCGATGAGGCACGCGTTGTTACATCGGGCGTCGATTTGGGCTCAGCGTTTAAGGTGTGTGTTGATACCGATCGCTTGGCTGAGCGCGCCGATCAGTCGAGCTGGCCTCAGGCGGTTAAAGACGAAGACGGCCGCTATGTATGCGCTCGCGGTCCTCACAACATCATTCGCGCAGCCTGCGAGTTTGCCCTTGAGGAGCTGCGCGACTGCGACGTGTATCTGGGCTCTCCGTCCGAGATCGCTGCGACCCTGTATGCCCAGGCTTCCAGTCGTCTCGATACGTCACGCCTGCTCTTTATCGATGACGAGTGTGAGCTTCCGGTTATCGATCGTTTAGGTCTTGCCTCGGATGCCGAGGACTTTATCCGGATTTGCTCCGGGCTGGGTCTCGAGATGTCCGAGCGTACTGCCCACCGTATTCTGTCAGGACAGATTAAGCCCGTTCGCGGTGTGTGCGCGCGTCTGCTGCGCGAGCGCGATTCCACCTCGCATTTGCCGGCTCCAGTCGATCTTGCCAAGGACCGTCGAGGCCTTCGCATTGCCAAGGATGACATGGCGCAGTTTTCGCGTGCTGTTGAGCGCGACTTCAATGACCTCGCCGCCCGGTATTACCTCAATCTGTGCGGCGACCCTAAGATTCGCGTTTCACGTGATCGCATCACCGTGACGTTCGATCTTGCCAAAGAGGAGTAGCATCTTTACCGAGTCCGCTCGGTACGATACAGTTATTGCAGTTAAAACGTACTTTTAAACGCAGGAGTTTCTTCATGGATTGCCTGAAGGTATCAAGCAAATCATCGCCCGCGTCCGTTGCCGGCGCCATTGCCGGTATGGTCAAAGATGGCGTTCCCGTCAACATTCAGTGCGTCGGTGCCGGCGCCGTCAACCAGGCCATAAAGGCCGTTGCCATTGCGCGAGGTTTTCTGATTCCGACTGGCTTTGATGTCTCTTGTGCGCCGGTGTTCTCTGACATCCTCATTAACGGGGAGTCTCGCACGGCAATCCGTCTCTCTATCTACGTTCACCAGATTAATCGGGCTGCTGTGGACAATGTCGTCATGGACGACGTTAAGCCTGTTGCGTAAGCGAGTTTTCGCACATTTGTAGCACCTTTGTGCCCCGTCGATATCATCGTTAGGATGTAAGCTCATGGACCAGCGTTTCGTACGCGATATTCTTGCCGGTAAAACCTATTTTATCCGCACATTCGGCTGCCAGATGAATCAGCACGACTCCGAGCGCGTGAGCGGTTTGCTCGATTCCTATGGTTGTCTTATGGCGCTCGATCCGGAACATGCCGATATTGTCGTATTCATGACGTGCTGTGTGCGCGAGGCTGCCGATACGCGCCTGTACGGTCAGTGCAATTCCTGCAAGAGTCTTCCTCCTTCTCCTTCGGGCAAGCGTGTGGTCGCCGTGGGTGGTTGCATCGCTCAGCGCGATGGCGAGGGCTTGCTCACCAACGTCGATAACGTCAACGTTATTTTTGGTACGCATTCGATTGCGCACGTGGCGGAGCTTATCGCCGAGGCGTTTATGGATGGCAAGCGCCATATCCGCACGAATGAGCATGAAGATACGGACGCCATGAGTATGCCGTGGCATCGCGAGACGCAGTATCATGCATGGGTGCCCATCATGACGGGCTGCAACAACTTCTGCACGTACTGCATCGTGCCGTACGTCCGTGGTCGCGAGAAGAGCCGCCCCTTCGAGGAGATTGTCGACGAGGTGACGGGTCTGGTGCGTCAGGGTGTGCGCGAGATTACGCTGCTGGGACAAAACGTTAACTCCTACGGTCGCGATCTCTTTGGCAAGCCGCGCTTTGCCGACCTGCTGCGCGCCGTGGGTGATACGGGCGTCGAGCGTATCTTCTTTACTTCTTCGCACCCCAAGGATTTGCTTCCCGAGACCATCGATGCTATGGCCGAGACACCTGCCGTTATGCCGCAGCTTCACCTAGCCGTTCAGTCGGGTTCCACGCGTATCCTTAAAGAGATGAATCGTCGGTACACGCGCGAGGATTATCTGGGCCTGGTCGATCGCATTCGTAACCGTATGCCCGAAATTGCGCTTTCGACCGACATCATCGTGGGCTTCCCGGGCGAGACCGAGCAAGACTTTGAGCAGACGCTCTCGCTTGCCGAGACGGTGCGCTATGCCCAGGCCTACACGTTTATTTACTCCAAGCGCGCCGGTACCCCGGCAGCTGAGATTTATGATCCCACCCCGCATGAGGTTATCCTTGAGCGCTTTAACCGTCTGGTCAAGGTTATCGAGACGACGGCATACGAGTATAACCAGGGCGAGCTTCACACCGTGGTGCCTGCGCTTATTGAGGGCACGAGCAAGAAAAACGACGCTGTCCTTCTTGGTAAAAGTCCTAAGAACCAGACAGTGCATGCGCCGATTCCCGCTGGCTATAGCATCGATCAGCTTATAGGCAAAATCGTCGACGTCGATGTGGATGTCGCCAAGACGTGGTATCTGTCTGGCTCCGTTGTGGGTGAGCCTCGCTAATGGTTTCCCCCGGCACAAACCTTTCTGCCGTAGCGATCGTCGGTCCGACGGCGGTCGGCAAGAGTGATGTTGCCGACCGCCTGGCCTCTCGTCTGTCGTCTGAAGTGTTATCGTGTGACGCGATGCAAATCTATCGCGGTATGGATATCGGTACGGCCAAGATGATGCCCGAGGAGTGCTCGGTGCCCCTGCGCCTTGTCGATATCGTGGACCCGGGCGTCGCGTATTCTGCTGCGCTCTATCAGTCTGATGCCCGGGCGCATATCGAGCGTTTGCTTGGTGAGCAACGGCTTCCGGTCTTTTGCGGTGGCACGGGCTTGTATCTTAAGGCTGCACTCGATGAAATGGATTTTCCTTCGGGAGAGCTCGAGGACGAACGTCGCGCGGGTTATCAGGAGCTTGCCGAGCGTATTGGCGAGAAAGCTATGCATGCCCTGCTTGCCGAGCGTGATCCGGAATCGGCTGCCGTGATTCATCCTCATAACGTGCGCCGCGTGATCCGTGCGCTCGAGATGCACGATGAAGGTGTGTCGTATGCCCAGCAGAAGTCGAAATTCAGCGTTCCACGTGAGCGTTATCATGCCTTGTGGTTTGGTCTGACGCGTAGCCGTGAAGTGCTGTATGAGCGCATTAACCTGCGTGTCGACCTTATGTTTGAGCAGGGGCTGGTTGATGAGGTCCGTGGCCTTATTGACCAGGGCCTGGGTGATGCACTCACGTCGATGCAGGCAATCGGTTACAAAGAGATTATTGATGCCTTGCGAGGCGCTATTACCATGGATGAGGCCCGCGAGCTTATTAAGATGCGCTCACGTCGCTATGCCAAGCGCCAACTTTCCTGGTTTAAGCGTGACGATCGCATCGTGTGGTTCGATATGGATGAGTTTACGATCGATGAGGTCGTCGATGATATCTACCGTCGTATCGAGGCTGCCTAATGGCACGTTTTCCCTTGGTTCCCACGGCGCCTGAACCTGAGCGTGCCGTCTTGGTTGGTGTTGAGTGGCGCGATAACGCCTGGCCGCTCGACCGTTCGCTCGACGAGCTCGAGCGCTTGGCTCACACTGCTGGAGCCCAATGCGTGGCACGCTTGTCTCAGCGTCTGGTCAAACCTTATCCCAAATCGTTTATCGGCTCCGGTAAGGTCGAGGAGCTATGCGGTTTGGTGCATCGTATGGATGCGGATGTTGTAATCTTCGACGACGACTTGACTCCTTCACAGCAGTCCTATCTTGAGAAAGCCGTGGGCGAACCGGTCAAGATTATTGACCGTACGGCGTTGATTTTGGATATCTTTGGCCTGCATGCTCAGACGCGTGAGGGTCGCTTACAGGTGCAGCTGGCTCAGTTGCAGTATCTGCTGCCCCGTCTGCGAGGTATGTGGAGCCACCTTGCTAAGGAACAGACGCGTGGCGGCATTGGATCGCGTTTTGGCCAGGGCGAAAGCCAGCTCGAGGTCGACCGTCGCCTGATTCGCGATAAGATCGCTGCGCTTCGCCGCGAATTGAAACAGGTTGAACAACGTCGTGATGTGCAATCGAAAAGCCGTATTGAATCGCCGGCGTTTCGCGTAGCGTTGGCTGGCTACACCAATGCCGGTAAGTCGACGTTGCTTAATCGATTGACGGGATCCACGGTACTTTCGCAGGATAAGCTGTTTGCCACGCTCGATCCCACGACGCGTTCGTATCGTTTACCCGGTGGCCGTGGCATGACGATCACTGATACCGTTGGCTTTATTCAAAAGCTGCCCCATGGCCTGGTCGACGCGTTTAAATCTACGCTTTCCGAGGTGCTCGGCGCCGATTTGGTTCTTAAAGTTGTGGATGCTTCCGATGAGGATTACGAGCGTCAGCTTGAGGCGGTTGATCGTGTCCTTGACGAGATTGGTGCCGGTGAGCGCCTGACGCTTACCGTGTTCAATAAAATCGATCTGCTCGATAGCGTCGACCGCTTGAGCTTTCGCCGGCGCTATCCCGAGGCGGTATTGTTCTCGGCTCAGACGGATGAGGGCCTTGATGACTTAGTCGATCGCATTGCTCGTGAAGCGGCCGCTACGGACGTGTTGCTCTCGGCCGATATCCCGTATCGAGAGGGCGCGTTAATCACGCTTGTGCACGAACAGGGAACCCTTCTGCACGAGGAATACCTCGAGGACGGCGTTCGTATTGTGGCAAAGCTTCCAGCCCGTATCGCACCGCGTCTCGAGCGTTATCGAACAGAGTAAATCAGCTCCAGTATACCCAAGATAACCGGTTGATGAAGCAGGTAGAACGGCAGCGCATGGCGCCCGAGACTTGCGAGCGCCGGGATGGGATTCGCATAGGCCCATCCCGGCGCCTCATAGTTTGCTTCCTGAGTCGTGTGGGCGGCAAAGAAGCCTGCAAGGTACATAAATAAGAATGGTATGACTGGATAGTAATCACCAGAGACAAAGTCTGGACTTGGGAAACCCAGCCAAGCTAAATAGGGGATAGGATAAACCGTTTTAGGAATGCTCCAGGTAAGGGTAAAAAGTGTGAGGCAAATTGCTATACCCCATACCGACGGCACTTTAACGATCACCGGACGCGCGAGCGCGACAATGGCGGTGCAGGCCGCCATGCAGAACATGATGCCGAAGTTCACCGAGTCATCGACTGAGACGAGCGTCGTCGCGACCCATACAACAAAAGCGGCAGCGGCATATTTGACGGCACGCTTGATGTTGTTGCGCGAGAGGGTGCACATCCAGCCGGCAATAAACAAAAAAATCCAACTGATGCTGGCACGCCAGATGTCTTGGAAGATGGTCTGAGTAAACCAGGGCATATCCCAACCATAAAGATAGGCAAGATCGTAGCAAGCATGAAATCCTGCCATCGACAGCATGGTAAATCCGCGAATGGTATCAAAGACCGTGATGCGGTTTTGCATTACGAGAACCGGCGCATCAATCCAACGACCTTGCCCAGGATCGTCGGATTTGTCGCATAGATGGGCTCCATGGTGTCGTTTTCGGGCTGCAAGCGAACTCGTCCCTGCTCCTTGTAGAACGTTTTGACCGTTGCGGAGCCATCGATCATGGCCACAACGATCTCGCCATTCATGGCACTCTTCTGTTCGCGAACGATGATATAGTCGCCGTTAAGGATACCGACGTTAATCATCGAATTGCCGTGGACCTCGAGGATAAAAGACCCCTGGTCCGTTGCGATCTCGGTCGGGATGGTAAAGGTGTCCTCGATATTCTGCTCGGCAAGGATGGGGATCCCTGCGGCAACACGGCCCACGAGGGGTAGCGATACGGTTCCGCGGGGTGCCGTGGGCTCATCGGACTTTGAAATGGAGACGGAGGCTCCGTCCTCGTCAAAGAGCTCTAGGGCACGAGGCTTGGTGGCGTCACGTTTGAGCAGGCCGCGTGCTTCCAGTGCGGAGAGATGTGCATGTACGGTGCTAGGGGAGGAAAGACCCACAGCCGAAGCCATCTCACGCACGCTGGGCGGATAGCCCTTTTCCTGCTGATACTCCTTGATGAAGTCGTAAATCTGCTGCTGTCGCTTGGTAATTTTGCGAGCCATCAGGGATTCCTCTCTACCTAACCCAAACAAATGTTCTATGTTTGCTTGACAGGAACAACTGTTCGAAGATAATAATAACCGAACACTCGTTCCCGCGCTAGACTTTTTTGTCCTCGCGGCTTGATAAAACAGTTCTCGTCAAAAAACGCGAGAGGAGAACATGATGAATGCAACGGATATGGTCCAGGGAAACCTCGCCCTTAAGCTCGAGTCGCCTGCGGTGCCGGCTTTCACGGTTGTCAAAGGCGGCCGATCTGGTTTTCAAACACTGCCTGGCAAGCCCGTCCGCAGCCAGTGCGTCGCCACGACTTCGGCCCCCGTTGCTCTGAAGGCCTCGACGATTGTCGCCCTGGCCGTTGCGCTCACGTTCTTCTTTGTACTTGCTACCTCGATCTTCAGCGCTCGTCACGCCGCATATGCCGAGTCGGCATCTAACGTTACCTATGAGACCGTCCGTGTTCAGCCTGGCGATTCCTTGTGGTCGCTTGCTCAGGAGCATTCCGTTGACGGTCTTTCTACGCAGGAGACTTCTGACATAATTCGCAGTGTTAATCATCTGGTGCATGGGTCACTCGATGCGGGTGACGTTCTTAAAGTTCCTGCGCGTTCGTAAGATTTATACTCCGGCACATGGTACCCTTGTTATCGTTTTGGAGGAGGTACCATGCGCTGTCCCAGATGCGGCAATGCACATACCCGTGTTGTCGATTCCCGTATGCAGGAATCTAATAACACCATTAAACGCCGTCGTGAATGTTGTTCGTGCAACTATCGCTTCACAACATTCGAGCGATGCGAAGACCCCATCGAGGTCATCAAATCTGACGGGTCAAGGCAGCGGTTCGATCGCAATAAGCTGCTGGTCGGCTTAATGCGCGCTACGATTAAGCGCGACATCGACACGAAAAAGCTCAATGAGCTTATCGATGACATCGAGGTTGAGCTGCGTTCCCGTACACTGACGGCCGTTACGTCCCACGACCTGGGCGACATGGTGCTTAAGCGCCTGGCCAAGATCGACAAGGTGGCCTACATTCGCTTTGCCTCGGTCTATCGCGATTTCAAAGACATCGATGAGTTTTTGCAAGAGCTCGACAAGCTAAGGTGATTTTATGTCCAACATTACGGTCAACATTAAGCGTCTCGACCCTACGATCGAGCTTCCCAAATACGCCCATCCCTCAGATGCCGGTTTGGACCTCCGTGCCAATGAGGACTGTACCCTTAAGCCCTTCGAGCGACGCTTGGTCTCTACTGGTCTTGCGATCGCGCTGCCCGATGGATACGCTGGCTTCGTTCAGCCTCGCAGTGGCCTGGCTATTAAGCAGGGTCTGTCTATAGTCAACACGCCCGGTCTTATAGACGCCCACTATCGAGGTGAGCTTAAAGTCATCCTTATCAACCTGGATCCATCCAATGAAATCCAGATCAACAAGGGTGACCGAATCGCTCAACTCGTCATCCAAGAAGTTCCCACGGTCAATCTCGTGGAGGTAGACGAACTAGACGAAACCGACCGAGGCAACGGAGGCTTCGGCTCCAGCGGCGTCGCTTAGTCGTTTACGTACTGTCCGCTGACCGGCCCGACCCGCCTATATATCATCCCATGCTCAAACATTCTCGCGGGGGCGCTCGTATCCCTCCCGCCCGCCTCTCACACATATCATTCCATGCTCAAACATTCTCGCATCGCAGGGGCGCATGGATTCCGCTTTCGCCTGAGCCCCATACATATCATCCCGTGCTCAAACATTCTCGCTTCGCTGCGAAACTGCGCGCGGGACGATATGTATGGGGCTCAGGCGAAAGGGCTACATGCTTGAGATATAACAATCTTTCTAGTAAGCCGACGCGACAAAGGGACGCCACCTTTGTCGTGTCGGCTTACTGTATTTATATTTTCCGGTTTGGCCTTTGCAGATTCTAATGGTGGGGAATCTGGCATAGCTGCTAGCACGTAAACGTAGCTGCTCGGCGGGAGCCGCCCATATATCGTTCCACGCGCAGTTTCGCAGCGCAGCGAGAATGTTTGAGCATGGAATGATATATGGGCGGCTCCCGCCGAGCAGCGGACTTTCGCCTAGCGGATATGGGCTGGTTTTCCGCCCCAGTAGAAGCGGCAGAAGGCTCGTTTGCGCTTTTGGGGCTTGCCTACAAGTTCCATGGTTGCGATGGCGATGTCCTCGGCCGCGTGTGGACGGCGTAGCACTTCGCCATTGATGAGCAGTGCCTTGAGCGACTCGGGATGATCGTGGAGATGGCGCAGCGTCACGATGAGCTCGCGTGCGGTGGTGACATGCATGCTGGCGCCCAAGTCGGTGAGCATGGTGGTGTTGGCCTTTTCCTGGCCATAGGACTTGCCCAGCAGAATCATCGGCAGGTGTGCACACAGGCATTCGGTAACAGTGAGTCCGCCCGATTTGAGAATTGCCAGATCGCAGCCGTGCATGAGCGCTGCCATGTCATCGACATAGTCAAGGACCGTGACGTTTTCGAGTTTCATGGCTTCGAAGAGCGTTTTCAGGCGCGTGGCGTATTCCGTGTCCTTGCCCGGCAAAAAGACAAAGTGCATGTCCTCGAAGCTACGGAGGAAGGGGAGGGTTTGGTCCATCGCCGCGCGAAAGCGAACGTACGGTTGAGGCAAACTGGCGCCGGCCATTACCAGCACAATGGTCTTGTCGGTAGGGAGATTGAACTTCTCGAGTTCTTCCTCACGATTGTAATCCGTGTCAAATCCAGCGCGAATAGGGATGCCCGTAATGCGTATCTTTGCCTCAGGTACCTTGCGTGGGCGGAGCGTCTCGGCCATAAACTCGTTTGCCACGCAGAATAAGTCAGTATCCTTATGGGGCCACCAGCCCTCGACTTCGTAATCGGTCGGCACGCAAATGACGGGATAGTCGATGCCCGTAATGACGCGCGCACCAACCGCAACGTTGGCTGCCGTGATATGTGTGGCGACCACGGCAATAGGCCTACGAGTGCGAACGTATTCGTTAAATGCGGGGAACATAATGCGCGACCATGCCGTGCCGCCGCCCCAAAGCAGGTGTCCGGTAAGGGTATATCGCCAGGTCAAGTCATAAATTGGGCGTGTGGCGCCGGTAAACGATGCGGCCGTTTTGTTGCCGTCGAATTTTATGCGTCCAAAATCGAGGATATCCAAGACCTCAATCTCGACATCCTGCGGTATGCCCTTGGTGCCGCGTATAAGCTCGAATGCTTGCGCGATAGCATTGGCTGCCGCTTTGTGTCCCGAACCAACCGATGCATGGACAATGGTCACTAAGGGCTTTTGTACAGGTGACGGCATCAATTGCTCCGATTGAGGGGCGCTTTGCGTGGGCAGGGGAGCGTCATTGCCCATCTGCGTTTGATCCATCGATAACTCCCCTTCATCGTTGTTTCGCAAAGAATCATTGTAGTGCATGACTGTCATGTTCTCCTAAATTTGGGTATGAGCGCAAAGAACGCCAATGTTTCGATGAGAGGACACTCCATGACTACCATTCAGCCGATCGATGTTGCGATTATCGGCGGCGGCCCAGCGGGCTATGCTGCAGCCATTTATGCTGCGCGATCCAATCTAACGACGACCGTGATTGAACAGGGCATGTCGGGAGGACAGATCGCCACAACCAATGAGGTCGAAAACTATCCGGGCATTCCGCTCTTGAGCGGTGCCGAACTCGGCGAGCGTTTTCAGCAGCATGCAGAGGGCCTGGGAGCACAGGTTGCATGGAGCGTGGTGACGGGTATCGATTACGATGCGGATGCGGCGCTGTTTACGGTGCATCACGATACGGGCGATACGCTGGCCTCGAGTGTTATCGCTTGCATGGGCGCCACGCCGCGCTCTGCTGGTTTTGTTGGGGAGGATACGTATCGCGGTCGCGGCGTTTCGTATTGCGCCACATGCGACGGCATGTTCTTTCGTGGCAAACAGGTCTTTGTCATTGGCGGCGGTAATGCTGCCTGCGAGGAAGCCCTGTTCTTATCAGAAATTGCCAGCAGCGTGACCATCGTCTTGCGCCGCGATCGGTTCCGTGCTCCCGATGGCGTGGTTCAAAAGGTGCTCGCTAAAGATAATATTTCTGTTAGGTACCAAACTAGTATTGTGGAGCTATCGGGCGAGGCCATGCCTACAACTATCACGTTTAAGGACAACGCCACCGGTGATACCTATTCCGAGTCCTTCGATCCAGGTTCGTTTGGTATCTTTGTCTTTGCCGGAACACAGCCCCATACCGAGCTTGTACAGCATCTGGTGGATCTGGCGCCTGACGGCGGTATCGTTACCGACGACTCGATGGCCACGCGCACGCCGGGTTTGTTTGCTGCCGGCGATATCCGTTCCAAGCGTTTACGCCAGGTTGTGACCGCCGTTTCGGACGGAGCCATAGCGGCAACCAGCGCATACACCTTCTTACGAGGATAAGTACGATAATATATCTTATGTAAGGTTGCTATCTTTATACAAAGTGGTTGGACGGTGGTTAATGTGCTGTCCAACCACTTTTAGTTAGCGGCTATATGGTATGCAAAACTAGATAATCTAGAATACAATATAGAAAACGAACGGAGGTCTCTTATGAACCACGTCAAACATGTTATCCCGATGTCCGATACATCGGTCAGCATTAAGCCGGAGGATATTCAGCCGACGGTGCTGCCGGATGCATTTATTCAGTCCGATATGGTTCGCAAGCTCAATACGCTCTGCCTGCCGCGCTATGACCAGCTGCCCAACGTAACGCTCTATCGCGATCAGGTCATTGAGTATGTTGCGCTGTGGATGGAGCCGCTTTCGATTTGCGTAGAGCAGCCCGTTATCACGCCTTCGATGATCAATAACTACGTAAAGGTCGGCCTCGTTCCTGCTCCGGTTAAAAAGCAGTATGGCCGTGAGCAGATTGCGCGTCTCATCGCCATTTGTATCTTTAAGCAGGTGCTGCCCATCGCTGCGGTTCAGGCGCTCTTTAATATTCAGCGCTTGAGCTACGACGCTCCGACGGCTTTCGATTATGTAGTCGATCAACTTGAGGCATCGATTCGTGCGGCTTTTTCCCTTGTGCAGACTCCGGTGCCCGATACCGCACATCAGGTTACGCGCGAGTCATTGCTCGTACGCAGTGCGGTTTCGTCCTTTGTATCGAAGGCGTATCTGATGAGCTACCTAAAGTTTAATGGGTTTAATAGCTAGGCGACGTATAACGCGGGCGGGATAAAGAGCCATCAGTCACTTTGTCCCGTCCGCGTTTTTGCTTGGTTGGGCTTTATTGGCCCGAAGCCACGCCCATGCCGTAGCCGATGATGAGACCATGCATCTCGGCGTAATAGGAATCTAGGCCGTTGCAGGGCATGATGATAGTCTTGGAGCCTGGCCAGTGCTCCACAATGCGGTCAGCAAGCGCCTGGGCTCCAGCTTCGTTCTCAACGTGATCGATGATGACCTCGCCGCCCGTGAAACCCTCGGCCTCCATGGTGTCGACAATCTTGGTGAGCATCTTCTTTTCGCCTCGCGTATGCCCAACGAGTTCAATTTCGCCCGCTTCGCTCGCCGTGCCCAAAATGCGGATGTTGAGCTTGTTGGCAATAACACCGGCCGCCTTGGGGATACGTCCGGCCTTCGCAAGGTTTTCGTAATTGCATAAACTAAAGAGGATCTTGCTGTTCTGCTCCAAGCTATCGAAGTAGGCGCAGGCTTCCTCAAAGGAGGCATCCGGTTTACTTGCAAGATAGCGATCAAACAGTAAGAAGATCAGGTCCATCTTGCCGCCTGCTGCGCGCGAATTAACCAGGTGAATCTTACGATTGGGCTCTTCGGCAAGCACCATGTCACGCGCAGTGGCCGCGGCATTGTAGCTTCCCGAGACGCCCTCGGAGATGGGCATGCAGATCGTCTTGTCGGCGAGCTTAAAGAGCTCAGCCCACTCCCCTACGCTTGGGCAGGAGCTCGAAGAAGCGCTCGACTCCGCCTGCACGGCACAATTAAGCTCGTGAACATCGAGCGAGAGATCGTCGACAAATTCACGCTCCCCCACTCGGATCTTAAGGGGTGCAAATGCAAAGGTGGTATGAGGTGCGGTTGGTTGCCAATCGCGAAGATTGCAGCTCGAATCTGAGATGAGTGCCCAGCTCATTGAGGGTCCTTTCTAGTTGTACCTCAACAATTATAGCTATCTTTTGGACAGATGCTGCGCATATCTAGTATTCAAAACTAGATTGTAGTTTACACACAAAATGAGCGGTCGAGATAAAACAATGGACCTCGCTCCCAAAGGATACGAGGTCCACTTTCGTTAGCTGAGTTAAAAACACTTAATAGCGAACGAAAATATAATTGTTGTTCATGCCAGCGGCAACGGAGCTGATGATAACGCCCGTGCTGTAGTCGGAAGCATGGATCATCTGGCCGTTACCAATGTAGATGCCGGTGTGGTAAGAGTTAACCACGACGTCGCCAGGCTGAGGATCAGAAACACGGGGCCAACCCATGAAGGTGCCGGTAGTGCCCAGGCGGCAGTAGCGACCGGTGAGGCAGTAGCTTACAAAGCCGGAGCAGTCAAAGCTGTTCGGGCCAATACCGCCCCAGGAATAAGCGCAACCAAGCTTGCTATAAGCGCGAGAGACAACGCTGCCGCCGTCAACGGACTGGCTCGGCGCGGAAGGGGCCGGTGCCGGGGCGGGCGTCGAGGGCTGCGGCGTGGGAGCAGGAGCGGGCGCGGGCGCAGGCGTGTTGCCGCCGCCGTTGTTGGTCGTACCGCCACCATTGTTGGTGTTCTCGGTCGTACCGGCGGTGTCGTTGCTCACCGTGGCCTTTTCGGCGGTACTGGCATTTATGCCAGCCTGCAGCGCGGCGTTCGCCTCGGCCTCGGCAGCAAGCTCGGCCTGCAGCTGTGAATCCAGGGAGTTCACGACACTCTGGGCCTCAGCCTGCTGGGCGTTGAGTTCGTCGACCTTCTTCTGCGTCGCGGCGACGTTCTTCTCCTGCTCGGCCTGCTTATCGGTGAGCTGCTGCTTAAGGTCCTTGACCTCCTGAATGGTCTGGGCCTGCTTGTCGGAAACCTTGCCGTAGTAGAACAAACGGTTGAGCATATCGCCCAGATCGTCGACGCCCGTCAGAACCTGAAGGAGACTCAGACCGCCGGTCTTGTACTCACCGGCAACGTAGCTCGAAAGCTTTGCCTGACCCTCGGCAATCTCTTGCTGCTTTTGCGTGATCTCGCCTGCAGTCTGATCAAGCTCCTGCGTCTGAGCGGAGAGTTCTTCATGAATCTGCTGGGTTTGCGTACCGATCTGCTCGAGTTTGGTACGAGCAGCGGCAAGATCGGACGCGGTATCGGCATAGGCAGGAGCCGCGAGGCCCAAGCCCAAAACACAAGCGAGGGTTGCCGTAGCTGCGCAGCGTGCCATGTTTTTGTGCGTGTTTGCTGTGCGCATGGAGCTTCCTTTCCAGTATCTAAGGGTAGCGGCTAGTCCACCGTTACCAGGCTAAAGAGCTCAACGTCCTCGTTAGAAGGCGTGAGCTTCTTGCGCGGATTAAGAAACGCAAGCTCAAGGATACAACCATAACCTACGAGCTTTGCGCCCATATCTCGCACTAGTTTACCTGTTGCCTCAACGGTTCCGCCTGTCGCGACCAAGTCATCAAGAATCAACACGGTATCTTTAGAGCTGATGGCATCGACGTGAATCTCAATCGAATCGGTTCCATATTCGAGCTCGTATTCCTGGCTAACGGTCTTACGTGGCAGTTTTCCCGGTTTACGTGCAGGAACAAAGCCCGCGCCGAGTGCCACGGCAACAGGCACGCCTACCATAAAACCGCGAGCCTCGGGTCCTACAACCTTAGTGATGCCCATGCCGGAGAAATGCTCCGCTAGCGCGTCGACCATGGCTTTAAGCGCTTCGGGATTGCTAAAGAGCGGCGTGATGTCCTTAAAGACGACTCCGGGCTCGGGATAGTCGGGGATGTCGACGATGTGAGATTCGAAGTCGTACATGGCGTGACCTTTCATGGGAGGCTGGTTTGTAGAAGCGTTTATTTGTCCGCGCTGGCGGTGCCGGTGTGCGAGGGGGCGACAACCTTAAGCGGCTGCACGAGGGATTCCTCGCGCACGGGGACCGCAGAGGCAGATGCCTCTTCGCTTTTGGCCTTGGTTGATTCGGAGCGTGCGATCTCCTCATCGAGGGCATCGATATCGGCGTCCTCGACTACGGCGTTGAGTGACTCAAATACGCGGTTTTTGAGCAGCGCAGTATGCACGCCCTCGGTGAGGTCATGTAACTTCTTAAACGCGCGTTCGAGCTTGGCATCACGTTCGTCATCTGAGGTGTCCATGCCAAGCATACTCACGAGCACTTGCTCGAACATCGAAGACTCGCGGTTGGCGGATGACACGTACTGACGAAGGTTTCGCGGCTCGATATGAAAGCGTGACAGTTCAGAACAGTAGCGGATAATCGGAAAATCGCGCCCGTCGACGAGCTCGCGGTTCTGCGGACTCTTGATAATGCGAATAAGGTCGTTTTCGGCCAAGGAGCGAATAAACGAGATCTCGACGCCCAACATATCCGGAATGGTCTCGATGGGGTGCAGTTTCTGCTTGGTTTCCTTTGGTTCCGTCTTGAGCGGAACATCGGACAGCAGACCCACCTCGTAGGCAAGCGTGGAGAGATCTGTAGCGTTTTCCAGGCGTTGCTTGATCACGTTGAGCGGCATGTAGCGAGTCTTCTGCAGGTGCAGAATGACCTCTAGACGGTCAACGTCCTCCTTGGAGTATTGGCGATACCCCTTTGGCGTACGATGAGGGGTGATGAGCCCCTCATCTTCTAGAAATCTAATTTTTGAGTTCGAAAGATCGGGGTATGCGCCTCGAAGTAAATTGACGACTTGGCCGATACTCAGATAGTTGCGTTCGGCCATGCCCTACTCACCGGTTTCGATGCGCTCCGGCGTGCTCTCGTGGTAGATGAGCGTGAACGTACCGATCTGGACGGAAGATCCGTCGTGCAGCGGGGCGGCATTGACGATAGCGCCGTCAACCCACGTGCCGTTGAGCGAGCCTAAGTCCTCGATGCGAGCAGCCAGACCCTCGCGAATAATGCGTGCGTGGCTACGCGATACGGTCATGTCATTGAGGAAAATGCCGTTTGCCGGATCGCGGCCAATGGTGGTCACATCATCCTCGAGTTCAAAGGCAGCACCGGTCTGCGGCCCCTTGACAATAGACAGAACGGGGGCAGTGATGCGAACGTTCGCCATAAGATCGGGAACGGTAACGTCGCTCGAAGGCACACGGAAGACGCAGGTTGCGTCGGCAGTCTTATCGTTTTGAGGCATATTGTTAACCATGTTGTCCATGACAACCCCTAACTTAACGCGGACATGCCGCAAAGAATGAACTGTACGTAATAATACCCCAATGGCTTAGTCTTCGATTTCGGGGTTAAGAAAGTCGACGTCTTCGTCCTCTGGATGCGCAACAGCCTGTTTAATGGCCGCTCCACCCTTAATGGAATAGATGACAGCGGTGAGCATGGAGAAGATGACGCCGCCATACACAAAGAAGATGCCAAGCGGTACCGAGCTGCCGTTGAGGCCCGGGAAGGCCGTGAACGTGGCGGGCAGCAGATGCCAGCCATCCACGGTGGGAAAGCCCAGCAGCATGAGCGAGAAGCCGGTCATGAGCAGCGCCGTGGCAATCTTGCCGGGAAACACTACGTCGATGGGGCGGCGGTGGTAGTGGCGCACGATGAGCGTGCCGATGCCCAGGTAGATATCGCGACCGATGATGAGCACGCAGACCCAGATGGGAAGCTCGCCGCGAACCACGAGACCTAAAACGCCTGTAAATAGCAGAGCACGGTCGCAGATGGGATCCATAACCTTGCCGAGCCACGAGACCGTTTTAGTCATGCGGGCAATCTGACCGTCCATCCAGTCGGTGGAGGCCGCGATGGCATAGATGACAATGGCGACGACACGGTTGTTGTCCGTCACAAACAGGTACAGGAAGACCAGCGTGAGGATCAGGCGCGTGAAGGTAATGAAATTGGAGATCGTGAAAATCTTATTCGACGGGTAATCGGAGGTGCCGATAAGCTCCTTTTTGATCTTCTTTTTGATGCCCACAGGACTCCCCCGCTGGTAAACGACAAAACTCTCGATACTATACCCGTTCTGGCGATGTCTATCCAGCGTAAGCATAGAGAGTCCAGACATGTGGAGGACGCTGCTGGGTGCCACGAGGACTCTCGTGCCGTTGCTTTAACAAAAAACTCTCACAGGAAGTAGCCGCGAGGGCTATGTTGGTAGTTGCAGCTACAGTTATTGTTGAGGGTGAGCAGCGCGTCGCGCACGCCGTAGAGGTAGCCGCTGATGAGCGCCCAGCGCACGCGCTCGTCGAGCGCAGCGAGGCAGAGCGTCTGCATGGCACCGCCGGAAAAGCCGACGCAGCCGAGTTCGCGCAGACTCCACGCGCCGCGCGCCGCAACGTAGTCGATGAGGCGCATGAGGTCCCAGGTCTTCGGTATCGATGTGCACATCGAGCATCACGCCGACCATGAACATTGCGAGAAACGTATTTGCCGAGCCTACCGAAGCGGTGACGTCGAGCACCGGCGCAGAATAGCGATGCATCCCTTTGTACATGGGCACACAAGGGGATACAGCAAAGGCGACCGGAGGTCGCAATGCCCTCCTGGTGAATAGCTACCAAGGTGGGTAAAACCACATCGAACGCCGCTCACGCCAGGGCGGCGTTCACCTTTTGGTTCCACCCGCCAGCACCTCCCCTCTTGATACTGCAAGGGTTTCATTGTGGTGATAGACCGACACCGTTCATCGTTGTTTCGGGCTCGTTCGCAAAGTCGTGAACGCACTCCCCTCTTGTTCAGCGCATAATGGCGCACCGTATGCGGCTGAGCGGCCGCACGCTAAAGGAGAGGTGCCCGCATGGGCATCGAGAGAGAGGATGCAGTATGAACCTGAGGGAAAAGTACGGTGAGTGGGGCCTGATCCTGGGCGCGACCGAGGGCGTCGGCAAGGCGTTCTGCGAGAAGATCGCCGCCGGCGGCATGAATGTCGTCATGGTCGGCCGTCGCGAGGAGAAGCTGAACGTGCTCGCCGGCGAGATCCGTGAGACCTACGGCGTGGAGACCAAGGTCGTGCGCGCCGACTTTAGCCAGCCCGACGCTGCCGAGACCGTCTTCGCCGCGACCGAGGGCCTGGACATGGGCTTCATGAGCTACGTGGCCTGCCTGCACAGCTTCGGCAAGATCCAGGACACTCCCTGGGAGAAGCACGAGGCCATGATCAACGTCAACGTCGTGACCTTCCTCAAGTGCTTCCACCACTACATGCGGATCTTTGCCGCCCAGGACCGCGGCGCCGTGATCAACGTCTCGTCGATGACCGGCATCAGCTCCAGCCCCTGGAACGGCCAGTACGGCGCGGGCAAGGCCTTCATCCTCAAGATGACCGAGGCCGTGGCCTGCGAGTGCGAGGGCACCGGTGTCGACGTCGAGGTTATCACCCTCGGCACCACCCTAACCCCCAGCCTGCTGTCCAACCTCCCCGGCGGCCCGCAGGGCGAGGCCGTCATGAAGATCGCCCTCACCCCCGAGGAGTGCGTCGACGAGGCCTTTGAGAAGCTGGGTAAGGAGCTCTCCGTCATCGCCGGCCAGCGCAACAAGGACTCCGTCCACGACTGGAAGGCCAACCACACCGAGGACGAGTACATCCGCTACATGGGCTCGTTCTACCGCGACTAGCAGCTGCCGCGGCGCGTGCGCGAGGGCGCGTGCGGGTTCGCAGGTAGAGATGCGAGTGCGAGGGTTTCTTTGCGGGGGCGTGCGGATGCGGCGCCCGCAAAGAAACCCTCTTTTCATGGGTGGGCGCGACGGCACCTCGGCGCTCACCGTCTAGGGCGACCTGCCCGGCTCCCCCGCGATCTCCCTGCACGGGACCCTGCGCTCCGGCATCCTCTGGACCGTGTCCCGCTCGTGCCCAGTGGGCCGGCCGATCCGGCCCTCAGGGTATCGGATTCCCGCATTCATCCGTACATGTTCGTGTGAATGCGGGAGGTGTTCGGATGAGGTTGATATTCAAGGTGTAGACCGTTTTCTTGGTACTCCTCAAATGCGGCAGGGTTTTTCGAGTTTGTAGATGCTAATATAACCCTGCTCTCGAAAGAGGGCTCAGTCCCGGCTGGTAAACCTGACGTTTGGCGTGGTGTGCGTGACACGCATAGCGGGCATGGCCGCGATAGAATTTTCCATGCGGAGGGGTTCGACCCCACAGCGCCCCGAGGGCTTCGGGGGGCGAACTGGCAGGCAGGGAACCGGGGTGCAGGCTGTCCAGAAGGAGGGGTGTAATGCCTCTTCTTCTTTTTTGCCACATCAATCTTCTGGCTTGATAGGTTTTTCGTGCGTGTGATTGGGTTGCGGAAGGGATTGGCATGAGAGTTGCGGAAATTGCGGAAAGGGTCGGTTGCGATCCTGAGTCTGCGTATGCGAAATTCGCCGACACACGTGAAGGCACACGCTTTCACAACATGCAGTGGCCCACTTTCGTCACTGACGAAAACTATCGCTTGTTTTGCAAGGCGCTGGCAGATTATGCCAACTCAGAGGAAGGCCCCCAAAGCAACGGCCGCCATGAATTGTTCCTGAGCGTGCACGAGCTGTTCGAAAAGGGCAACGAGATCGGCGGCGCCCCAAAAAAGCGCCACTACAACCTGGACAAATCGTTCATAGGCACGGACGAGGCAAATCTCATGCTGCTCAAAGCGGCGCATAAGGGAATGACCCAGCAAGCGATCGCCGCGTACCTGGGCTGCTCGCGCACGGCGGTGCAAAAGCGCCTGAGCGCCCTGGCAGACGGCGTGCGTTTTGGCGACTCCTTCATCAAGGCCGAGCCGACAAGCCGCGGCGGCCTGAAGTCGACGGCCCACCCAATCTTTCTGCCGCTGCGATTGCATGAGGTGTACCTGATGCTGTCGGCATTAGGCGAGTTTCGAGCGGAACGGTCAGGCGGGGACCCAGAGCGCGTCGTGGCAGATGATCTCGCGCGCAGAATCTATTACCAGCTGAGCGACTACGCCAAGGGCGGAATCGACAAAGCGTTGGATGAGCGAGGGGTTCGCCTCGCTGGGCTAAGGCCCGACTTCGACTCAAGCAAGGGCGTGGACGATTCGGATCGTATCGTTATGTATGAGAAGATGGGTCTCAATCTTAAAGTCGGGCTTGTAAATGGAGATGTGCTCGTCGGCTGCTTCGCGCACCACGCCGATCTTCAGAAATGCGTAAACGCCGCCGAAATAAGCAAAGACGGCAGCTATATCGTGTTTAAACTTTTGGATGGCAGATACTGGGCGGTCGACGATTCTCAAGTAGTGAGCGTAGCAGCCGCACCCGGGGATTAGGTTGCGGCCAAGTCCCTCGTCCGCCCTCCCAGGCGGTACCGCTGCGGCCGATTTCATGTTTGCTTACAGGCGAAACAGCCGCCCTTGCGTTTTTCTAAACGCAACCTCTTCGTGCGCTCGTAAAAAAAAACGAATCGATAAAAACTGGCAACAACCCTTCTGAACGGGTATCCTTTCGCAGGATGCGCCTCGAACAGCGCTTTCTGCCTGCGCGATTTCGTGCATGGCCGTCCTTTTCGTTCTATTTCTTAAAATGTCAACCTCAGGTTTTCACGCCTTTTCGGCTTCAGGTCGTATGCTGCAATCAGCTCGAGCGACCGAAGCCCATCGCAACACCGAAAGGCATGAACCATGAAGTACAACGAGAAGCGCAACAACGCCTCAGCCCGTCACCCCGAGACTGCACCCTCGACCATCAACTTCGCGTACGGCAGCAACCTTGACATCCATCAAGTTGAAACCCGCTGCCCCGGCGCGGTGCTGCTGGGCAAAGCGACCCTGAACGGCTATGAGCTGGCGTTCGATACCGCCGGATACCTCACCATCACCAAGCGCGAGGAGTCGCATGTGCAAGGCGCGCTGTGGGCGCTCGATAGCTCTCACGTGGCGTCTCTCGACCGCTACGAAGGCGTTGCATCTGGTTGCTACCGCAAGGAAACCGTGACCGTCGGGCGCGAAGGCGATGTGGTTCCCGCAACCCTTGAGGCGATGGTCTACATCTCTGAGCGCACCCCGCTGCGCAGGTACACCGAAAAGTACGATTACATCGACCGCGTGGTCGAAGCCGGCCGCGTGATGCAGCTTGATGAGGCAACCTTGGCGCAGATGTCCGACATGCGCGCCGACAGCCTGGACCGCTTGCGCGCGCAAGAAGAGTCGGCGGCGTATGGCGCAGCCAAGATCGACCTCCCCGCTGCACGCGAATACGCCGACTTCGTGTGCGGTGAAGGTCACCAGATCGCCGATTGCACATGCCGTTACACCGGTTACTACGCACGCCGTTTCCCCCGTGGCCTTCAGCAGCATGGACGCATCCTGCGCTCTAAGCGCTACCAGGTGATGGAAGCGAGTGAGGCCACCTTCTGCGGGTCGCACCGCATCTACTTGGCAATCAAGACCCCAGGCGAGTTCGGTTACAAGATTGACGTCCCCGAAGGGTTCCGCGCAGTGCGCAGCAGCGACCCTGCGCTGCAGGCAGACCTTAGTTACTCCCTTACGCTGGATGAGTTCGAAAAGCAGCGCAAGGCCCTGCTGCGCACCCTGCTCGGCTGGTGCAACAGCCTGCCTGAGTTTGACGTGCACAACTTTAATCGTCCCTCTGTCCCGGTGTTCAGCGCGCGCGAACACTCCGCCGACACCCGCGAGTATGCGGAAACCCCGTACTTCGCATATGGATTTGACATCAGCCATGACCGCATTGCCAAAAAGCTCGAGGGCGGTCACCATGTTTATGCAACCAAGGCGAAGCTCTATGGCTACACGCTGGCGTGCGACGCGAAGGGCCGTCCCACCATCATGCGCATGGAAGGATCGTTTGTGGAAGGCGTGCTGTGGCATGGTCTCACGCGGGGCGAGGTCCAGACGCTGGACAAAGCGAATGGCGTGCAGTACGGCACCTATGCAAAAGCCGGCGTCACGGTGAAGATTGAGGGCGAACCCGCTGCGAGGGAAAAGAACGCATTCGTGTACATCTCTCGGCGAACCCCGCTTTCTGCAGTTACGAAAGACATCGAAGCGTTTGGCGCGATGCGCGACGAAGCCATCGCCCTGAAAATGGAGCGCACCACCGTGGCTCGCATCGACGCAATTCTGCGCGCAAGCGGCTGCCCCTGCGTGCAGCCCGAAGCCCCTGCGGCAGAAATCGCAGCCCTGGGAATCAGGGAGCTCACGCCCGAGCAAACCATGAAGTGCATGCTGTTCGTGTGCCCGAAGTGCTTTAAGCCCTTGGGCGAATGCGAATGCGGCAAGCGCCCTGATCACCTGGTAGCGATCGACCACGAGCTGCAGCCCCACGTGCGCATGCTGAACGATAAGGGTTATGAAACGCAGACCTGTTGTGCCGGGCATGCAGACGAGGGCTGCCACGGTTACCTGAGATTTAGGCGCCGCTTCCGCGCACTAGAGGAGGTATACGGCGGTCAGCTGCCCAACGAGTCTCTTATGGAAGCGCCGCAGCGCATTGGCAGCACGCGCCATGCAGCGCTGAACCTGCCCGGCACCCCCGAAAGCTATGTCGTGTACCTGGACAACAGGGGTTACGACATTCGCTTTGAGCCGCGCCGCGGTGTGAAGCGTGAGCAGTTCGTGCAAGACAAGCCCACTATGTTGAGCGCATTGCTGCAGTGGTGCGAGTCTCTCCCGCAGCGCGAATAGCCTGCAAACCGTCTGAACTGGTAAGAATCGCCAAGCGCGCGGGTCGATGTTCGGATCCTGGCCCGCGAATTCCGAGCTCCCTTCTAGTCCCATGCCTCGATCTTCAAGCCCTCAGCCCTGCCCCTCAATGCGCCCTTGAGCGTGCGCATGCGGCGTCTATGTAGTTCCTCCAGCGCTTCGGGGCGTTCTCGACGATGAAGTCGATGACGGTGGCGAGCTCGCCCTAGTCGAGCCCGCGCCGACGCACCCTCTTGAGGTCGCACGAGAATGACGGCGCGAACGCCGCCCTGAGCCGCACGCTCACGCCGTCGCCTAGGACTTCGCCGGCATGGCGGCCCAGATGGCGGACTCTGGGGCGATTACGCCGCAGGTGCCCGCAGCGATGGCCGGTGGCACCGTAGCGGTGTCGGCTTAATACCCGCGGCGTTAGCTTTTTGGAGCGCAGTGCCTTGTTTCGGCAGGCACGGAAGCCTTCCTCTCGCTGCCGAAAGAAATCGAAAAAGTATCGCGGCCCTTGGGCGGTGTCGGGGTTCCGTGCGAACGTGCGGGGAATTAGTGAAGCAGGGCGGGACAGTTGGCTTGGATGTCGTAGCCGCAGTAGCTAGGCACAGGTAGGTGATTTTCGCGTATGTAGAAAAATTTAGGCTAGATAGACTACAAATGTGGAATCAAAACGAATCAGTGAATTCAACAAATATGGAAAGAAAGTGAAGGGGGGATCCATTAAAACCGAGATTCTACAAAAGTGCAGGTAGAAGGGCGTGTCTTTATTGGCTAAAAAACAGCCGGTGATTCTCCGGTGATTCCCTGATGATTCCTGATAAAAAAAGGTCAGGCACTAGGTGCCTGACCTGCAAACTTCTGGTCGGGACGACTGGATTCGAACCAGCGACCCCTTGACCCCCAGTCAAGTGCGCTACCAAGCTGCGCCACGTCCCGAAGCTCTTGTTTGTTGCTCTGCTCTCGCTCGCAACAGGGAGTATAGTAACCCGAAACTTTGTCCTTGTGCAAGAACTTTTTTTACAAATTTTGAAGCAAGTCTAAAATTGTATCTGCGAGCTGGGGTTTTGTTAGTACGGGAAGTTCTTGCGTGCCCGCTGTACTCACTATCCAGGCCTTGTTGGTATCGGTCCCAAAGCCCGAATCGGCGCGCGAGACATCGTTGGCGATAATGGCATCGCAACCCTTGCGCACGAGTTTGCGCTGCGCGTACTCCACGACGTTATCGGTCTCGGCCGCAAAGCCGATCACACGGCGATCGCCCTTTTGGCGTGAGAGTTCGGCCAGGATGTCAACGGTCTCGACGAGCTCAATTCGATCCAGGCGCTCGTTGGCCTTTTTGAGTTTATGGTTCGCCGGGGCCGCAGGCGTGTAGTCGGCGACGGCGGCGGCACAAATGGCCGCGTCGGCCGTCTGGAAGGCGCTCAGCGCAGCCTGGAGCATTTCTGCGGCGGTTTGTACGCGCACGCACGCTACACCACGGGGAACGTCGAGCGATGTCGGTCCCAGCACAAGCGTGACGGCGGCACCGCGGCGCGCGGCCTCCCCCGCCAGGGCGATGCCCATCTTGCCCGATGAACGGTTGCCAATGAAGCGCACGGGGTCGATCGGCTCGTGCGTGGGGCCGGCGGTGATCACGATGCGCTTGTCCACAAGGTCCTGAGGAGCGGGGTCGAGCAGCTTGCAGACGGCCTCAACGATGTCCTCGGGCTCGCTCATGCGTCCCGTGTCCACATCGCCGCAGGCAAGGTAGCCGCTGCCCGGGCCCACAACGTGGACACCGCGCTCGCGCAGCGTGGTCATGTTGGCCTGCGTGGCCGGCGCCTTCCACATGCCATTGTTCATGGCCGGTGCGACCACGATAGGACGCGGCGTGGCAAGCAACGTAGTGGAGATGAGGTCATCGGCGATGCCGTTGGCCATCTTGGCGATGATATTGGCCGTCGCGGGCGCCACGACCACCAAGTCGGGCTCCTGCGCCAGCGAGATATGGTGGATGGGGTCGGAGGGGTCGTCGAACAGACCCACAGCGACCGGCTCGCCCGTGAGCGCGCGAAAGGTGAGCGGGCCCACAAACTCCGTGGCATGCTCGCTCATAACGACCTTGACGCGGGCGCCGCGCTTTTGCAACAGGCGCACGATATTGCACGTCTTATAGGCGGCGATCCCGCCGGTAACGCCCAGCAGGATCGTTTTTCCCTCAAGTTGCATTGAATTGTCGGGTGCCGTCGTCATTGTTAGGCTTCCTTGTTGGGGAGCACGAGCAGGCGGTGGCAGTACGGGCAGTGCGTAATCTCACTACCGTCGTGGTTGAGGTCGCTCATGGACGACGCCTGCAGCGCGGTGTGGCAGACCGTGGGGATGTTGCCCTTGATGGTCTCGACGGCCAGGCCACGGAACTGCTTGAGTAGACGCTCGTAGTCGGTGAGCACGTCGGTCGGCAGCGTGGCGGCAAGCGCGGTGCGCTCCTTGGTGGCGGCATCAATCTGGGCCTGGAGGTCGGCGGCTTTGGCACGGGCAGCCTTGGTGTCGGCCTTCACGCCCTCCTCGAATTTGGCGATGATGGCCTGCGCGCGAGCCTCACGGTCGAGCGCCTCCTTGTGGGCGACAACGACATCCTTGCGGGTGTGCTCAATCTTGTCCAGGCGCTTGGCCAGGGTGGCGAGCTCGTTTTCCAGATCCTGGACCTCGCGGTAGTCAGAGCCGTCGAAGTGGCGTTTCTTGGCGGCCTCGATGGCGTTGTTGGTCTGGATCTCGGTGGTGTTGAGATCGTCCAGCTCAATGTCGAGGTCCTTGCGCTGAGCATAGAGCTTGGTCATTTCGGACTTAAGCTTTACATAGGTTTTGCGCTTTGAGGCGAGCTCCTTGAGCTCCGGCATATTGGCAAGTTCGCTCTTGTTGCGGGCGAGCTCCAAATCGATCTGTTGCAGCTTGAGTAGCGTAGCGCCGGCGCTCATAAGTTCTCTCCTTTTGTCACAGTCCACCATTGGCAAGGGTTCAGTATTTTAATCGCATGACGGGGGTCGACCCCGGCGTCAACCGCAGAGTTCATCAAGATATCCACGAACGGCTCTTCGGAGCGATCGTGGCCGAGCAAGATCACGCTCAGCCCGCGCAAGGCAAGGTCTTGCGCCACGTGATAGCCCGCCTCGCCCGTCACGATGACATCCGCACCGGCGGCGATGGCAAGCTCGCCAAAGTCGCCGAGGGAGCCGCCCAGAATGGCGACGGTGCGGCACGGGCGCTCGGCATCGCCCCATACGCGTGGGTCGCTGCCAAAGGCCGTGGCAGCACGGGCGGCAAGATCGCGCAGCGGGCACGGGTCGTTGAGTGTCGCAAAAACTCCCAGGCCGCAGGCTTCGGGGTCGTCCACGTGCTCCAATGAGCTTGCAGGCGCCGCGTCCAACAGCTTACTTAGGCAGATACGTGCCTCGTGCGAGCGGTCCAGGTTGGTGTGGAGCGAGATAATGCTCACCCCGCAGCGGGCCGCCTCGTAGAGCGCCGCGCTGCATTGGGGGCGCGTTGCGCTGGGCGGGCAAAACGACTCGGGCGCCTTGATGTAGACGGGATGATGCGTGAGCAACACGTTGGCTCCGGCTTCCAAGGCGCGCTGCACGTTGTCCCTGGTAGCGTCAAGCGCGCAGGCAACGCCGCGGATTTCGCCGTCGGGGTCGCCAACGGATAAGCCTATGTGGTCCCAGGGCTCGGCGTCCGTCTTGGGATAGCGTGCCAGCAGGGCGCGCTCGAGCTCGGCGACGATCATGCGGCACCTACGATCGAGAGCAGCGTCTGGGCAAAGTCGTCCAGATCGCTCGGATTCACGCGGTCATCGAAGGAGATGCGCAGTGCGCCCAGCGCCTGCTCGCGACCAATGCCCATGGCGCTGAGCACGTGGCTCGGATCCATGCTGCCGCTCGAGCAAGCCGATCCGGCCGAAACCTCAAAACCGGCGGCGTCGAGCTTGATGATGAGCTCCTCGGAGTCCATGCCGTCAATATAGATCGATACCATGCCGGGCAGACGGTCGGCCTGCGTGTAGTCGCCCATGGTGGCGTGAATGCGTGGATGGGCCGTAAGCGTGGCGTAGAGCTTGTCGGAAAGGGCTTGCAGCTTCTCGCGCTCCTGAGCCACATGGGGCGCCAGAGACGAGGCGGCAGCGGCAAAGGCCAGCTGCGTGCGCAGGTCCTGCGTGCCGGCACGACGTCCGGCTTCCTGTCCTCCGCCAAAGATGCGGGGGCGCAGCGGCGTGCGGCTTTTTAGGTATAACGCGCCGGAGGCTACGGGGCCGCCAATCTTGTGTGCTGCAACGGTCATAGCATCGACGCCCAGCTCGGTCACATCGAGCGGAATATGCAGATAGCCCTGGATGGCATCGGTGTGGAACAGGGCACCCGCGGTGTGCGCAGCCGCGGCAAGCTCGCGGATAGGCTGCACCACGCCGGTCTCGTTGTTGGCGGCCATGATGCTCACGAGCGCGACGTCGTCGCCCAACAAGTCGCTCAGCGCGGCAGGCTCGATGTAGCCCGCACGGCAGGGCTGCACCAGGTCGACGGTAAAGCCCGCGGCTCGCAGCAGCGATAGGTTGTCCAGGATCGAATCATGCTCGATCGCAGACACAATCACGCGCTCGCGCTTACGATCGCGCTGACGAGCACCCTCGGCAAGTCCGAGGAGCGCCAGCTGGTTGGCCTCGGTACCGCCGTTGGTTAGGACAATCTCGGACGGGCGAACGCGCGCGCCAAAGCTGCGGGCGATCTCGCGGCGTGCAACCTCCAGACGTGCGGCAGCCTTGCGGCCAAGCGAGTGCAGCGAGTTGGGGTTGACGCCTGCAAGCTCGCTTTCGTCGTACTCGCGCTGCGCAAGGAGCGCCTCGGCGCGCATGGGCGTCGAGGCGGCATAGTCAAGATTCACGGGTATGCGGTTTTGACCTGCGGTCATAAGGGTTTATGCCTCCTGTGCGGCCTCGTTGCCCAGCTTCTGCAGCAGCGCAACCTCGGCGGCGGGGTCTTCGGACTTAAATACGGCTGAGCCGGCCACCAGGACATCGGCACCGGCCTTGACGACCTCGGCGATGTTTTTGGAAGAGATGCCGCCGTCGACCTCGATCATGGGCGACACGCCGTGGCGCTCGCACATGGCCTTGAGCTCGTGGAGCTTATGCAGCGTGCCCGGGATAAAGCTCTGGCCTCCAAAGCCGGGGTTCACGCTCATGAGCAGCACCATGTCGACGACCTCGATGATGCTCTCGAGCACGCAGACGGGGGTGGCGGGGTTGAGCACCACGCCGGCCTTGACGCCGCGCTGCTGTAGGTGCGTGAGCGTGCGGTGCAGGTGCGTGGAGGCCTCGTAGTGCACGGTGATCATATCGGCGCCGGCGTCGGCGTACCAATCGACGGTCTCGTCGGGGTTCGACACCATCAGGTGCGCGTCGACCGGCACCTTGGTGGAGCGCTTGACGGCCTTGAGGATATCGACGCCAAAGGTGAGGTTGCCGGTAAAGTGTCCGTCCATGACGTCGAAGTGCACGTAGTCGGCACCGGCGATCTTGTCGAGCTCGCCCTTGAGGTTGGCCATGTCAGCCGAAAGGACGGACGGAGCGATTTTGATGGAACCCATGGTAGTAGCCTTTCTGCGCTAGTCGGTGAGTCCGTAGAACTCTTGAGAGGGGACGCGGTCGGTAAGGATCTCGAGCGCCCTATCCAAAGTAACACCGTTGTAGAGCGTTTGCTCCACGGCAAAGGTGAGCGGAATGTCTACGCCCAGCGAACGGGCGAGCTCGCTCACGCTGCGGGCGGCGACGGCGCCCTCGACCACCATATGCGTGCGCGCCTGGTACTCGTCGAGCGATACGCCGTGGGCAAACTCGTAGCCGAAGGTGCGGTTGCGCGAATGCTCGGAGGTGCAGGTGGCAATAAGGTCACCCATGCCGGCAAGACCCATGCACGTCATGGCCTGGCCGCCGCGGGCGTGCACCAGACGGCTGATTTCTGCCAGGCCGCGCGTCATGATAAGGGCGAGCGTGTTGTCGCCCGCGCCGGTACCGGCGGAAATACCGCACACGATGGCGATGACGTTTTTCATGGCGCCGCAAACCTCGACGCCGGTCATGTCCTGCGACAGGTAGATGCGGAAGGCCGTGGATAGGAGCAGGTCCTTAAAGGTCTCCCCTACCTGCGAGTCTTTGCTGGCGATGACGGCGGCGGAAAGTCCGCCGCGGCATATCTCCTCGGCATGGTTGGGGCCCGAGAGCGCCGCCACACGCGCCTCGTTGCCGATCTCGCTGGCGATGACCTGGCTCATGAGCATGCCGGACTCGGGCTCGATGCCCTTGGTAAGGCACAAGGCGGGGGTGTCGGCGGCGATAAAGGGTGCCGCCTGGTGGCAGACGTCGCGCAGGTGCATGGAGGGCACGGCAAAGATGATCGCATCGGCGCCGTCGAGCGCCTGGGCCAGGTCCGTCGTGGCGACAACGTTTTCCGGCAGCACGTAGTCCACCAGATAGCGCGGGTTGCGGTGCTCGCCGTTAATGCCGACGGCCGTCTGCTCGCTATGGGCCCACATGGTCACGCGCTCGGCTCGCCCGGCGGCAAGGCCGGCGACGGCGGTTCCCCAGGAGCCGGAGCCAATCAGCGCAACATTCATGACTCTCTCCTACTTATCGTCGGGCTCGGTGACGCGCTTGGTAAACGAGAGCTTGGACTCCTTGCCCGTCATGAGCTTTTTGATGTTCGCGCGATGAGCCCACACCACGGTGATGCCGATCATCGCCATGCAAAACTTGAGGCCCAGGCTGCTGTACGGAAAGACCGCGCAGGCGGCGATGGGAAGACCGATGGCCGCGGCAAGCGAGCCCACCGACACATACTTGGTGATGGCGACGGCCACGATAAACATGCCCAGCAGCGAAAGTCCGATGGGCCAGTACCAGGCGAGTATGACGCCCAGCCCCACAGCGATGCCCTTGCCGCCACGGAAGTTGAGGTAGGGCGAGAAGATGTGTCCCCACACGGCAGCCAGGCAAATGACGCCGAGCATCCAGTCGCCGGCGGCACCGGGAGCCATGATGCTCACCGGGAAGCCATAGCCCACGCTCGCGATGAGCGGACGCGCGATAAGGACGCAGATGGCGCCCTTCAAGCAGTCGAGCAGCAGCGTGAGCGCGGCGACCTTGGGGCCGGCTACGCGCAGGGCGTTGGTGGTGCCGATGTTGCCGGAGCCCGCCTTGCGAATATCCGTGTGGTTGAACACGCGGCCCAGGATCAGGCCAAACGGAATCGCTCCGATAAAGAACGAGACCACGGCGCAGATGGCGGTCAGCAGAATCGGATTATGCATCCTTTTGCTCCTTCTTCCTAAAGAAGAGTCGAATGGGCGTGCCGGAAAAGTCGAAGGTCGAGCGCATACGGTTCTCCACGTAGCGCTGGTAGGTGTCGTTGACCAGGTCGCTGTGGTTGACGAAGAACGTAAACGTCGGCGGGTTGACGCCCGTCTGGGTCACGTAGTGCATGCGCAGGCGACGCTTGCCGTCCACCACGGTGTGGCCAAACTCGCGCAGGTCGGTGAGGAAGGTGTTGAGGCGCGAGGTGGTGATCTTTTGTGAGCGCGTCTTCTCGGCAGCATCGACCATCGCCCAGATCTTCTCGACGCTACGGCCGGTCAGGGCAGAGATGCGCAGGTACTGGGCCCAGGGAGCCATGACGCCCAGACGGCGGTCGACGGTCTCCATGCAGGCCTCGCGCTTGCGGTCGTCGTCGAGCAGATCCCACTTGTTGAGCAGAACGACGATGGCGCAGCCGCGTTCGATGGCAAGACCCATGACCTTCTGGTCCTGCTCGGTAACGCCCACGGAGGCGTCGACGACGAGCAGTGCCACGTCAGCACGGTCGATGGCGCGCAGGCCGCGGACCATGGAGTAGTACTCGATGTTCTCGTACACGGTGCTCTTCTTGCGAATGCCCGCGGTGTCGACCATGCGGTAGTGCTTGCCGTTGCGCTCCACGACGGTGTCGATGGCGTCGCGCGTCGTGCCGGCAATGTTGGACACGATAGAGCGGTCGGCACCCAGGATGCGGTTGAACAGCGAGGACTTACCGGCATTGGGGCGGCCGATGATGGCGACGTTCAGCGCGTCGGGGAACTCGTCGGCGACCTCGTCCTCCTCCTCGGGCAACAGGGCAACGATGTCGTCGAGCAGGTCGCCCGTGCCGTGGCCGTGCAGGGCCGAGAGCGGCGTTGGCTCGCCGATGCCGAGCGAATAAAACTCCCAGATGCTGTCGTTTTCGCGATCGGGGTTGTCGAGCTTGTTCACCAGCAGAAAGACCGGCTTGTCGCAGCGCTTGAGCATGCGGGCGACCGACTCATCCTCCTCGGTGACGCCGGTGCGGCCGTCGACCACAAACAGGATGACGGCGGCTTCCTCGGCGGCGGCGAGGGCCTGGTCGCGGATGGACGTGGCAAAGACGTCATCGCTCTTGAGCGGCTCGATGCCACCCGTGTCGACGATGGTGAACTCGCGGCCGTTCCAATCGGCCGTGTGGTAGGAGCGGTCGCGCGTTACGCCGCGGGACTCATGGACGATGGCGTCCGAGGTCTGGGCCAGGCGGTTAACGAGCGTGGACTTGCCCACGTTGGGGCGTCCGACGACGGCGACGATAGGTTTCATCTGCACTCCTTTAATGGGTAGGGTCAGCGGAATTAGTAGAGCCTGCGGGCACAATGCCAAGGATATGCTCCAGGGTATCGAGCAGCTCATGCGGCATGGTCGATACCACATGAACCTCGGCGCCGCGAGCTTCAAGGCTTGCGAGTAAATCGTCACGATGATACTCGTCAAGCGTCATGCCGTCAGCGTTGAACATGAGCTTAGGCACAAAGAGCATAACCCCCGAGAGGTCCTGCGGCAGCTGCTCCAGAATGTCGCAGGCGACGATGAGGCCGGTCACGTCCACGTTGCCGCCAAAGTAACGGTTTTCGATAGCGGTGACGGTGCCGGCAAGGCCCCGTGGCGACTCCACAAAGCGGGCAACGGTGTCGCGCGCGCTGGCGCCGGAGAGGCACAGGAGGCGCTGGCCACGGGCGGCGATTGCCTCGCGAACGAGGCTCAGACGCTCGGCATCGGCGGTGAGCACATCGTCAGTCTCGTCCAGATACGAGCGGATCATACCGATGCCGTCGTAATACTGCGGGTAGCCGTCGTAAAAATCGGCCTGGGGTGGCTCGATGCCGGCGTCCAGATAGAACTCGTCGCTCATCTGGAAGGTGTGGCGGCCAAAGCGCTTGTAGGCACGATCCTGGAAGGGACGGATCATGGCAATGGTTTCGCGCGCGAGCTCAG
The DNA here is from genome assembly GCF_052121915.1 of Collinsella sp. LCP19S3_B11. Classification (NCBI taxonomy): domain Bacteria; kingdom Bacillati; phylum Actinomycetota; class Coriobacteriia; order Coriobacteriales; family Coriobacteriaceae; genus Collinsella; species Collinsella sp. LCP19S3_B11. The sequence goes on from NZ_JBQKDI010000001.1 coordinate 288,262, forward strand.
GTTTGTCGCTGTATGACCAGGTAAAGCGTCTCTGGTGCTTGGTAAAGCCCAGTGGCACAATGCCCAGACTCGTGATCTGTTCGTGCTCCTCGCAAAAGCGTAGGGTCTTTTGCAGCTCCTCGCCGTCGTTCATGCCGGGACACAGCACAATCTGCGCGTGGATCTCGATGCCGGCGGCCATGATGGTCTCGAGCACGTCCATGCCGCGCTGGGCGTTGCGGCCCATCATGCGGCGGCGGACGTCGGGGCTTACGGCATGGACCGACACGTTCATGGGACTCATATTGCGGTCGATAACGTTTTGCACGTCCTCGTCGGAAAGATTGGTCAGCGTGACAAAGTTGCCCTGTAAAAAGCTCAAGCGGTAGTCGTCATCGCGAATATAGAGCGTGGAGCGGCCGCCCTTGGGCAGCATGGTCATAAAGCAGAACACGCAGGCGTTCACACAGGTACGCATGCCGTCGAAGATGGGGCCATCGAACTCAAGGCCCCAGTCCTCGCCGGGAAAGCGGTCGAGCTCAACGGGGGTGACGGTGCCGTCGCGCGGGTCGAGAACCTCAAGTTCGACGGTGTCCTCGTCGGCCTCCCAGAGCCACACGATCATATCGGTCAGCTGCTCGCCGTTGACCGTGAGCACGCGCATGCCCGGCTCGATACCTACATCCCATGCGGGCGATTCGGGACGCACGTTTTTTACGAGCGCGCCTTCACCCGGCTCGGGGTCGCGGCTGCGCCCGTAATCGGCCACCTCGGCGGCGTATGCGGGTACGGTCTGGTCCATGATTAGCGACAAAGCTCCTTGATGCGCGCAACGGCGCGTTCGATGTGTTCTTGCGGAGTTGAGGCTCCGGCGGTGATGCCGATGCGGCGCGCGTCGGCAAACCATGCGGCCTCAAGCTCGGATGCTTCCTCGATGTGATGGGTGTGCTCGCAGACATCGGCACAAATCTGTGCCAGGCGGCGCGTATTGCCCGAATTTTTGCCGCCCACGACGACCATGCAATCACAGCGGTTGGCGAGGGTTGCCGCCGCCTGCTGGCGCTCGCTCGTGGCAGCGCAGATCGTGTTGATCACACGCAGCTCCTGCACACGCGGGGTGATGGAGGCCACGACCTCGGCCAGGTTTTGCGCGGTTTGGGTGGTCTGCACAACCAGGCCCACCTTGCCCTTGAGCGGCAGCGCGTCCGCATCGGCGGCGCAACTCACGACCTGCGCGTCATCGCCGGCGTGGCCCAGGATGCCCTCGACCTCGGGGTGGCCCGGCTCGCCCACGACGATCACACGGTAGCCCTCGCGCACCAGGCGCTCGGCCGCCACATGGACCTTCTTGACGTAGGGGCAGGTGGCATCGACCACGGTAAGGCCGCGTTCGCGAGCAGCCTCGATGACCTGCGGCACCACGCCGTGCGCGCGAATGACCACGGTGCCCGATGCGGCGTCGTCCAAGGTGTCTGCCAGATCAACGCCTGCCTCGGCGAGCTCGCGCACAACGATGGGGTTATGGATGAGCGGACCCAGCGTGTGGACCTGAGCGCTCTCCCCTGCCTGCGGCGCGGCGGCCAATGCCATGTCGAGCGCGCGCTGCACGCCGTAGCAGGTGCCGGCATGCGCTGCGATTTCGATGGTGGGGGCGGCGGCCTGGTCGGACGCAGTCGCGGCGGTATTCATGACGATCTCGCCCATGGCTAGAACCTGCCGGGGTGCTCGGCGCACAGGTCGTCGCGCATGGCGTAGACGCGGCTCATGGCCTCGGACTCAAACCATGCCAGGCGCTCCTTGCGCTTGAGCTCGGCCGGTGCATCGGATAGTGAGATGGCCTTGCCGGCACGGATCCAGCACTTTTTGGGGCGCATAAGCTTTTTGCCCGCAGGCGTGATATCGGACCAGCCGCAGATGGCGAGCGGGTTGACGGGTGCCTTGCCCATCTGGGCGATGAGCGCAAAGCCGCCGTGGACCTCGGGCTTAATCTCGCGCGAGCGGATGCGCGTGCCCTCGGGGAAGATCAGGACGTCCTCGCCGCGCTGCAGCGCGTGCTGGGCGGCACGTAGGCACTTCATGTCGGCGGTGCCGCGCTCGACGGGAATGCCGCCCACGCGGCTAAAGGCCCAGCGCACGATCTTGCTCTTGGCAAACTCAGATTTAAAAATGGGGCGGATGCGGCGGCCGCCAAAGAATAGCGCCGTCTCTACAGCCAGGAGCTCGGCCATCGAGGTGTGGTTGCAGATGACCACGCTGCCGCGGCCTTCCTGGCGCTCAAACAGCAGGTCGGCGTCCTCTACCTTCCAGCGCCACATGAGCTTGGAGAAGACCCACAGGATGCCCATGACCACAAAGACGGTGCCGCGGATGAGCACGGGGAACTCGGCATATGGCGCGTTGTAGTAATCCTCGGGCGTCTGCTTAAACAGGCGCATGAGCTACCTCCTTTGGTTGATGAGGTCCTCGATTATCGAGACGACCTCGTCGATGGTATGTGCGGTGGAGTCGACGTGCATGGCGTCCTCGGCGGGCACGAGCGGCGCGACCTCGCGGCTGCTGTCGAGCTTGTCGCGCTGCTTGAGGGCGTCGAGCGTCTCGTCGACCTCGGCCTCGAGCTGCTCTTCGGTGGGCGGCTGGGCGTCGTTTTGGTGGCGCTGCAGCACGCGGCGACGGGCGCGCTCGCGCGGATCGGCGGTCAGGAACACCTTGACCTGCGCGTTGGGGAACACGACGGTGCCGATGTCGCGACCCTCGGCCACGATATCGCGGTCCTCGGCGGCGCGGCGCTGATGGATGAGCATGGCGGCGCGTACGCCCGGGTAGGCCGAGACCTTGGAGACGTTGGCGTCCACCTGCGGGGTGCGAATGGCAGCCGAGGCGTCCTGGCCGTCAATGGTCAGGCGCGTGTCCTCGCCGGTGCCGTTGGTAAAGCGGATCTCGATCTGCTCGGCGAGGGCGTCGATGGCAGCCTCGTCGTCCAGATCGATGCCGCGGTCGAGCGCGGCGAAGGTGACGGCCCGATACATGGCGCCCGTGTCGAGCTTGTTAAAGCTCAGCTGGCGGGCGATCTCCTTGGCGATGGTGGACTTGCCGGATCCGGCGGGGCCGTCGATGGCGACGATCATGCAATGCTTCCTTTCGGTGGTTGACGTGCTGGTATGGGACGCGGGCGCTGGGGCTTGGCGGACTGGCTAGCCCGTGTAGCGCTCGCGGTAGGTGTTGCGCTTGGGCGCGGAGCCGTGGCTGCCGTGGTGGCGCGTGCGGGTCGCAGTGTTGGTCGCCGGCGCAGCGCCGCGCTTGGCGCCGGCCTGCTTGGGCGGGATGCCGCCGGCCTTGAGGATCTGCACCTCGCGGTCGGTGAGCTCGCGCCACGAGCCCTTGGCCACGTCCTTGAGCTCCAGGCCGGCAAAGTTACAGCGGTGCAGGCGGATCACCGGATGGTGGATCTTGCTCAGCATGCGCTTGACCTGGTTCTTGCGGCCCTCGCGGATGATGACCTCCACGGCGGTTGTTCCGGGCTTCACACCCTGCTGGGCCACCGCTTCGGCCTCGCGCGCGGTAATGACGCGGCAGATCGCCGGCTGGCACAGGCCGTCGTCGAGCTCGATGCCGCGGCGCAGCGGTTCCAAGTCGCGATCGGTCAGGTGGCCGTCAACGAGCGCCTGGTAGGTCTTGTAGACGTGCTTGCTGGGGTGCAGCAGGTCCTGCGACAGGTCGCCATCGGTGGTAAAGAGCAAAAGGCCCGTGGTGTCTCGGTCCAGGCGACCCACCGGGAAGAGCCCCGGAAAACGGTCGCGCGGGACAAGGTCGGCCACGCAGGGGCGCTCCTGCGGATCGCTCATGGTGGTGAGATAGCCGGTCGGCTTGTAGAGCATCAGGTACACGGCGCCCTGGTTGAGCTTGACGGGCATGCCGTCAAGCTCGATATGGTCGCGGTCCACATCGACCTTGGTGCCCAGTTCGGTCGCGACCTGGCCGTTGACGGTCACGCGGCCGGCGGTCATCAGGTCCTCCGAGCCGCGGCGGCTCGCCACGCCCGCGCGCGCCAAAAAGCGCTGCAGGCGCATGGTGTGCGGGTAGACGGGCTGGGCGTCGGTCGCGGGTGCGCCCGTGGCACCGGCGGCGCGCGTCTCCCCTGCTTCGCTAGTCCTCGTCATGCGTATCCTCCGCAGCGTCGTCGGTGGCAAGTGTTTCCTCGCCACCGACTGCCTCGACATCCTCAACATCGGTATCCAGCAGCTCGCGCTCTTCGTCTAGGTCCTCGACCTGCTCCTCGAGCGTAGACTGAATGCTGCGGCCGCTCAGGCGCTCGCGGATAAACTGGCGCGACTGCTCGTCGGGGGCAAACTGCTCCAGATCGGGAAGGTCGCGGGTGGACCGCAGACCAAACTTCTCCAAAAAGGCGTTGGTCGTGCCGTAAATGATGGCCTGACCGCGCTGGGGGTCGCGGCCGAGCTCGCGCACCAGACCCTTGTCAACGAGCGACGCGATGACGCCGTCGGAGTTGACGCCGCGGATGCCCTTGACCACCTCGCGCGTGACGGGCTGGTGGTAGGCGATCACAGCAAGGGTCTCGAGCGCCGCCTGCGACAGCTTTTGCGTGTCCCAGCTCAGCACATAGGACTCGACCACATCGTGGTAGGCGGGGTGCGTAAACAGGCGCCAGCCGCCGGCGACCTCGCGCAGCTGAAAGCCGCGATTGGCCTCCTCGTACTCAACTTTGAGCTCGGCCAAAAGCGACGCGCACTCGCCCGGGGCGATATCCAGCGCATCTGCCAGCGCGGGCGCGCTCACCGGATCGCTCGAAACCAGCAGGAGCGCCTCGAGGGCGCCTTTGAGGCTGTTTGCCTCTAGCGTAGAAAGGGTTGACATGGTTGCCGCTCCTATTCGGTGAGCTCGGGGCCCTCGCCGGGTACGTAGGCCTCGGCGCCCTCGACGCGGTTGATGCAGATGGTTCCAAAGATCTCGTCCTGGCTCAGGGTGAGCGAGCCTCGCTTGGCGAGCTCCAGCATGGCCAGGAAGGTGACGACGAGCTGCTCGGTGGTGGCGTCGCCATCCAACAGCTCGCGGAAGGTGCAGGTTTGGTGCGCCATGGTAAAGCGGTCGACCGAGGCCACCGTCAAGTCGAGCGGCACGCGATGCGGTGCCACGTGCTCGGCCTCCAGCAAGAAGGTCTGGCGCTTGCCGTCCAGGTCGGCGCAGATGACGGCGAGGCCGCGCAGGGTAATGCCGGCCAGGTAGTCGGGCATAAGGCCCAAAAACTCGGGGTCGGGGCCGGCCACACGCGGATGCATGCGGCTTTCGGCCTGCATGCGCGCGCCAAGGGCCGCCGCCGCGCCCTTAAACTGCTTGTAGGCGATCAGGCGCTGGATCAGGACCTCGCGCAGGGCGTCGCCGTCGAGTGCGCTGAGTTCCTCGAGGTCTTCGTCAATCTCGTCATCGTCGTCGGCTTTGTGCGGGGCCTCCTGGGGCACCAGCGAGGCGGCCTTGATGTCCAAAAGGGTTGCCGCGACCAGCAGAAAGTCACTCGCCACGTCCAGGTCCAGCGCCTCAATACGCTCGACCTCGGCAAGGTACTGCTCGGCCACCTCGCTGATCGAGATGGCGCCGATATCAACTTTTTGGCGGGTTACCAGCTGCAGCAGCAGGTCGAACGGTCCGCTGTAGACCTGCGTCGACACGCGATACGACATCTTCGACCTCCTTTGACGGCGCCTTCGCGGCGCGGTTTGGGTGCATGTTGCGACCGTTTTGCACGGTCGACCTGTAAGTTTACCCTAGATGCCGGCGATTGCGAAGTTAAGCAGCTGCCCAGCGAGCGGATACACGGTAACGTCGAAATACCGGCCGATCACATCGATGCCGGTCCACATGGGCAGCAGATACAGCACGATGATAAGAATCGGCATGGCGTATTGCTGCAGTTGGTAGTAGTTGGTGAGCGCCTTGCCTTTGAGGAACGGCACGATGATCGACGAGCCGTCAAGCGGCGGGATCGGGATGAGGTTAAAAAACGCGAGCGACAGGTTGACCACGATAAAGGTGGCGCCGAAGTTCATGATTTGGGACGCTACGGCAAAGGACATGCTGGTGTAGAGGTTGCCGTATGCTGCGTGCATGAGGGCCGCGGCAAGGCACGCCAGTGCGATGTTCGATACGGGGCCGGCCGCGCTCACCAAGACCTCGTCGCGCTTGGGGTGCTTGAGGTTGTTGAGGTAGACGGGCACGGGCTTGGCGAAGGCGAACACCGGGCCGCCGGCCGCGAGCATGAGCAGCGGCAGGAGGACGGTGCCAAACGGGTCGATATGGTTGAGCGGGTTGAGCGAGACGCGGCCGCGCGAACGGGCCGTTTTGTCGCCGAGCGCCCAGGCCGCGGCGGCGTGTGCGCTCTCGTGGATCACGATGCCCACGATGACGGCGACGGCGCTGGCAAGCAGGTTCATGAGGTAGCTGCTGGACATGGCGCTCCCCTAGCGGACGCGGCGCGAGGCGCGCGAAAGCAGGTAGTCGGCCACAAACAGGATGACGGCCACGATGGCGTAATCCAGGCGGAACACACCGCCAAAGGGCGATGTGATGACGCCGTAGCCCGCGATAGCGCTCGGCAGCGCGCGCGAAAGCTCAACGACAAAGCCCACAATCTGCAGCTTGGCGGTAAGGCCGCTAAAGCACAGCAGCACGGTCATCGCGCTCATAAAGATGCCGCAGATGCGGCACGCGATGGCGATGATGCTCATCGCCACGGCAGCGGCCTTACGAGAGTTCACGCGCGGTCTCCTCTTCGATCTGGGTGGAAAGCTCGAGCCATTCGTCCTCGAGCTTGGGCAGCTCTTGCTTAAGCCCGTTATATTCCCCCAGGGCGGCGTTGAACTTATCCTGATCGGCATAAAGCTCTTCGCTTGCCATCAATTCCATAAGCTCGTCATAGCGGGCGCGCTTTTTGTCGAGCTCGGCCTCGATCTTCTTGAGCTGGTTGCGCACGCCCTTGAGCTTTTTGTTGAGTGCAGCGCGGGCCTGGGCCTCGGCGCGCTTTTGCTCCTTAGTCTTTTTGCCCTCGGCAGGCTTGGGGGCCGCAGCGGGGGTATCGGCCTGGGTGGCGCTGGCTTTGGTGGGCTTGGCCGCGGAAGGCGTACTCTCCCCTGCCGCCTCGGCGGCGCGGGCCGCGAGATCCTCGCGCTTGTAGAGGTAGTAGTCGTAGTCGCCGTCATAGACCGTGACCTTGCCATCGCGGATGTCGATCACGCGGTTGGCCACGGCTCGCACCAGGTGCTCGTCGTGGCTAATCAGCACGATGGTGCCGGGGAAGTTTTGCAGGGCGTTCTCGAGCATGTCCACCGAGTCGATGTCCAAGTGGTTGGTGGGCTCGTCCAGGCACAGAAGTGCCTCGGGGGCCACGAGCATCTTAGCCAGGGCCAGACGTGCCTTTTCGCCGCCGGAAAGAACGCGAACCTGCTTTTCGATGGAATCGTTGTCGCTAAACAGGAAGGCGCCCAGCAGGCTGCGCTGCTGCGGCACGGTCCACTTGGGCGTGACGGTGTCGATTTCTTGCAGGACGGTGTTGGACTCGGTCATGCCTTCGAGCGCGTGCTGGGCGTAATAGGCCACGCCCACGTTGGTACCCAGGTCGCGCGCGCCGGTAGTGGGCGGCTCCAGCCCGGCGATGATCTTCATGAGGGTGGACTTGCCGGCACCGTTGGGGCCGACGAGCGCCACGTGCTCGCCGCGGTAGAGTTTGAGGTCGATATCGCTATAGATGTGCTTGTTGCCGTAGGACTTGGACATGCCCTCCAGGCCCACGACCATGTCGCCCGAGCGCGGCGGGTCGGGGAACTTAAAGTCGATGTGCTTGTGGCCTTCGGGCAGGATGACGAGCTCCTTTTTGATCTGCTCGATCTTGCGGATGCGCTCCTGCGCCTGGGCGGCTTTGGTGGGCTTGTAGCGGAACTTGTCGACGAAAACCTGCATGTGGGCGATGTCGCGCTCCTGGGCGGCACGTTTGGCGCGCATCTGCTCCAGGTTGTCCTCGCGCTGCTTGAGGTAGCTGCTGTAATTGCCGGTGTAGGTGGTCACGCGGCGGTTCTCGAGCGCGGCGACGTGGTCGACGCAGGCGTCCATAAAGGCGCGGTCGTGGCTGACGATGAGCACGGCGCCGTCGTAGTTGGCGATAAAGCCGCGCAACCACTGGACGCTTTCGAGGTCCAGGTGGTTGGTGGGCTCGTCCAGAAGCAGCAGGTCGGGATGGCGCAGGAAGAGCTTAGCCAGCGCGATGCGCATCTGCCAGCCGCCCGAGAACTCGGAACACGGGCGCTCAAAGTCGGTGACCTTAAAGCCCAGACCGGACAGGATCTTGCGGGCATTGCTCTCGAGCTCGTAGCCGCCCAAGTGCTCAAAGCGGTCCTGGACCTGGCCGTACTCGTTAAGGAGCGCGTCGACGTCCTTGCCCTGCTCAGAGAGCTCGGTGATCTGGGCCTGCAGCTCGTTGGCGCGCTCGCCCATGCGGCGGATTTCCTTGGCGGCGGCCATGACCTCGGCGAGGATGGTCGTGTCCTTGTGCTCCAGGTTGGTTTCCTGCTCGAGGTAGCCCACCTGACAGTCCTTGGAGTACTGGACCTGGCCGGCGTCGGGGCTGTCGATACCCATGATGATTTTGAGCATGGTGGTTTTGCCGGCGCCGTTGGGTCCCACGAGCGCAAAGCGCTCGCCGGGGTTGATCTGAAAGGACGCGCCGCTAAAGAGGACGCGCGCGCCGAAGCTTTTTTCGATCTTGTCGACCAGGAGGATCATGGTGCCGCCTTTGACCTTGTGTGCCTATATGAAAAAAGGCCCCAACTTGCGTTGGAGCCTCATTCAATGCTCGGGTGGAGACGAGGGGGATCGAACCCCTGACCTCTTGACTGCCAGTCAAGCGCTCTCCCAGCTGAGCTACGCCCCCGTGCGAAGAAGTACTATACGGGAACTCGGACGGCGATGCAAGGACAATTTTAGAAAAACTTTCGCCGTCGCGGCGCGGGGGCGCGGACCCGCACAGGATCGAGGGTCCGCGATGCCTGGCCATGCCCGCGGGGCGCGCCCTAAGGCGTGCGGTGCTGCCGCAGCCCGCCTTTCCGGCTCCAGCCCGGTCGCCCCCGGGGACCTCCCGCCATGAACGCGACCCAAGGCGTTTGGAAGTGGGCAAACAAGCTACTTGCAAGAAAATGTTGCCATGAAAAAGAAACAGGCCAGACAAATTGCCTGACCTGTTGAAAAACCTGGTGGGCCCTCCGGGATTCGAACCCAGAACCCAGGGATTATGAGTCCCCTGCGCTAACCGTTGCGCCAAGAGCCCTTTATATTAGTGGTTGCAAAGGCAATGGAGAAGTTCCATTTAGCGTGTCGTTGCACCACGACGTGAAATACTACCATGCGCGCAATGGTCATTCAACGCACGATCTTTTCGATCGGAAGGATCATGGTCCTGCCTTTGACCTTGTGTGCCTATATGAAAAAAGGCCCCAACTTGCGTTGGAGCCTCATTCAATGCTCGGGTGGAGACGAGGGGGATCGAACCCCTGACCTCTTGACTGCCAGTCAAGCGCTCTCCCAGCTGAGCTACGCCCCCGTGCGAAGAAGTACTATACGGGAACTCCTCCAAGGGTGCAAGAACAATTTTGAAGAAACTTTTTTGATCACACTCTCTGTGTCAAAAAGAAAAAGGCCAGAGGCTTATCACCTCTGACCTGTGCTTTTGATGGTGGGCGATACAAGATTCGAACTTGTGACCCCATCCGTGTGAAGGATATGCTCTACCCCTGAGCCAATCGCCCGTCGCCTTTCGGCAAAAGAGATACTAACATAGCAACGCGAGGATTACCAAGAACTTTTTGGCTTCGATTGTAAAATCGTATGCCAAACCGCTCCGGAGCAATCCGTGTTTACGGCATACTTGCAGCACAACGACCTGTTCCTACACTCGTCGTCAAAACCAGCAGCTAAACCAATTTTCATACGGCAAGACCTTCTCGTAATAGGTGTCGAAGATCTTGGGATGCTCGTACTCGTAAATCCCGCTGGACCACACCACCATTTATTGAAATGATTAAACCTTTTTATAGACTCGCGCCGAAACGCCCGCCGCGAACACAGTCAACCAATTGAGCCTCTTTATAAGAAAAAAAGCCTCCGGTTTTCCGAAGGCCTTTGCATTCACGATGGTGGAGACGAGGGGGATCGAACCCCTGACCTCTTGACTGCCAGTCAAGCGCTCTCCCAGCTGAGCTACGCCCCCGTGACGAGGCAGTACTATAGGGGAATGTTTTGCTTGATGCAAGAGATTTTTGTTGAAACTTTTTCTTACGGGTTTTCCTGGGACGGTGGGTTAATTAGCTGGTTTTGGCTAAGCCAAAACCAGCTAATTAACCCACCGTCCCGATAAAACCCTCACGCGGCGATGCCTCACTTGTAGAGGAAGGCGATCGCGATGCCTTGGTGGACTTGGATCTTGGCCGTTTTCCTTACGACATTAGAGATGCCCGTGTCAGCTAACAGGCCTAGAGGGCTGTGGTCCAGTTCCCACTCTAGGCCGTGTTCGCTTACTACTGTCCCAGGGGCTACGGAAATGATGGAGAAGGTTTTGCCCTCGGCACCCTCGATGGTCCAGGTCTCGTCCTGGTGCAGGATTCTGGCCGTCACTTCGTCTTCTTCGATCCAGACGGGGGCGTCCGCATAGCCTGCCAGTAGCCCTAACACAGACAGGGCCATGTCCGGGCGACCGCCGGTGGCGCAGGTCGCAACCACCTCGGCGCCCGGCCAGCGACGTCGGACCGAATCGAGTGCCAACGCTAGATCGGTATAGTCCTTGTAGGGGTCGTGACCCTCTACCTCAAAGGCCTCGGCGGTATCGACCAACGCGCGACCGGTGTCGCTCACCGTGTCGGCATCTCCTACATACACGTCGCAACCCAGGCCAGCGCCTAGCAGCGCGTCGAGCCCGCGGTCCACGGCGACAACGTGGTCGCACTCCCCCGCTAGTCGACGCAACAGATCCGCGCTCGCCACCACCGGTGAGCCGCAAACAACTAATACTTTGCAAGCCACGGCCCTCGCCTAGCCCTTAAACGCAAGCACACGGGCTCGATCCAGGTCCTCATAGCTATCGATAAAGATATCGCAGTTGTCGCGAACCTCGTCGCGCTCCATACGGCCGTGCGGGTCATAAATGCCCACGCGCTTAAAGCCTGCAGTGCCAGAGCTCTTAAGGCCAAAGACGGCGTCCTCAAACACCCACGCGCGCTCAAACTGGTGACCGTGGCGCTCCTCAAGGCGGCGCAGCGCCAGCTCGTACACATCGGGGAACTGCTTGGAGCGGCCCGCCTCGCCCGTCGTGGTAATAAACTCCATATAGGCGTCGAGCCCCGCACCCGCGAGTGCGGACTGCACCAGCTCGGCCGGCGTGGACGTGGCCACGCACATAGCAATGCCGGCCGACTTCGCCTGCTCCAGAAACGCGAGGAGCCCCTCGCGCGGCGGCACCTTGGAGTAGCCATCGATCAGGATGTCACTCAGCTCGTGATACAGCTCCTCGCCATTTTCGCCAATGCCCCAGGTGTCGTGATAGGCCTGGCACTCGTCCTCGAGCGACAAATGCTCAAACTGGGCAAAATCGTCAACCGTTACATCAATGCCGTGACGGTGCAATAACTCGGGCTGCGCATAGCCCCAAACGGGGGTGCTATTTACCAGTGTGCCGTCGCAATCAAAAATAAAAGCAACATTAGAGGCGGCTGTGTGGTTCATTCGCAAACCTTTCAATGTCAAATGGTAAACAACCTGCTAAAAACGTTTTACCAAACGTAAATCTACAAATCTTGAAACCCTAATTGGTAAAACTGTCAAGAGTTTTACCATCGCAATTCTGTCAGTGGCATAAACATGGCGCTCACCGATTAAACGCCACCGTAAATCCACTTTCGTCCATAAAAGTAACGGACAGGTGTTATTGTGGTTTTTGCCGAAAGTTCCACCGTGCACGCGAGGTGGGACGACTCATAGAGCTATCGCCGTCCCTTCGATTCGTGCAGCCTTGGACCTTTCGCATCTAGTCACCAAGGCAACACGCTGCCGCGTCATGATGGGATCAAACGTGAGCGATACAAAGCTAAAGCCAGCAACCAAAAAGCCCGCTACCCGTAAAGCCGCCCCGCACGCACCGGAGCTCACCAAGGACGATGTCTATCTGTTTGGCATTGGAATGTGGGAGCGCAGCTGGGAAAAGATGGGCGCGCATCCCGACACGCAGCAGCGCACGCGCGGCTGGCGTTTTTGCGTTTGGGCGCCCGACGTTAAGAGCGTCCACGTTATCGGTGAATTCAACAATTGGGACGAACAAGCCAACCCGCTGGTGCCCGTACACACGAGCGCTATCTGGGAAGGCTTTATTCCTGGCGCCGAGCAGGGCCAGCTCTATAAATACCTCATCGAGACCAACGAGGGCGAAAAGCTCTACAAGGCCGATCCGTACGCCTTTAAGGCCGAGTGCCCTCCGGGAACGGCGAGCGTGCTGTGGACCCTCGATGGCTACCAGTGGAACGACGCCGCGTGGCTCAAGCGCCGCGCCGGCCACAACCACATGTCGCAGCCGCTCAACATCTACGAGGTGCATATTGGCTCGTGGAAGCGCCACGGAGACGAGCCACAGGGCGAGCCGGACGAGTACGGCAACTACCCCGGTCCCATGGACCCCTTCCCTGCGCAGCGCGGCGAGTTTTACACTTACGACGACCTGTCGGTGGAGCTCGTGGACTACGTGCGCGATATGGGCTACACGCATATCGAGGTCATGCCGCTTATGGAGCACCCCTTCGATGGCTCCTGGGGCTACCAGACGACCGGCTACTTTGCCGCCACGTCGCGCTACGGCAACCCGCAGCAGCTCATGCACTTTATCGATGCGTGCCACGAGGCGGGCATCGGCGTGATCATGGACTGGGTGCCCGGCGGTTTTTGCGCCGACTCCCACGGCCTTGCCACCTTTAACGGCCACATGCTGTTTGAGCACGAGATTCACCCCAACTGGGGCACGCACAAGTTTGACTTCGCCCGCGGCGAGGTCCGCTCCTTCTTGGTCTCCAACGTGCTGTACTGGATCGAGAACTTCCATGTGGACGGCATTCGCATGGACGGCGTGTCCAGCATGCTGTACCTCAACTTTGGCATTGACGATCCTGGCCAAAAGAAGTTCAACAAGTACGGTACCGAGGAGGACCTGGACGCCAGCGCGTTTATCCGTCAGGTCAACTGCGCTGTTGAGGCGCACTACCCCGACGTGATGATGATGGCCGAGGAGTCCACCGCGTGGCCGCTTGTGACCTATCCGCCGCAGGACGGCGGCCTGGGCTTCCACTACAAGTGGGACATGGGCTGGATGAACGACACCCTGCACTACATGCAGACCGATTTTCCGTGGCGCCCCGGCAACCATGGCTTGCTCACGTTCTCCATCATGTACGCCTTTACCGAGAACTTTATCTGCCCGCTGAGCCATGACGAGGTCGTGCACGGCAAGTGCTCGCTCATCGGCCGCATGCCGGGTGACTGGTGGCGCCAGTTTGCCGGCCTGCGCACGCTCGCCTTCTACCAGATGACGCACCCCGGTGCCAAGCTCAACTTTATGGGCAACGAGATCGGCCAGTTTATCGAGTGGCGCTACTACGAATCTATTCAGTGGTTCTTGACCGAGCAGTATGAGACCCATGCACACCATCAGGCGTTCATTAAGGCGCTCAACCACCTGTATACCGCCGAGCCCGCCCTGTACGAGCGCGGCTACAACGACGACGGCTTTACCTGGATCGACGCGGACAACTCCAAGCAGTCCATCGTGAGCTTTGTGCGTCAGGGCGAGAACGTCGATGACGACCTCGTGATCCTGATCAACTTTGACCCGGCGGCCTACGAGAGCTTCCGTGTGGGCGTGCCGCGTGAGGGCGACTGGGAGGTCATCTTTGACTCCGACCGTCCCGAGTTTGGCGGCAGCGGCTATGCTGGCGAGGAGCCCTACACCTGCTCGAGCGAGCCCTATCCCTGGAACGGGCAGATGGACTCCATCGAGATTAAGGTGCCCAGCCTGGCAGGCGTGGTGCTTAAGCGTCGCGGCCCCAGCAGCTATAAGCCGCCCGTGGTCGAGGAGCCCAAGAAGGCGACCCGCAAGCGTGCGTCCTCGGTAAAGCCCAAGCCAGCGGCCGCCAAGAAGGCTCCGGCCAAGGCAAAGGCTACGACGACCAAGGCCAAGGCTAAGGCCGCAGCAAAGCCCGCTGCCAAGGCTACCGCGACCAAGAAGCCGGCTGCCAAAAAGGCCGCTACCAAAGCCAAGTCTGCTTCTGTTAAGTCATCACCTAAGGATGCGTAACAAAGCCGTTACAGCTGTAATTACCCGCCCTAGCGGGGCGTAGGATACAAGTCACAACCGTTCCGGGAGAAACATCCCCGGGGGAAAGGAACGTATGAATAAGATCTTCGACAACAAGCAGGAGTTTACCGAGCTCTATCGCGATGCCGTCATGAGCATTAGCGGCAAGAGCGTCGAGGCAGCCAGCGATCTGGATCGCTTTAACGCCCTGGCCAAGCTCGTGGCCGAGAAGGCCCGCACCGTTGCCACCAAGAGCGACGCCCGCGCCACCGCCGAGGGCAAGAAGCGCGTGTACTACTTCTCGATCGAGTTTTTGATCGGCCGCCTGCTCGACAACTACCTGCTCAACTTTGGCGTGCGCGACATGGTCGCCGAGGCGCTCGACGATATGGGCCTTGACCTGTCCGTCATCGAGAGCCAGGAGCCCGATCCGGCGCTGGGCAACGGTGGCCTGGGTCGTCTGGCCGCATGCTTCCTGGATTCCATGGCAGCCGAGGGCATTGCCGGCTACGGCAACGGCATGCGCTACCGCTACGGCCTGTTTAAACAGGAGATCGTCAACGGCAGCCAGGTCGAAACCACCGACGAGTGGCTCACCAACGGCTATCCCTGGGAGGTCCGTCGTCAGGACAAGGCCGTGACCATTAAGTTTGGTGGCCGCGTCGAGGGCTTTGAGGAGAACGGCCGCACGTTCTATCGAACCGTGGACACGCAGGACATCCTGGCCGTCCCTTACGACATCCCCGTGGTGGGCTATGCCGGCGAGACCGTCAACAAGCTGCGCGTCTGGGCCGCTGAGCCGGTCGAGGAGCACTTCGATCTGGAGGCCTTCAACCGCGGCGACTACGCCCTGGCCGACGCCGAGCGCGCCGAGGCCGAGGCCATCAGCGCCATCCTCTACCCCAACGACGCCGGCGAGCACGGCCGTCTGCTTCGTCTGAAGCAGGAATACCTGTTTGTCTCGGCCGGCATCTATAGCCTGCTTGACACCTTTGAGAAGGAACACGGCGCGAACTGGGAGCTGCTGCCGCAGTTTGTGGCCATCCACACCAACGATACGCACCCCGCCATGTGCGGCCCCGAGCTCATGCGCATCCTCATCGACGAGAAGAAGCTCGAGTGGGATGACGCCTGGAACATCGTGACGCAGGTCGTGAGCTACACCAACCACACCATCCTGCCCGAGGCCCTGGAGAAGTGGCCCATCGGCACGTTCTCCAAGCTCCTCCCCCGTGTGTACCAGATCATCGACGAAATCAGCCGTCGTTGGCATGAGTCGTTCGATACGACGCAGGAAGGCTGGCAGGAGCGTCTGCGCCAGACCGCCATCCTATGGGACGGCGAGGTTCGCATGGCCAACCTGTCCGTGATCTGCAGCCACAGCGTCAACGGCGTAGCCAAGATTCACTCCGATATCATCAAGAACAATGTGCTCAAGGACTTCTATGCCTTAACGCCCGAGAAGTTCAACAACAAGACCAACGGCATCTCGCACCGTCGCTTCTTTGCCGAGGCCAACCCCACCTACGCCAAGCTCGTGACCGAGGCCATTGGCGACGGCTGGCTCAAGGACGCCTTTGAGCTGGAGAAACTTAAAGGTTTTCAGAACGACACCGAGTTCCTTAAGGCCGTGGGTGCCTCCAAGCGCGCCAACAAGGAGCGTCTTGCCGCCTACGTTAAGGCCGAGACCGGTCTGGTCATTGACCCCAACACCGTCTTCGATGTTCAGGTAAAGCGTTTTCATGCCTACAAGCGCCAGCTCATGAACATCATGAAGGTGATGGACATCTACAACCGTCGCATCGCCAATCCCAACTTCCACGTAACACCGACGACCTTTATCTTTAGCGGCAAGGCTGCCTCGAGCTACACCTTTGCCAAGGAAACCATCCGCCTGATCAACTCGGTGGCCGAGGTCATCAACAACGACCCGCGCGTCAACGAAGTCATGAAGGTCTGCTTTATCCCCAACTTCCGCGTGAGCAACGCCCAGCTCATCTACCCCGCCGCCGAGATCTCGGAGCAGATCTCCACGGCCGGCAAGGAGGCCTCGGGCACGTCCAACATGAAGCTCATGATGAACGGTGCCATTACGCTGGGCACCCTCGACGGTGCCAACATCGAAATCGCCGATTTAGCCGGCCGCGAGAACGAGGCGATCTTTGGCCTGACCGCTCCCGAGGTCGAGCAGCTCTGGGCATCGAACAGCTACTTTGCGTGGGATACGCTCAACAATGATCGCGAACGTCTGGGCCGCGTGATGGATGAGCTCAAGGACAACACGTTTGCCGGCCTTTCGGGTAACTTTGAGAGCATCTACAACGAGCTTATGAACAACAACGACCCCGACCTGGTTATGGCAGACTTCCGCAGCTACGTAGATGCATGGGAGAAGCTCACGGGCAGCTATGGCGACCAGGAGACCTGGAACCGCAAGGCGCTGCTCAACACCGCCTCGAGCGGCTGGTTCTCGAGCGACCGCACCATTCGCGAGTACCGCGACGAGATCTGGCACGCTTAAAGGCCGCGAGTTCCCTTTGCCGCACGGCATTACTCGACGGGCGCGACCGAGCGCCGCGCCCGTCGCTAATGGGTTTAGGAACATCGATGACAGAAGGAGAATTCGATGAGTAAGAAAGAATGCATCGCGATGCTCCTCGCAGGAGGACAGGGAAGCCGATTGGGGGCACTCACCCAAAAGATCGCTAAACCGGCGGTTAGCTTTGGTGGCAAGTTCCGCATTATCGACTTTTCGCTGTCCAACTGCTCCAATTCGGGCATCGACACGGTGGGCGTTCTGACGCAGTATCGTCCCTACCTGCTGCATGCCTACGTGGGCTCTGGCGAGGCGTGGGATCTGGACAGCCGCGACGGTGGCGTGTCGATCCTGCCGCCGTACGAAACGCAAACCGGTGGCGCATGGTATGCGGGCACGGCCGACGCCATCACGCAGAACCTCAACTACATCAAGTCCAACGACCCCAAGTACGTCCTGATTCTTTCGGGCGATCATCTGTATCGCATGGACTACCGCAAGATGCTCAAGACGCACATTGAGAACAACGCCGACCTCACGGTGAGCGTTATGCCCGTGCCGTGGGAGGAGGCCAGCCGCTTTGGCATCCTGACCACCGACCCCGAGGACGGCCGCATCACCAAGTTCACGGAGAAGCCCGAGAAGCCCGATTCGAACCTCGCGTCCATGGGCATCTACATCTTCTCGGCCGACGTGCTGATCAAGGCGCTCGAGGAGGACGCTCTGGACCAGCGCTCAAGCCACGACTTTGGCAAGGACATCATCCCCAAGCTGCTCGGCGAGAACAAGCGCCTGTACAGCTACGAGTTCCACGGCTTTTGGAAGGATGTTGGCACCATCGCCAGCTTCCACGAGACCTCGATGGACCTGCTGGGCAACAACCCCGAGTTCGATCTGTTTGACAAGAGCTTCCCCATCATGTCCAACATCACCACGCGTCCGCCGCACTACATTGGCCCGGACGGTCGCCTGGACGACTGCCTGGTCTCCAATGGTTGCAAGATCTACGGCACCGCTCGCCACTCGATCCTTTCGACCGATGTCATCATCGAGGAGCGCGCCGTGGTCGAGGACTCCGTGCTGCTGCCGGGTGCGCATGTTAAGAGCGGCGCGCACATTTGCCGCGCTATTTTGGGCGAGAACTCCACGGTCGAAGAGGGCGTGAAGCTCGGCTCTGTCGATACCACCAAGGATACGGCCGTCGTTGGAAATGACGTCGTTGTCGGGAAGGGGGAATGATCCGATGATCAATCGCAAGGCCATCGGCTATATCACCGCTAACTACTCTTCGACCTACGGCAGCGTGCTGCTCAAGGATCGCCCCATCGCGTCCGTTCCGTTTTTGGGCCGCTACCGCCTGATCGACTTTCCGCTGTCCAACATGATGAATGCCGGCATTAAGACCGTCGGCGTTGTCATGCCGGGCAACTACCGCTCGCTGATCGACCACGTGGGCTCGGGCAAGGACTGGGGCCTGGACCGCAAGAACGGCGGCCTGTTCATGGTGCCCGGCAACGCGTATGGCACCACCAAGGGCGGCATGCGCTTCTTGCTCCGCGACATCATCTCCAACAAGACGCTGTTCCAGCGCTCGGACAAGCCCTATGTTGTGATGATGGGCACCAACGTCATCTTTAACATGGACCTCAACACCATTATCGAGGCGCACGAGAAATCCGGTGCCCAGATGACCGTGGTGTACTGCAAGGCCACGCACAACATCGAAGACGAGACCAAGCTCGATATCAACGAGAACGGCCGCCTGACGGGCGTGAGCGCCGGCGTCGCGTACGGCGACAACGCCTCTATGGACTGCTGCATCGTCAACCGCGAGACGCTGCTCCAGATCATCGACCACTACCAGGCCGCCGACTATCTGGACCTGCTCGAGGCGCTCCAGGGCGACTTTGGCAACATCGACGTGTGCAGCTATGAGTACAAGGGCGAGGTCGTGGGCGTGTTTAGCGAGAAGTCGCTGTATCGTCGCAGCATGGACCTGCTCGACCAGACCGTGGCCGATCAGCTCTTTGACCCCGAGCGCCCGATCCTGACCAAGGCCCACGACGTGCCGCCTTCGCGTTACGCGACCGGCAGCCACGCCTGCAACTCGATCATCTCGGCCGGCTGCATCATCAAGGGCACCGTGCGCAACTCGATCCTGTCGCGCGGCGTTGTGATCGAGGAAGGCGCCTCGGTGACCAACTCGATCATCAACCAGAGCTGCATCATCAAGAGCGGCGCCCGTGTTGAGAACGCCATCCTGGACAAGAACAACGTGGTTCCCACCAACACCGAGCTTCGCGGTACGCCCGAGAACATCCTGGTGCTGGGCAAGGCTCCGTTAACTTCCGATACCACCATCGCTCGTTAACGTTGGCACCACATAATCGCACGTAACTTGTAGAATAGTCGCCCGGTTAGCGCCAGGCGGCTATTCTAGAATTGCAACATGGGAGACAAAATGGCACAAACCAGCAAAAAGATGCAGATCGTGTTTGCCTCGGCAGAGTGCGCGCCGTTTGTTAAGACCGGTGGCTTGGGTGACGTGGCGGGCTCGCTGCCTGCGGCACTCGTGCGCGCTGGCGCCGAAGTCATTGTGATGGTGCCCAAGTACGCCACCATCAAGGACGAGTACAAGGCGCAGATGGAGCACTTTGCCGACTTTTACGTGAGCCTGAGCTGGCGCAACGAGTACTGCGGGTTGGAGAAGCTCGAGCACGACGGCGTCACCTATATGTTCGTGGACAACGAGCACTACTTTGCGCGCGACTATCCCTACGGCTTCTTTGACGACGGCGAGCGCTTCGCGTTTTTCTCCAAGGCCATCACCGAGAGCCTGCAGCACCTGCCCGAAGGCTTTGAGTGCGACATCCTGCACTGCAACGACTGGCAGACGGCGCTGGCGCCCGTGTTCTTGCGAGAGTTCTACCAAGGCCTGCCGCTGTACGACCGCGTCAAGACCGTGTTCTCGATCCACAATGTGGCGTTCCAGGGTCAGTTTAGCGATACCGTGATGGAAGACATACTGGGTATGGCGCATATTCCGGCAGCCGCCACGCAGTTGCGCTGTGACGCCTGCAGCATTAACTATATGCTGGGCGCGCTGCACTATGCCGATGCCATCACCACGGTGAGCCCCACCTATGCGGGCGAGATCCAGACGCCCGAGTTTGGCGAGGGCCTGGACGGCGTGCTGCGCGAGCGTTCGTACGCTCTGCAGGGTATCCTCAACGGCATTGACGTAGTGGGTTTTGATCCGGCGACCGACAAGCGCATTGCCGCCAACTACACGGTTGATGACCGCGCGGGGAAGGCCGTATGCAAGGCCAAACTGCAGGAGGAGTTGGGGCTCGAGATTCGCGACGACCGCCCGCTTATGGTGATGGTCACGCGCCTGACGCGACAGAAGGGCATGGACCTGGTCATGTACGCGCTCGACCGCATCCTGTCCGGTGGCGTTCAGGTGGCCGTGCTGGGTACCGGCGACCGCGACTACGAGGACGGCCTTCGCTACTTCCAGGGCAAATACCCCGGCACCATGGCGGCGCGTATCGAGTTTGACCCGGCGCTTTCGCAGCGCATGTACGCCGCCGCCGATATGTTCCTGATGCCTTCGAAGTTTGAGCCCTGTGGCCTGTCGCAGATCATCGCCATGCGCTACGGCACCCTGCCCATTGTGCGCGAGACCGGTGGCCTGAAGGACACCGTGCAACCGTACAACGAGTTTACCGGCGAGGGCACGGGCTTCTCATTTAGTCACTTTAACGGCGACGAGATGGGCGACGCGGTGTTCCGCGCGGCTCGCCTGTTCTGGGATAACCGCGAGGCCTGGAATCAGCTGGTCACGCAGGCCATGAGCCAGGACTTTAGCTGGACACGTTCGGCCGATAAGTATCTGGACCTGTACTTCTTTATGCATCCAGAGATTGAGAGGCCGGTGGCAGTGGAAGCTGCTGCGGCTGTGGAGGAGCCGGTTGCCGCTGAGGCCGAGCCTGCGGCACCCGTTAAGGAGCCCGCTGCTGCCGAGGCCGAGCCTGCGGCACCCGTTAAGGAGCCCGCTGCTGCCGAGGAGCCCAAGGCCGAGGAGAAGCCGGCTGTCGACGGCGAGGTAAAGCCCACGGCGAAGCCTGCCGCCAAGAAGACGACCCGCAAGACGACGGCTAAGAAGGCCACGACCACGAAGGCCGCTACGAGCAAGACCACCACTGCCAAGGCAACCACCACGCGTAAGCGTACGACCGCCGCTGCCAAGAAGGCCGTCGAAGCCGAGGCCGCTCCCGAGGTAAAGGCCGAGGCCACCGCTGAGGCTACCACTGCCGAGGCAAAGACCGCGGCAAAGGCTCCGGCCAAGACCGCTGCCAAGAAGACGACCGCGACCAAGACCGCGACCGCCAAGAAGGCCACGGCTACGAAGTCGCCGGCGACCAAGGCTGCTACGACGAAGGCCGCCGCGAAGACGGCCCCGAAGGCTGATGCAAAGCCCGCCGTCAAGGTCGAGGAGGCGCCCTCCGAGCCCAAGGCCGAGGCAGCTGTCGAGGCAAAGCCGGCCGCCAAGACCACCACACGCAAGCGCGCCACGACAACGGCCAAAAAGGCTACGACCAAGACAGCCGCTCCAAAGGCTACGGTAAAGACCGAACCCGCCAAGAAGGCCCCGGTCTCCCCCGCCGCTCCAGCCGAGGAAAAGGCTCCGACCAAGAAGACCTCCGTCCGCAAGGCAACGGCCACCCGCAAGCGCCGCTAGTCCACAGACGATCTAAAACCTAATAAAAACCCTAAACAAGGGGCGCTCCAACCGGGCGCCCCTTCTCTGTAGATAGTTGGTAAAACGATTTTCTAGGAAAACCGTTCGCCGATAGTGAGCGACTGTAGTTTATACAACTAAAGTGCAACGGATATACTTATGCACTGTGCGTTAAGCCCATGACCCGCTGGCCATGATTGTATAGAACTGGACCGTACTATGAGATTGATACACAACAGCCGCCTGACGCAGTTTCGCACTCCTTTTGGCGCTGTGACCACTGGAACTTCCGTTTCGCTTTCGGTGATTTTGGAGGATGCCGACCCCAACCAGGCAACGCTCACCCTGCGCACCTGGGTCGACGGCATCGGAGAGACCTTAATCCCCATGGAGCACAAGGGCGATGGCATCTTTACCGGGGAGCTCAACTGCGCCGAGCCCTGTCTTGTATGGTACAGCTTTATATGCAATATCGAAGGCCAGCCCGAGGTCCGCTTGGGTGCGCCGCAGGGTCGCACCGGCGGCGAGGGCGTTGTATACAACTACGCCGAGGTTCCGTCCTTCCAGATTACCGTCTACAAGCACCGCGAGAACCGTCCCACCTGGTACGAGCACGGCATGGTCTACCAGATTTTCCCCGACCGCTACGCCCGCGACGAAAACTGGCGCGAACGCACGCTGGCCGAGGTCGAAAAACCGCGTAAGGGAATCCAGCGTCGCATGGTCGAGGACTGGAACGAGCCGCCCGTGTACGAGCGTGCCGAGGACGGATCCATCAAGACCTGGGATTTTTACGGCGGCTCTCTCAAGGGTATCCAAAATGACCTGCCCCGCATCGCCGAGCTGGGCTTTACGGCCATCTACCTCAACCCGATCTTTGAGGCCGCGAGCAACCACCGCTACGACACAGCCGATTACACCAAGATCGACCCGATTCTGGGAACCGAGCAGGACTTTACGGAGCTGTGCGAGGCGGCCGAGAAGCTCGGCATTTCCATCATCCTGGACGGCGTCTTCAACCATACGGGCGACGACTCAATCTACTTTAACCGCTACGGCAACTATCCCGGCGTCGGCGCGTGGCAGAGCGAGGACTCCCCGTGGCGCGATGCGTTTACCTTCCACGAGGACGGCACGTATGACTGCTGGTGGGGCGTGAGCAACATGCCCGCCCTCAACGAGAATTCCGAGCTCGTGCGTAAAAAGCTTCTGGGCAAGGACGGCGTCATTCGCAAGTGGCTGCGCGCCGGTGCCCACGGCTGGCGACTCGATGTGGCCGACGAGCTTTCCGATGACTTCCTGGCCGATATCAAGGCCGCCGTGCTCGAAGAGAAGCCCGATGCGCTGCTGCTCGGCGAAGTCTGGGAGGACGCCTCCAACAAGATCAGCTATGACCATCTGCGCCGTTATCTGCAGGGCTCCGAACTCGATTCCGTCATGGACTACCCCTTCCGCGACATGGTCATCGGCTTTTTGATGGGCTACAAGAACGCCTATCAGGCTGCCGAGGACATCGAGACACTGCGCGAGAACTACCCGCGCGAGGCACTGGCCTGCGCGCTCAATCTGCTTTCGAGCCACGACCGTCCGCGCATTATCTCGGTGCTCGGCGGTGGTCCCGACGAGTCGCAGCTACCCGAGAGCGAGCGTAGCAAATGGCGCTTGGACGAGAACTCCATGGACCTGGCCAAGAGGCGCTTTTGGTTGGCGACGCTCATGCAGATGACCTTCCCCGGCGTGCCCTCGATCTATTATGGCGATGAGTACGGCCTGGAGGGCCTCACCGATCCGGGCAACCGCCGTACCCTGCCGACAAAGGACCAGCTCCACGATTTCGATACGTTGGCCATCGTGAAGAACGCATCCGCCCTGCGCCGCGCGTTGCCTTTTATGGTTGACGGCGAGATCAAGGCCTTCGCGCTTAACGATGACGTCCTAGCCTACACCCGCACGGGCAAAGACGGCGAGGCTGCGACCGTTATCGTCAACCGCAGCCTGCGCAATTCGCACCGCGTGACGATTCCGGCGCTCGGTGAATGCGCGAGTGACGTGATCAGCGGCCACGAGTGCGAGATCCACAACGGCACGGTCACGCTCGACCTGTGCCCGCTGGGCTCTTCGATCATCTATCACCATGCCGAGAGGCGCCTGCAAGAGCCGCTCGATCATGGCGCGGGCGTCGTGTGCCACATTACCTCGGTGCCGACTGACGATGGCAAGCCGGGTACGATCGGCGCACCCACGCGCCGCTTTATCGACCACCTGGCCGCCATGGGCATACGCTACTGGCAGGTCCTGCCCGTCAACCCGACGGATTTCTTCCGCTCCCCCTATGCCGGACCCTCGGCTTTTGCGGGTAACATCGACCTGCTGCCCGAGAGTCACGAGGAGCTGGCCGCCGACTTCGCTTCTTGGAAGGCCCACGGTGGCGAAGATGCCGACCCGCTGTACACCGCGTTTAAACATCGCAATGCCGATTGGCTCGAGAAGTACTGCGTCTACATGGCCGTTAAGAAATACTTTGAGGGCGAGTCGCGCCACAATTGGCCGGCAGATGTCGCGCGCTACAACGAGCATCTGATCGACGACAAGCGCTTCCACGACGAGACCGAGCTTCAGGCGTACATGCAGTACCGCTTTGACCTGGCTTGGTGCGAGCTCATGAACTATGCGCACAAGAAGGGCATCGAGGTCATCGGCGATATCCCGATGTATGTATCGGACGATTCGGCAGATGCGTGGAGCGAGCCCGAGAACTTCTGGCTGTCCGATACCGGCAAGGCAATCGAGATCTCCGGTGCGCCGCCCGACAACTTTGCGCCCGAAGGTCAGGTGTGGGGAAATCCCACCTTCCGCTGGGACCACATGAAGGAGAGCGGCTATCGCTGGTGGCTCGATCGCCTGCGCCGAGCGTTCGCGCTCTACGACCGCGTGCGCCTGGACCACTTCCTGGGCTTCCACAACTACTTTAGCATTCCCGCTGGCAAAGCCTGTGCCGACGGCCGCTGGCTTGCTGGTCCGGGCAAGGACCTGTTCCAGACCGCCTACGACGAGCTGGGTCCGCTCAATTTTATTGCCGAGGATCTGGGCTATCTGACGCCTGGCGTTCGCGCTATGGCTTCGACCTGCGGTTTTCCCGGCATGGACGTACTGGAGTTTAGTGACTACGACGTTCGCTGCGGAATTCATCCCACGCCGGGCAAAATCCTGTACACCTCGACGCACGACACTTCGACGCTCGCTGGCTGGTGCACGCGCTCCTTTGCAGGCGGCGACGAGTCGAGCGGTGCTGAGGTGGCGGCCAAGCTGATGGGCGACGCGCTCGCAAGCGACGCCCCCCTGGTGATGATGCCGCTGCAGGATGTGCTGGGGCTGGGCGACGACGCACGTATGAACGTGCCGGGTGTAGCCACAGGCAACTGGACGTGGCAGGCACAAGAGGCAGACGTTGCGGAGGCCGAAGAGAAAACTGCGAAGCTCCTGCGCAGCACCCATAGATTCTGGGGCGAAGCGTGATAAAACCCTCGATATAGGGTACAGTTACTGCTGTTTGAATTTTTGCGGGCAGAGCGATCTGCCCGCTTTGTGCTGAAAAGGAAGTATTATGGCGCGCTACGAATACAAGTGCACGAGCTGCGGCAACGTTTTTGAGGTTGAGCACCCCATGTCCGAGACTCCCGAGGTCGTATGCCCCAGCTGCGGCGCCCCGGCATCCAAGACGTTCTCGGCCAGCGGCATTAAGTTCGACGGCAGCGGTTTCTACAACACCGACCAGCGCAGTGGCGGGTCCAGCACCAGCGCCACCAGTGGCTGCTGCGCCGACTGCCCACATAACCACTAGCGACAAGCGGTCCTGACACCCAGGCTTCCTGATGAGTTGCGGTGAAATAGTTCCTGAATCAGCCCTTTCAACGGCCAAACAGGATCCATTTCACCGCAACTTTTCTTTAGATGGGATTTCGGGCTGATGCTAAGTTTGTAACATTTCAAAACCCTGCCGGATTACGGGGCCGAATTGGCAACCTCTATCCATTCCGGTAATTTGCAAATTTCAACAAACCATCTACCTGCGGTTTTATTTAGGCCATTTTTGCTGTGGTCAGGCATCACCAATCTTGCCCCGTAATCCGCTCTACTTTTGATAGCAGCAAATATGAAACGGGGCTATTTTTCCCACTCTTTAGCTAATTTGGGACGGGGCTTTTTTAGCTGCCCCAGCTGATAACGCAAATGTTTGGCCGACTGGCGGCCAGGGCAGCTAAAAAAGCCCCGTCCCAAATTAGCTACCCTTGGAATCCGTTTTACTTGCGGACCAGTCTGGCGCAGAAGTGGCCGTCGTAGGAGTCCGCATTAACGGGCACACTTTGGAAGAGGCCTCGAGCGTTTTGGCGCAGGGTGACGAGTTTCTTGGCCTGGGCGAACTCGGGCAGCTGCAGAATCTGGGCTTCGGAGAGCGGTGCCACGGTAAAGCCGGCGCCCTCGGGAGAGGCTAGGAAGGCATCAACGACCTGCGTGTTCTCCTCATCGAAGACCGAGCAGGTGGCATAGATAAGCTCACCGCCGGCAGCCACGCGCGCGGCTGCTTCCTTGAGCATCGTCAGCTGCAGGCGGGGCAACTCAGTCGTAACGTCGTTCTCGGCAAGGCGCCACGGTATCTCGGGATGACGGCGCATGGTGCCGGTGCCCGAGCACGGAGCATCGATAAACACCGTGTCGAACAGGGCAGGCTCGCCAAGCATCGCGTCAAAGGACGTGAGCACCTCATTGAGCTCGCAGGCATCGCCCGACACGGTACGAACACCCGTAATACCCGCCTTATGCAGACGTGCGAGATTCTGGTCGCACTTGCGGTCGTGCAAATCGAGTGCGGTGTGCTGACGGTCGTAACCGGCACGCTTGGCCTGGCACATCATCACATAGGTCTTGGTGCCACGACCGGCGCCAATCTCTAGACAACGCCCGGGACGGGTCGCCGCGGTAGCGATGAGCTGGGCGTTAAGGTCCGAGGCCACGGCAGCTGCGCGCTCAAACACACCCGACGCAACCGTGGCCTGCGCGTCGACCGGCGCATGGCAACCCGGGAACACGGGTGCCACAAGCTGAGAAATGTACGGATCGGGTTTGGTTGCAAAGGCATTCTCGTGCAAAGCCAGCGGCGCGGGCGCCAGATTGCCGGCAAAGCCGAGCGCGCCCTCGGGTGTATCGAACGACGCCATAATGCGAGTGCACAGCCAGCGCGGCATGCCCATCAGGCGAGATAGGCGAACCAAACGGCGCTCGGACTCATCCGCATCCGCCGCAGTGGCAAAGTCCTCGACGTTGTTCGCAACCTTATGCAGCACGGCGTTCGCCAGACCGGCGGCAGACTTAGCACCGCTGCGCACGAGCTCAACGCCCTGACTCACCGCAACGCGACCCGGGGTATGCAGGTAGAGCATCTCGAAGGCCGAGATACGAAGTGCCATGCGCACACGGGGCGCGACCTTTTTGGGCTTATCGAGAAACTGGTCGAGCAGCTCATCCAAAATGCCCTGGGTGGCTGCAACGCCCAGCGCCAAACGAGCGGCGAAAGCAGAATCGCGCTGGTCAATGGCCTTGGCCGAGGCACGGGACGAGAGCACGTCACGCGCGTACATGCCGCGGCGGTCGGCCTCCATCAAAACATCAAGCGCGAGCTTGCGCGCGGGGGAAAGCCTACTCATGACAAAACACCCCACGAAAGATCCGCACCCTGCAGGCCGGCAGCCCAGGCAGAAGCAGCCATAGCACGCTTACCATCGGGCTTAACCTCGAGCAATTCGACCGCGCCATCGGACAGGCCCAGGTAGACGCGCTTGGCCCGAACGGCGACGAGCCCCTCGCCAAGCAATACATCTGCCGGTGCGGCATCGAGCACGCGCACGGTCTTGCCGGCAATCACGCAGCGAGCGGGAGCGGTGTCGGAAGAGGCAAGCACATGACGCACGCAATCAAGCGCCCCCATCTGCGGATCCAGACGCATCTCCTGCTTGGAAATCTTGGCAGCATGCGTGACAAGGAACTCATCCTGCTCAGTCCAAACGGCCGAGCCATCGGCAAGCGAGGGAAGCGTATCGGCAAGCAACTTACCGCCCAGCTCACCAAGCTCCATGGTCAGTGCCTCGGCATGTTTACCGGCAACCGAGGTCGACACCTGCGCGCAATAAGCGCCCGTATCCACGCCATGCCCAATGCGCATAATGGAAACGCCGGCAACCTCGTCAGCAGCAAGAATGGCACGCTGAATGGGAGCAGCGCCACGCCAACGGGGCAGCAGCGAAGCATGAACATTCACAATACCGAGCGGCGCCATATGCAGCACCTCATCGGGCAAAATGCAGCCATAGGCAGCCACACAGAAAATATCGGCATCAGCAGCCTTAAGCCGATCAATAACATCCGGCGTCATACGATTTGCCTCAACAACGGGCAGACCAAGCTCAAGCGCCTTGGCCTTAACAGGAGACGGCTCCAGCTTTTTACCACGCCCGCGAACAGCATCGGGACGCGTAATTACCAGCGCAATCTCATTCCCAGCCTCAACAAGCGAAGTCAGCGACGGCACCGCGAAATCGGGCGTACCCATAAACACAATACGCATCAAGAACGTCTCCCCTCAAACAAAACCGAGACGGCTACAAATAACAGCGGAAAGCCAAGTCGCCAGCCCATCCGCAATAACAATTCAACAAGAACAAATATACCCAAAACCAAAGAAAGAGCCGCAATAAAAGCAGCTCTTCCAACAAAGCAATTATCAGCGAAGACGCCCCTCCCTGGCCCGACGACACCCGGGCGAACCGAGCCAAGAACTAGTAGTCCCTGGGGCTGGCCGCCTATATATCATCCCGTGCTCAAACATTCTCGCTGCGCTGCGAAACTGCGCGCGGGACGATATATAGGCGGCCAGCCCCAGGGACGGACGACCTTATTCAGTCTCGCCCGGTCGAGCGCCGCGGGCCAGGGCGTCCTGGTACTCCTTGACGGCCTTGATGCGCTGCATCGGCTTGAGTCGCTCGAACATGGTGTTGCCGTGCAAGTGATCGATCTCGTGCTGCAGGCACACGCAGAACAGGTCGCCCGAGGCCTCATAGCGAATCAGATTGGCGTCCAGATCGTATGCCTCGACAACGACATGGTCGGGACGCTCGATCTCGCAGCTAATGCCAGGGATGGAAAGGCAGCCCTCGCTAAACGGCACCAGATGGTCACTCTGCTCAACAATGACAGGGTTGATGAGCACGTACGGGTCATAGTCGTTCTTGTCGGTGTAGTCGCAGTCGATGGTGACGAGCTGGATGAGCTCGCCGATCTGCGGGGCGGCCAGGCCGCAACCGCCGTTGTCGAACATCATCTTCTTCATCTTCTCGGCAAGCGCCTCGATCGCCGGGGTGATCTCCTCGATGACGGCGCACTCCTGGCGCAGACGAGGGTCGGGCGACAATACGATTCCGTTGGCTTCCATGGCCATCCTTTCGGGTTGTTACATCAAATCATAGGCGTCGACGTCAACGCTCACGCTCACGCCGCGCACGGAGCCCACCTCTTTGAGGCAGGCGTCGATATCATCAGAGACATGGTACCCTACCGGCGACTTTACAAGCAGATGGAAGCGGTAACGGTCTTTGGCTCTCTCGATTACACACGAAGCGGGGCCCAGCACCTGCGGCACGACACTTCCGGCCCGCAAAAAGTCAGGCGCGGCGGCATGCCAGCGGCGCTTGAGAAGCTTTGCGATGCGCCCAATGTAGTCCTGCGCGTCATCCGCGTTCGTCGACCATACCAAGATGTTGGCCAGGCGCACGAACGGCGGGTACAGCGCGTCTCGGCGCTGGTCCAGGTCGTAGTCGGTAAAGATCGAACGATCGTGCTCTGCGACGGCGCGAATGACCGGGTCTTCGGGCAGATACGTCTGGATGATAACCTCGCCGGGACGATCGCCGCGACCGGCGCGACCGGCGACCTGTTCCAGCAAATCGTAGGCGCGCTCCCCCGCCCTAAAATCGGGCAGCTTTAACGCAAAGTCGGCATTGACCACGCCCACGAGCGTGACCTCAGGAAAATCGAGGCCCTTGGCAATCATCTGGGTACCCAGCAGCACCGCGCAATCGGCGGCATCGAACTGCTCGAGTAGTTTTTTGTGCGTATCCTTGCCGCGTGTGGAATCGGCGTCCATGCGAATGATGGCGACATCCTCGGGCAGTATCTGGTGTAGGGCGTCCTCGATCTGCTGCGTACCCAGGCCCATTTTTGCCAGGTAGCGGCTGCCGCACTTGGGACAACGACTCGTGGGCGCCGGATAGGGCTGCACGCGCCAGGACGATCCGCAGGTGTGGCACTGCAGCGTGTGCGTGCGCTCGTGGTACGTGAGCGCGGTAGAACAGTGGTTGCAGGTGGGGACGCAGCCGCACTCACGGCACATCAAAAACGGAGCAAAACCGCGGCGGTTGTGCAGCAGTACGGCCTTCTCGCGGCGCTCGACCAAGCGTTCCAAGCCCTCCATCAGCGGTTTAGAGAACATGGAGCGGCTGCCGTGCGCGAACTCGCGGCGTAGGTCGGCAATGCGGACCGTGGGCAGCACGGCGTGTCCCGGGCGCTCGGGCATCTCGACACGCGTCCAGGTGGCACCGTTATACATACCGCGGCGACAGCGGTCGAGGGCCTCGGCCGAGGGCGTGGCGGAGCCCAACACGAGCGGGCACCGATAGCGGCGCGCCATCTCGGCAGCCACCTCGCGCGCATGGTAGCGCGGGCTGGAGCCCTGCTTGTAGCTGGTCTCGTGCTCCTCGTCGATGATGATGAGACCAAGATCGCTGAGCGGGCAAAAGAGTGCCGAGCGGGCGCCCACGACCACACGCGCGGCACCGCTGGCAACCATATCCCACTGGTCCAGACGCTCGCCGGCCGAAAGACGCGAGTGGAAGACCGCGACCGTCTCGCCAAAGCGCGAGCGGAAGCGGCCTACGGTCTGGGCCGTCAGCGAAATCTCGGGCACGAGCACGCAGGCCGAACGGCCGGCCGCCAGCACGCGCTCAATCGCCGAGAGGTAAACCTCGGTTTTGCCGGAACCGGTGACGCCATCGACAAGGACCACGTCGCCATGGGCATCAAGGCGGGCGCGTTCAATCTGGGCGAGCGCCTGCTGCTGGCCGTTGGTGAGAGAAACCGGCGCCTTGCCGCTTGCCGAGGACAACGTGGTCTGCTCGCTACACCCACGCCAGGCGCGGCGCTCCTCCACCACCACGACGCCGCGTTTTTCGAGCGCTTTAATGGTCGCCGACATGCTGTTGTAGAGCAGGTTGAGGTCGCGCGTCGTGACCGGGCCGCATTGGAGCGCGTCGATGAGCTGACGCTGACGGACCGCTGTCTTGGGCGGCGTGTAGTCGAATCCCTCGGGCGTGAGCATGACCCAACGGTTTTGGATGGGTTTTACGGCGGGGCGCTCAACGGTCCACACGCCGTCATCGCCCTTCACGACACGCGGGCTGCCGCCCGGAGGCAAGAACAGACGCAGGCACTCGGAAAGCGTCGCGACGTACTCGTGGCTCATCCAGCGCGCAATGCGTGCAGCCTCGGCGGTAAAGAGCGGCTTGCTGAGGATGGCCTCGATGGGCTTGATGCGCAAGGGGTCGAGGGTGTCGTTGCCTTGCAGGTCGCCCAGCTCGGGCGCGATATCGACGATATAGCCCGCGGCCGCACGGTTGCCAAAGTAGACCAGGACCGTGGACCCGATCTGGGCATCGTTGGCAAGGGACTGCGGGATGCCGTAGTCGAATGGCTCGGAGAGCGCACGGGTCGGGATGTCGAGGACCACGCTCGCGTAGGCGGAGACGGGTTCGGGTGCGAGCTCGGGCTGCGCCGGGGCGGCGGCAGGGGCCGTGGACTTCGGAGCTTCCTTAGGTTCCGGCGAACCAAACAGCGACAGTTGCTCGGCCATGGTCTCTGTACCTCCCATCCCATACGTCTTTAGAAACAAGAGCCCCGCTCGGGTGAACGGGGCTCGGATACATGCGTTTACGCAGCTGCTACAGCGCCATCGTACGGGCGCGGTCGATACGCGCCAAGCAGTCGTCGCGACCGACGAGCGCCATGGTCTCGCCCAGCGGGGGGCTCACCATGTTACCGCAGACGGCGACGCGCACAGCTTGGAACACCACGCGCTTCTTGAGGTCCATCTGCTCGGGCAGCGGCTCAAGCGCGGCGTCGATGTTGTCAGCCGCCCACTCATCCACGCCCTCGAGCGCGGCCTTGGCGGCATCCAGAATGGCGCCCATGCCTTCCTTGGCCAGACCCTTGTTGACAGACTTCTCGTCATACTCGAGCGTCTCGGCCGTGGCAAAGATGGGAGCGGCGACGGTCACGGCGTCGGCCGGCATCTTGGTGCGCGGCTTGACGATGGCGGCAAGCGCGTCGATCCAGTCCTCGCCGTACTCGATGTTACCCTCGATCATACCGGCCTCGTGCAGCTCAGGGACCATGATCTCGTCGGCAAACTGGGCGTCGGACATGTTGTTGATATACTCGGCATTGACCCAGTCGAGCTTTTTGGGGTCGAAGGTCGCCGGGTTCTTAGAGATGCGGTCGAGCGAGAACTTGCTGGCCAGAACATCGCGCGGGATGATCGTGGTCTCGCCGTCGAGCGACCAGCCGAGCAGCGCCAGGTAGTTAACGAACGCGTCGGACAGGTAGCCGGCGTCGCGGTACTCCTCCACCGAGGTGGCGCCGTGGCGTTTGGAGAGCTTCTTGCCGTCGGCACCCAAGATCATGGAGATGTGGGCGAATGTGGGAACGGGGGCGCCGA
Source organism: Collinsella sp. LCP19S3_B11 (assembly GCF_052121915.1). NCBI lineage: Bacteria > Bacillati > Actinomycetota > Coriobacteriia > Coriobacteriales > Coriobacteriaceae > Collinsella > Collinsella sp. LCP19S3_B11. The sequence goes on from NZ_JBQKDI010000001.1 coordinate 320,723, forward strand.
GGGCCTCGTAAACTATGACCTGGCGCGGGGTGTTGGACAGATGGTCGTCGCCGCGGATGACATGGGTGATCTTCATCATGGCGTCATCGACGACGGTCGCGAAGTTATACGTGGGCGTGCCATCGGAGCGGAAGATGACGAAGTCGTCGAGCTCCTTGGCATCGAAGGTGACCTCGCCGTGGACGGCGTCGTGGATGACGACATCGCCGCGGTCCTCGGGCACCTTGATGCGAAGGACGTAGGGCTCGCCGGCCTCGATGCGGCGGCGTGCCTCCTCGGGATCGAGATCGCGACAGCGGCGCTGATAGCCCTGGAAGGGGTCTTTACGCTCCTGGGCGGCCTTACGGTCGGCCTCGAGCTGCTCCTTGGTGCAGAAGCAGGGATAGGCCTTGCCCTCGTCCCAAAGCTTCTGGGCGGCCTGCTTGTACAGGTCCAGGCGCTCGGTCTGGGCATAGGGGCCATAGTCGCCACCAACCTCGAGACCCTCGTCCCAGTCCAAGCCCAGCCAACGCATAGCGCGCAGAATGATCTGCGTGTTCTCGTCGGTAGAGCGGGTGGGATCGGTGTCGTCGATGCGCAGGATGAACGTGCCGCCGTTTGCGCGGGCAAAAGCCCAGTTATAGATAGCGGTGCGGGCGCCGCCGATGTGCAGCTTGCCCGTCGGTGAGGGTGCAAAGCGGACGCGAACGTCTGATGCCATGGAAATCTCCTCGATTGCAGGATGGATGTCTAACCGCACCAGTATAAAGCAACAATGCCCACCTCCGCACAAAGGGCACCGACCCAGCCATCGAAGCTGGGTAGCTAATTTGGGACGGGGCTTTTTTAGCTGCCCCGGCAGGCTATCGGCTAAACCAGCAAACAATCAGCCGGGGTAGCTAAAAAAGCCCCGTCCCAAATTAGCTACCTCATGAGTAGGTGCGGAAAGGGTGTGAATGTTGGATTTACGCGCTATGATGTGCCCCTGCATACAGAGCCCAGCGGAATGGTAACGGTCGCTGGGACACGTTATTCGAAAGGACAATCATGTCAGAAGAGCTTCGTTCCATCCCGCCCCAGCAGGGGTCTTTTGTGTTTACGTCGGAGTCGGTGACCGAAGGCCATCCCGATAAGATCGCCGACCAGATCAGCGATGCCGTCCTCGACGCAATCCTCGCCAAAGAAATAGAGCTGCAGGAGCAGGGCTATATTGCGCCCAACGGCGTGCCCGCCAACGTGGAAAACGTCCGCTGCGCCTGCGAGACCCTCGTGACCACCGGCACCGTCATCGTCGCCGGAGAGATTCGCACCCAGGCATACGTCGACGTGCAGGAAATCGCCCGTGGCGTCATCCGCCGCATCGGCTACAACCGCGCCAAGTTTGGCTTTGACTGCGATACCTGCGGCGTCATGAGCCTCATCCACGAGCAGTCCCCCGATATCGCCCAGGGCGTCGACGAGTCATTTGAGACCCAGACCGGCGCCACCACCGACCCGATCGACCTGATCGGTGCCGGCGACCAGGGCATGATGTTTGGCTACGCCTCCAACGAGACCAAGACCCTCATGCCCATGCCGCACTACCTGGCAAGCCGCCTGGCGGAACGCCTGTCCGCCGTGCGCCACGACGGCACCCTGCCCTATCTGCGCCCCGACGGCAAGACCCAGGTCACCGTGCGCTACGAGGACGGAAAGCCCGTGGAGGTCACAACCATCGTCATCTCCACGCAGCACGCTGCCGAAGTTGAGGACATGGGCAAGATCAAGGCCGACCTTATCGAGCATGTCATCGCACCCGTCATGGATGCCGAGAACATGCCGTGGGATGGCGCCGATATCTATGTGAACCCCACCGGACGCTTTGTCGTGGGCGGCCCCATGGGCGACACGGGCCTGACCGGCCGCAAGATCATCGTCGACACCTACGGCGGCTACGGCCGTCACGGCGGCGGCGCCTTTAGCGGCAAAGACTGCACCAAGGTCGACCGCTCTGCCGCGTACGCCGCTCGCTGGGTCGCCAAGAACGTAGTCGCCGCCGGCCTGGCCGATCGCTGCGAGGTCGAGCTGGCCTACGCCATCGGCGTGTCCAAGCCGTTGTCGATCATGGTCGACACCTTTGGCACCGCGCATATTGCCGAGGACAAGATCGTCGAGGCCGTGGAGAAGACCTTTGACCTGCGCCCGGGCGCAATCATCCGCGACCTGGACCTGCGTCGCCCCATCTATGAAAAGACGGCAGCCTACGGTCACTTTGGCCGCGAAGACGCCGACTTTACCTGGGAGAAAACGGACCGCGTCGACGAACTCAAAGCTGCCTGCGGCCTGTAAGCCAGCGGCAAAAGCCACAGCCAAATAAAAACGCACCAAAAAGAGGTACCGGAACAACCGGTACCTCTTTTTTATTTAAAGGTGGTGAAGATGAGCCGACCTGGGACATGGAATAGGTCACAGGCCGATAAATTTTGCAGCAGAGCGACTCCAACCATGTATCCTAAGTTCCGAGGACTTTAGTATTTGGTCGATCGCGAGTTCCGCACGAGCCGGAGAGCACTTAATGTGCTCTCCGTGCGAGTCAGGACTGTCCGAGCAGGCGACCAAATACTAAAGCCCTCGGAACGGCGGGACAGCGTATGCCCCGCCCCTCGGGACGACGAGATAGAGAAGGAGCAGCCATGGCAGGCAAGCCGCAAACACTAGCTACGACCTCGGCATTCGAGATCTTGGGCCCCATCATGGTCGGCCCCAGCTCATCGCACACCGCCGGCGCCCTGCGTTGCGCCCAGGTTGCCGCCAGCCTGCTGGAAGGCCGCGTCACCAAAGTCACCTTTGGCCTGTGGAACTCCTTTGCCCACACCTACCGCGGCCATGGCACCGACCGCGCACTCGTCGCGGGCATCTTGGGCCTCGATACCGACGACGAGAACATCAAGCACGCCTTTGACCTCGCGCGCGAGCAGGGCCTCAGCTATCACTTTGACATTAAGGGCGACGACGCCTCCATCCACCCCAACACCGTCGACATCGACATGGTCGATGACACGGGCGCCACGGCGCAGGTCCGCGGCGAGAGCCTTGGCGGCGGCAAGATGCGCATCAGCCGCATCAACGGCGTCGGCGTCGATATCTCGGGCATGTATTCCACCCTGTTTGTGGCGCACCAGGACGTCCCCGGCGTTCTCGCCGCGCTCACGAACCAGCTCGCCTACGCACACGTAAACATTGCCTTCTGCCGCACCTACCGCACCGAGGTGGGCGGCCAAGCTTATTCCGTCTTTGAGACCGACGGCACCCCCGATGACATCGTCGTTCCCATGCTACGCATGCTCGACAATGTCGATTACGCCACCTTCATTGAGCTTCCCGGCTCGGCCTCATCGCTCTCCCCCGGCGTTTCCGCCAAGGAAATCTTCGACGATGGCGAACAGCTCCTCGACGCCTGCGCCGAACTGGGCCTCAACATCGGCGCCGTCATGGCCGTACGCGAAGCCCGCCTGACCGGCGAGCAGCACGCCGTCGCCGCCATGCGCCGCGTACTCGAGGTCATGCGCGAGGAGACAACGGCGCCCATCGCCGCACCGCAGCGCTCGCTCGGCGGGCTTATCGGCGGCGAGGCAAAACTCGTCGACGCCACACGCCGCAACGATCTGAGCACAAACCTGATGGGCGCCGTCCAAACCGAAGCCGTAGCCCGCGCCATGGCCGTGCTTGAGCGCTCTGCCACCATGGGCGTCATCGTCGCCGCCCCCACGGCCGGCTCTGCGGGCGTCGTGCCCGGCTGCGTGTTGGCGCTCGCCGACCATCTACAGCTCGATGACGAACAGGTCATGGACGCACTCTACTGCTCTGCCGCGATTGGTCTCAACCTCACCACAAGTGCCTGCGTCGCGGGTGCCGAAGGCGGATGTCAGGCTGAGGTGGGCAGCGCCGCCGCCATGGCCGCTGCCGCGCTAGTCCAGATGCTGGGCGGCACGCCCGAGCAGGCACTCGACGCTAGCTCTATCGCACTGAGCAATCTGCTTGGTCTTGTATGCGATCCCGTGGGCGGCCTTGTCGAAGTGCCATGCCAAAACCGCAACGCGATCGGCGTGGCGGCCGCATTTAGCTCGGCGCAGCTCGCCCTTGCCGGCATTAAGAGCCTGGTGCCGTTTGACCAGATGGCACACGTCATGCTCTCGGTGGGCCACGCGTTGCCGGCCACGCTGCGCGAGACGGCAAAGGGCGGCATCGCGCAGGCTCCGGCCGCGCTTTCGGCCTGTGCAAAATGCGGTGTGTGCGGATAAAGAGCAGTCCAAAACAAGAGGTGGGACAAATGTCCAACCTCTTGCCAATGCCACCGTTTCAATACCACAAACAACTAGGTAATCGCTATAATGCAAGCCCAGTAAAAACACGATGAGCCGCAAGGCGAAACTCGAAGGATATGCATACGATGTCGCAAAACGACCGCACTCAACTGATTCCCGATCCGCAGCAGCCTTCTAGGCCTACCGGCGGCGTTCAGTCGCCGCGCCCCATTACGCCAACGCATAGCACAAAGCATGGTTCGGGAAACACCTCACAGCGCCAGAACCCCCATGCGTATCAGCAGCGTCAGAGCAATAAAGCGACTAAGCACGCGCCTTCACACACGCAAAACCATCACAAGGGCCCCCGTGGGTCAGAGAACCACGCCAACGGGAAAAAATCCGGGGCCAAAATGACCCTTTACGTTGCTCTGGGCCTCATTGTTGTCGTTTACATTGTTGGCGTTGTCGCATTTTCGCAGGTAGCCTACCCCAACACCACCATTGCCGGCGTCGACGTCTCGTTCTCCAACGCTTCGTCTGCTGCCACTAAGGTCAACTCGGCATGGAAGCACTATAAGCTCACCGTGACAGGCGATGACTTTAACTGGACCTATCAGCCCGAGTCCGATGAACCCATCGTCGACGGCGAAGCTGCCGCAAAAGAAATCATCAGCCGCAACGAAGCCTTTATATGGCCGGTCCGCCTTGTGGAATCCTTAAGCGGCAAGACCAAAACAACCGCTACCTCCAACGAAGTCGATCTTGAACAAGACGTCGACCTGTCCATGCTCTCTGACACCTTTGACCAAAAGAAGTTTGAGGAGGATCTGGGCGCAGCCATTGACGAGTTTAACGAGGGCCGTTCGGGCACGTTCGAGGCCAATAGCTCCTATGACGAGCAAGCCGGCAAGTTTACCGTCGAGAAGGCGCGCTCCAACGAAAAACTCAACCGCGAGCATGTCATTAAGTATGCCGAGCTCGAGCTTGCCTCGCTGGCCGAGACCGTAGATCTTACCAAGCTCGGCAACGATGCCTATGAGCCGCTCAATGGAACGCTGACCAATGATCAGATTCAGGCCGCATGCGATGCCGCCAACAACTTCTTGGGCGTCAACGTGACCCTCAAGCTCAACGGCGAGGATGCCGGCAAGGTCGACGGCAGCTCCGTGTTGCAGTGGATCAGCTTTGCCGATCCGGCCAACCCCACACTCGATACGTCGCAGATCGGTAGCTGGGCAGCCGAGCTCGCCAACGGCTTTAATACCGTGGGCACCACCCGCTGGTGGACGCGTGCCGACGGCAAAGAATGTGCCGTCGAGGGCGGTGACTTTGGCTGGTCCGTCGATAGCGACGCGCTTGCCAAGCAGGTCGAGGACGCCATTAACAACAAGCAGACCGGCGAAATCGAGATTAAGTACTCCCAGAAGGCCGACACCTATACCGCAAAGGGAGAGCCCGACTGGAAGGCGTATATCGACGTCGACCTGTCCGAGCAGCACGCGCGCTACTATGACGAGAACGGTAATATCGTTTGGGAAGCCAACTTTATCTCGGGCAAACCGGGAGAGGATGCCACCCCCGAGGGAGTTTGGCAGATCAATAGCAATGACGGCGCAAGCAAGCTCATCGGTGCCAAAGACCCAAAGACCGGAAAACCAAAATACGAAAGCCCCGTGTCATATTGGATGCCGTTTGAAGGCAACATGGTTGGTTTCCATGATGCAACATGGCAAAACGATCAGAGCTTTAACGACCCAAATTCGTACAAATGGTGCGGCAGCCACGGTTGCATCAACTTGCGTCTGGCCGACGCCAAGGCACTCCACGATTGCATCAACGTAGGCCTATGCGTGGTCGTGCACTCGTAGGGAAACACGCCTTCGCACAACGGGGAACTGACGCTCCAATCTAACAGTTCCGAAAGAATCCGCCATATGCGCCCGCTTCTCGCGACGGGCGCATATACTTATCGAAGAACTTTCTATAAAGGAGACGCCATGTCGAATGTCCCCACCATCACCCCGGGACCGAATGATACCGAGCGAGCGCCCGAGGGTGCCACCGAAACGCTTCCCCTCATAACAAACATGCGCGCCACACAGCAAAACGGCAGCACAAGCGATGCAACCGAGATTTCTGACGAAGAGGCCTACGCCAAGCTCAAGGCGAAGCGTGCCGAGCGTCGGCGCAAAAAGCTCATCCGACGCGGCATTGCGGCCGGCGTCGTGGCCGCCATTGTGCTCATCGCCGTTGTCGTAACCTTCGTCATTAACGCACGGCCCGCAGGTACCAACGGGCCGGTGACCGACATGGTCACCGAGGGTACATTTACGACCACCGTCGAGGCTAAAGGCCAGCTCAAGCCTATCTCGGCTTCGGTGGTCTCCCCTTCTGTCGACGGCACGGTAGCATCGATCAACGTATCAGCCGGCCAGTCCGTTAACGAGGGCGATGTGCTCATGACCATTAAAAATGACGAGCTCGATCGCAACGTTGCCGAGGCGCAGCGCGCGGTGGCGGCGGCACAGGAAGACCTCGCCAACGCGCAGAAAGCGGTAGCTGCCGCCCAAGCCGCTCCGGCGACTGACACAGATGCGGCAGGCGCAAGTGGCGCCAGCGGCAGCACCGGCACGAGTGCCGACACGAGCGCCATCTCGAGCGCCCAACGTAACCTGGCCTCGGCCCAGGCGACCCTGGACCAGGCCAACGCCAAAGCCGCCGAGCGCACTGTGACCGCGCCCAGCTCGGGCAGCATCGTCGAGCTCAACGCCAAGGTCGGCGCCACGGTGACGGGCGGCATGATTATGGGCGAAGGCGATACGACCGGCGGCAAGCAGTGCATGCAGATCGCTGACCTCTCCAAGATGAAGGTCACCGTTCAGGTGGGCGAAAAGGATATCGCCAAGATCGCAGTGGGCCAGAGCGCCAACGTCACCTATCCGGCCTTTCCCGATATCGTGAGCCAGGGAACGGTCACGACAATCGCTTCGGTGGCAAACTCCGACTCCACCTACGGTGGCGGCGGTAGCGTGACCTATAACGTCGATATTTTGATCGACGCGCCCGACGCGCGCCTCAAGCCGGGCATGACCGCCGAGGTCTCGGTGGTAACCGAGCAGCTCGACGATGTGGTGATGGTGCCGACCATGGCGCTCATGACCGAGGATGGCGAGCACTATTACGTCAAAGTGGCAACCGACGGTGAAGGCAAGGAGATGTGCCGCGTGAAGGTGACCATTGTGACGCAAAACGATAACGACGCCGTGGTCGGCAAGACGCAGGTCAAGCGCGACGACCAGGGCAATGAGATCAACGCAGACGTACCGGTTACCAAGCTGCGCGACGGCGACACCCTCATCGTGGACACCGGCGCAGGCATGACGGCCGACGGCGACGACTCTGGCAGCATGTCTGCCGACGAGGGCTTGTAATGCGTCCCGTCATCAACATCCGCAACGTTCATCGCATTTTTGAGAGCGAAGCCGGCTGCGCCCATATCCTGCATAACGTGAGCCTGGCAGTGAATCCCGGCGAATTCGTGGCCATTACCGGCCCTTCTGGCTCGGGCAAGTCAACGCTCATGAACATCCTGGGCTGCCTGGACAAGCCAACGGCAGGCGATTATTACCTGCAGGGCCTCAACGTGGCGGAGCTCGACGATGACGAGCTCACCGAAGTCCGCGCCCTGAGCATCGGCTTTGTCTTTCAGAGCTTTAACCTGCTGCCGCGCCTATCGGTCATCGAAAACGTCATGCTGCCGCTGTCGTACACCAACGTGCCGCGGGCTCAGCGTGAGATGCGCGCCGTTCATGCGCTGCAAGCCGTCACGCTGCCGGTCGACCACTGGGACCACCGCATCTCCGAGCTCTCAGGCGGACAGATGCAGAGGGTTGCCATCGCGCGCGCCCTCGTCAACGACCCGCCCATCATCCTGGCGGACGAGCCGACGGGAAACCTGGACTCCGCCACCGGAGCGCTCGTGATGGAGACCTTCCACAAACTCCAGGAACGTGGCAAGACCATTGTGCTCATCACGCATGATCCCGGTATCGCCGCCGAGGCCGACCGTGCCGTAACCATTCGCGACGGCCGAATCCACGACGGCGCGTACATCGCGCACGCACCGCAGACCCTGCACGGCGCCATTGATAACCTGCCCATGATTTCCGCACACGCCAATCCGACGAAAGGAGTGAAGGCATGAGCACGCGCGACCTTATCCAAGAAGCCCTTCACTCCCTCGAGGCCAACAAGGGACGCAGCCTACTCACCATCCTGGGCATTGTTATTGGCATCGCCTCCGTCATTGCCATGACCTCGCTTATCGGCGGTATCCAAAACAGCCTGGTCAACAGCCTGGGCCTCAACGCCGCGCGTATGGTGCAGATTTATTCGTCGCAAGAGCTCACCGAGTCGGACGTTGAGAATCTTCGCAAGATGGTGCCGCAGATCGAGCAGATCGGTATCGTGGACAGTGCCTATACCGAGTACAAGGCCGGTGACAAAAGCTATAACGTCATGGCGCAGGGCGTCGATAGCGACATGCTCGACGCAGTGGGCGCCAGCAAGCTCGTCGCGGGGCGCACCTATACGCAGGCTGAGTCCCAATCTGGCGCACGCGTGGCGCTCATCAACCGCGGCGGCGCGGACCAGCTGTACGGCAACGAACAGGACGCGCTCGGCAAGACCATCAAGGTGTCGAACGGCGAGGTGCAGATTATCGGCGTTATCGACGGCGGCAGCGACTCCATGGGCTCACTCACGCTCTACATGCCGCGCGAGACCATCTCGGGCCTCTTTGGCGACGAGAACCCGTCTTTTCCCAGCGTAACGGCGCTCACCGTCGAGGGTACGGACATGGATGAGCTGTGCAAGACGATTGAATCCAAGGTGCGCAGCATGAAGGACATCGCGGATGACGACGAATATGACAGCGTGTCGGCGACCTCAATGAAAAGCGCCATCGACGCCCTCAACTCCTTTATGGGCGCGTTTTCGCTCATCATGGGCGCCGTTGCCAGCATTTCGCTGCTCGTGGGCGGTATCGGCATCATGAACATGATGCTCACCAATGTGACCGAACGCATCCGCGAGATCGGTATTCGTCGAGCCTTGGGTGCCAGCCGTCGCGATATCACCGCACAGTTTTTGGCCGAGTCTTCGGCGCTGTGCATCACCGGCGGTCTGCTAGGTGTCCTGATTGGCTACCTGCTTGCCTGGGGCCTAGCGATGTTCGCCGCGGGTTCCGGCGTGCTTGGCGAACTCGGTGCCAGCGGTACCATAACGCCGAGTTTTTCGATCGCCACGGTGCTGCTGGCCTTTGCGGTCTCCGTCGGCATCGGCGTAATCTTTGGCTTCTACCCCGCCCGCCGGGCCGCAAAACTCGACCCCGTGGAGTGCCTGCGCTACCAGTAATGCAATCCCCCCCCTGAGTTGCGGTGAAATAGGGAGTGTTTTAGCCGTTAAAAGGCCTATTCAGTCCTTATTTCACCGCAACTCGGAGGGGATAAGGCGCTAGTGCTATTCGAAACGAGATTCCAGACTCGATAGCCCGTTCAACGTCAGATTGTTAGCGACCTCCGAAATGCGCTCGATGGGCACCGAGCCATCGGAGAGTGCCCACGTGCGGTAAATGCCGATAATGCCCGAAAGCAAAAACGCCAGATAATAGTCGAACAGCTCGTCCTTTAAGCCATCGGGCAGCAGGTCGCGCTCGGCAATCTCGTTCTCGAGCGGCACACGCAAGCGCGTCATAAAATCGTCGAGCGGAATGTTTTCAATCAGCTGGCGATTGAGCACCAAATTGTTGCACAGCGCCTCGTTAACGGTTTTGAAGAAGGTCGCCGCCGCTCCGAGTGCTCGCTCGTTGGTGTTACCGCCCATAGAGGAAAGCGTCTTCTCGACTGAGTCGACAATCATCTCGACCACATCCACGGCAATGGCATCGAGCAAGCCGTCCACCGTGCCAAAGTGCACGTAGAAGGTCTTACGGTCGACATTTGCCTCGCGCGCGATGGCGCTCACCGTAATATCGGCGAGGGGCTTTTCCATCAGCAGTCGCTCAAATGCCGAAAGAATCGCATTGCGACTGCGAACGATACGGCGGTCAAGGCGCGGTTTAGTGGTGGCCATAGACGTGTCCCCTTCATGTCAACTGCCCACCTATAGCTCCTGTACAAGTGGGAGATAATCAACGTAAGAGGATTATCCTACATCTAGCATCGCAATGACGAGCATCATTAAGAACGCACGACTCACCAACTGGGCTCTAAGGCCGCTTCTTTTTATTGAGCGCCGCAGGGGAAACGCGGATACCGTCGCCAGTCTGACGAACATAGGTCTTCCGTGCCGGTTTAGAGGCCACAGCAGTCTTTTGAGCATGCTGATTGGGGTCCACGGTAACCTGAGAGGTTGGATGTGCCTTAACGGACGCAGAAGGCTTCTGAGGAGTGCGCCCGAGCTTGCACATCATACGGTCCCAGCGCGCATGGATACTCTCGTTATGAGCGCTCTTAAGGCCCAAAAGAGGGGCGGCCAAAATGGTAGGCGCGATAAAGGTGATCAGACGCCAAAGCAGATAGCCGGCAGTCGCTGCCGTGCCAAAAAAGTGACCCAGGAACAGCGCGAAGCCGCCCTCGGCACCACCAGTGCCGCCAGGCAGCGGGACGGCGGAACTCAACAGCTGTACAAAAGCACTCGCCGCCATGACCGAGAAAAAGTCAACGTCGTACTGACCAAAGGCAAGCATCAAAAAATACGGAACCAGGTAGAAAAACGCCAGCTGCAACATGGTGATGACGACCGTGAGCAGCATGGACGAAAAATGGCCGGCAGAGAGTTTGAATTTCTCGGAGAACGAGTAGATCTCGCCATCGACAAAGGTGCGCCAGCCCTCGATCTTAGTAGCTGAAACGCCCATGCGCTCGAGCCAATTGATAATACAATGTGCGACGCGCGTGACGGTCTTGGGCATCAACGCCACGGCAAAGATGCCGAGAAGAATGCAGCAGTGGCCGCCAAAACTAAAGACGCAAAGCAGCGTCATGTCGCCATAGCGCTCGGCGAAAAACGGCATGCGGGCGAGCAGCAGAATGGCACCCCATGCCACCAAACCAAACTGGTACACGATAAAGCGGGTGAACTGCGTGGCACCCGCTTCGCCCACATTTTGGCCGGCTTTGGTCAGGCGATAAATCTGGGCAGGCGTGGAGCCCATCATCATGGGCGTCAGGTTGCCAAAGAAGATGCCGCTCGCCTCGACCGAAATGAGGTCGCGGATGCCGACAGGCGAATTGGGATCGAGCCATACGGCAATCGCGTACGCCACGATGCCAAAAAACAAGTATAGGAACATGCAGAAGCACGCGGCAGCGAGCCACGGCGCCTGAACGCTAGCCATGGCGGCCCAGAACTGACCCATCTGACCGGTCACGACCAAATAGACGATATAGCCCACCAGCACAATGCCAATAAAGATGGCACCACGACGTGCGCTCTTGTTGTCATCGCCGCCCGAAACATCGACTTGAGGCTTTGGGGTATGCTGAGAGGACTCCGTCATGAGGCTCCTTCTGACCGTCAATGTATCTGGCCTATTGTACCCGTATGGGAGATAAGCAAAACGTAAAGCTATGGGGCAAATGGGATGAACAGACAAGCCCGCATGTAATAAAAAACCCGACCTTCGAAAAGAAGGTCGGGTATCCAAAACTTGGTAGCCCGTACCAGATTCGAACTGGTGATCTCCGCCTTGAGAGGGCGGCGTCCTAAACCGCTAGACGAACGGGCCATAAGCCTCAGCAGAAAAGAAGTGGTAGCCCGTACCAGATTCGAACTGGTGATCTCCGCCTTGAGAGGGCGGCGTCCTAAACCGCTAGACGAACGGGCCACATGACATCTGCACTGCCGTGCTGCGAGGACATATATTACGGGACAAAAAACGCGAACGCAAGAAGAAATTCCAAATTGGCCAAATTTTGTCGTGAGGTTATGGAACACACAGGTCAACCTGGTAGCTAATTTGGGACGGGGCTTTTTTAGCTACCCCTGCCAGAATCACGATTGTTCGTCCTATTGACAGCGGGGGTAGCTAAAAAAGCCCCGTCCCAAAAGAGCTACCCCAGGTTGAGGTGGGCCAGAAGGGCCTCGCGGGTGTTGGGGACGTTGTCTTCGATCACAGCGTCGAGGGCGACGTTGAGAAGCTGTCCCAGCTCAGGCCCCGGTTTGACGCCGGCGCGAATCAGGTCCCCTCCGTTGATGCCAAGCATCTTAAGCGTATAGGGCTCCCCCGCTTCCAACAGTTCGTGGGCGAGCGAACGCATCTCCTCGATCGTCTCGACGTAATAGAAGCACGACGGTGCCTTACCCAGCGTATCGGCACGCTTAAGGTCCATAAGCTCGTCAATCAAACGCGGCGTGTCGACGCCCTCACCCGAAAGCGAGCGCATCATATTGAGCAAACAGGAGCGCTCGGGGCGCAACGGCTTATCGTGATACCTGATAAGCAGACACACGTCGCGAACCAAATCGTGCGAAAGCGCCAAGCGATCCATAATAGCGCGCGCTTTCTTGGCACCAAGCTCAGGATGACCGTAAAAGTGGCCGCTGCCCGCATGATCGACCGTAAAGCAATCGGGCTTGGAGACATCGTGCAAAAACGCTGCCCACATTAAGCTCGACGAAGGCGCCACGCCGTCACACAGTGCCAGCTCCCCCGCTACCGTCAAAACGCGAGCGATATGTTCGTAGACATTAAAGGCGTGGTAGACGCTGCGCTGGTCAAACCCACGAGCCGGCGCAAGCTCGGGCACGGCGGCGCAAACAAGCTCGGGGTAGCGTAGCATCGCGTCTCCCCCGTGACCGGTCGATAGAATCCCCTCAAGCTCAATGCCCACGCGTTCGCGAGCCACGGCATCGAGCAGCGGCGAGCACTCGGCAAGCGCCTGTTTGGTCTTAGGCTCGATCATAAAATCCAGACGGCAGGCAAAACGCACGGCGCGCAGCATACGAAGCGCATCCTCGTTAAAGCGACGCTTGGGATCTCCAACGGCACGAATCAGCTTACGCTCCAGGTCGCCCTGGCCATCATAACGGTCGACAAGACCGCGCTGGGGATGCCAAGCCATGGCGTTAACGGTAAAGTCACGACGTGCCAGATCGTCCTCAAGCGACGCCGCACGCTCCACACTCTGAGGATGGCGACCATCAGTGTAAAAACCGTCCAGGCGATACGTCGTGACCTCAATACGCTCATCGTCACAAAGGGCGGTAATGCCGCCAAATTTTATGCCCGACTCAACCACCGCAATGCCGGCTGCCTCGAGCGCTGCCTTGGACTCTTGCCACAGGCCGCTACAGCACATGTCAACATCGTGGCTGGGACGTCCCATCAGGGCGTCACGCACCCAACCGCCTACGAACCAGGCCTCGAGACCGGCGTCCTCAAGCGCACGTAGCACACGCAGGGAGGCATCTGTGGGCTGCGTACCGTTGAGCGAAACATTACACATACCTATGGCCTCCTACGCTTGCGAGCGTTAAACGATGGTTCTCAAGCAGTCTAGCAAGAAACAAGCATGAGCGCACATGAAATCACATCGTCGGTTCGCGCGAACGAGACAGCAGAGCCCATGCGGCCAACAGATAAAAACACCCGCCTCGGAGATCCAAAGCGGGTGTTCGGCAACGATGTGTCTAAACGGTTAGCAGACCTGGCGAACGTCGATGTGCTTCTTATATTCGTCCACCTTGGCAAAATCGCCCAAACCAGGGCACTCGACCACGTTGGCACCGGTTGCCATCGAGAGGCGCAGGGCGTCCTCGACGCACTCGGGGGCATCGTGCCACACGGACAGGAAGGCGGCAAGCGAGGAATCACCGGCGCAGACCGTCGAGAGCAGCTTGACCTCAAAGGTGCGTTTGGCAAACCAAATGTGCTCGCCGTTGGAGAAGTACGCGCCATCGCCACCAAGGGTCAGCAGCACATTCTTAGCGCCCTTGGCGTGCAGCTCAGCCATAGCGCACTTAACGGACTCGTCGTCGCCACCGCTCACCTTAATGCCAAAGATGTCGAGCAGCTCGTCGTCGTTGGGCTTAATGAGCAACGGCTCCATGGCAATGAGATCGGCCAGCTGATGGCTCGAAATATCGAGCACGAACTCGGCACCCTTTGCCTTAACACGGCGAAGAACCTCGGCCAGGAAACCCTCGGAGGTGTTGGGGGGCAGCGAGCCGCTAATGACCAGGCAGGTCATGTCGTCGAGCGAGTCGATGAGCTCAAACATCTCCTGCTCGTTGGCAGCATTGATGGCAGCGCCTGCATTGACCATGTTGTACTCGGTATCGGGACCGGCGTTGAGGAAAACGTTGACGCGCGTGATGCCGTCAGTCCACACGGGCTTGACGGGCACACCCAGGGCCTCGGCGCCCTTGACGATATACTCGCCTGAGAAGCCGGCAAAAAAGCCCAAGATCGTGGTGTCGACACCGTAGTGATCGAGGGTGAACGAAACGTTGAGACCCTTGCCATTGGGCGTATAGACCGCGTTGCGCGTGCGGGTGACGGTGTTGGCGGAAAGTCCGTCGCAGGAAATGTTGTAATCAATGGCGGGATTTGCAGTGAGCGTGTAAATCATGAATGTTCCTTTCACAAAGCAACGTGATAATGAAAGTATATTCCACACCTTGTGAAAAGACCATAGCAACTCGGCGAACGGTGTAGAACGCGTGCAGGTCGACAGAAAAGCAGCAAGGCGGGGCAAAAAAATCAGGAGTGCTTGCCCTGAAGCTCATTTGCAATTTACAAATAAGCGCCCCGGCTTAAACCGGGGCGCCATATAGCCACGAATATGTAGCGTTTCGCTTACTTGCGATCGAGCTTGCGGACAGCAACGCGCTTACTATACTCATCGACGTGACCGAAGTCGCCGATGCCCACGGACTCGGCAACGTTGGCGCCAGTGGCCATAGCGAGCTTCATGGCCTCCTCGACGTTATCGCGATCCCTGTACCACTTGTGCAGGAACGCAGCGAGCGTGCAGTCGCCGGCGCAGACGGAAGAAACCAGCTTGATGTTGAACTCACGCTTAGCGTACCAGATGTCCTCGCCGTTGGAGAAGTAAGCGTCGCCGCGGCTACCACGGGTGAGCAGCACGTTCTGGACGCCGGCATCGTGAGCCATCTTCATAGCAACGCGGACCTCGTCGTCGGTGTCGACTTGCACGCCAAAGATGGCCTTCATCTCGTGATGGTTCGGCTTGATGAGCAGCGGCTTCTTGTGAGCGAGCTCCTTGAGCTTGTCGGAAGACAGGTCCAGGACGACGTCGGCGCCACGAGCCTGAGCGTGATCCATGACCTGAGCCAGGAAGTCGGGCGTAGCTTTGGGAGGCACGGAGCCGGAGACGATCAGGCACTCAAGATCGCCCGCGGTGTCCAGGATGTTGTAGAGCTCCTTCTGGTGCTCCGGCGTAATCGGGGCGCCGGGGTTAAGGATGCCGTACTCGTGCTGGCCATCGTTGACATAGGTGTTGATACGCGTGATGCCGTCGGTCCAAACCGGGCGGCACAGGCAACCCAGGTTCATGACCTCCTCGACGATGAACTTGCCCGTGAAGCCGGCGAAGAAGCCGAGCGCGACGGTGTCGACGCCCATCTTCTTAAAGGCGAAGGACACGTCGAGGCCCTTGCCGTTAGCCGTGTAGCTGGCCGAGCCGGTGCGGACGTTCTCGTCGGGCTCGAGCGGAGAGCTCGAAACCGTCATGTCGACAGCCGGGTTAGCGGTTAGCGTGTAGAACATTTACAGTACCCCCTGTATATTTGAGGGCCGCGCGGCCAGCCCATTCCAACCACGCGGTTACCTCTGATACCAAATTAGCGAGCGGCAGCCTCAAGCAGCGCCTTGACCTCTTCGGCAGTGGTGCAGGCGAGCGCCTTCTCGGCGAGATCGTCGCACTCGGCCTTGGTCCACTGGCTGATGGTCTTGCGGGCGCGCAGGATAGACGGAGCGCTCATCGAGAACTCCTCGAGGCCCCAGCTGATCAGCAGCGGCTCAAGCAGCGGATCGGCAGCGGCCTCGCCGCACATACCGACCATGATGCCAGCCTTGACGCCGCTCTCGATGATCTTCTTGAGCGAGCGAAGCACGGCGGGATAGTACACCTGGTACAGGTTAGAAATGGTGTCGTTACCACGGTCGGCACACATGGTGTAGCCGATCAGGTCGTTGGTGCCGATCGAGAAGAAGTCGGCGACCTCGGCCAGGCGGTCAGCGATCAGCGATGCGGCCGGCGTCTCGACCATAATGCCGACCTCGATGTTCTCGTTGAACTTGCGGCCCTCTTCGGTCAGCTCGGACTTGCACTCCTCGACGAGCTCCTTAACGGCCAAGACCTCCTCGACGCAAGTGACGAGCGGGATCATGATCTTGACATCACCGAAGGCGCTGGCGCGCAGCAGAGCGCGGAGCTGTACCTTGTACTGGTCGGGGTTGGCCAGGCAGTAACGCACGGCACGGAAGCCCATGAAGGGGTTCTCTTCCTTGACCATATGCAGGTACGGGATCTCTTTGTCGCCACCCACGTCGAGCGTGCGGATGATGACCGGAGCGCCATTGAGCGCGCTGGCAACCTTGCGATAGGCGTTGAACTGCTCCTCCTCGGAAGGAAGCTCGGCGGAATCCATGAACAGGAACTCGGAGCGGAACAGGCCAATGGCCTCGGCGTCGTGATCGAGCGCGTTGGGCACGTCATCGGGGTTACCGATGTTGCAGGCAATGATCTTCTTGATACCATCGGCAGTCACGGACGGCTTGCCACGGAAAGCCTCGAGGGCTGCCTTCTCGGCAGCGAAAGCCTCGGCCTTGGCGGTGTAGGCGGCGAGCGTCTCCTCGTCGGGATCGGCCTCGACGATACCCTTGCCACCGTCGACGACAACGGTCATGCCGTTGCGCAGCGCGGTGCAGCTGTTGGCAACCGAAAGGACAGCCGGAATCTCGAGGGCGCGAGCGATGATCGCGGAGTGCGACGTGCGGCCACCGGTCTCGGTGACGATACCGGCAACGTGGGCCTTATCGATCGTGGCGGTCATGGACGGCGTAAGGTCATGCACGACAACGACAGTGTTTTCGGGCAGGACGGAAAGATCGACGACCTCCTTGCCCAAAAGCTCGGCCAGAATACCGGTGCGGATGTCGGCGATGTCTGCCGCGCGCAGGCGGAACATCTCATCGTCCATGGACAGGAACATGTTCTCAAACATGGTCGAGGTGTCCATGAGCGCCTGCTCGGCGCAGGTGCCGCCGTCAATGGCGGCGTTGATGGCGTCGGTCATGCCCGGGTCCTGAGCCAGGACGATGTGTCCGCTCATGATCTCGGCCTCGGCCTCGCCCACCGTCTCCTTCATGTGGTCGGCCTGAGCCTGGGTCTTCTCGCAGAAGACCGAAAGGGCGGTCTGATAGCGCTCCTTCTCTGCTGCCGAATCAGCAACCTCGTGCGGCTCAAACGTCAAGTCGGGTTCGACGGCAACCATGACGGTGCCGATACCGATGCCCTCGGAAGCGTTGACTCCCTGATACATTCCTATTCCTCTCTCCGTGTCATGTGATAAAGCGTTTTGCCATATCCATGACAAAAGAGCGCAGTTCCCTTTAAACAGGTCACTGCGCCCCCAAATATGAACTTAGTTGTTCAACATGCGACCCGTTTGAGTTCTACTCGCCAAGACCGCTCTTGATGAGCTCGATGGCAGCAGCCAGAGCCTCGGCCTCGTCAGCGCCGTCGCACTTGACCTCGACCTCGGTACCGCAGGGGATGCCGGCAGCCATGAGGGCCATCGGGGACTTGCCGTTGACCTCCTTCTCGGGGGTGACGACCGTCACGTCGCAGGCGTACTTGCCCATGGTGGAGGCGAAGAGGCCAGCCGGACGCATGTGAAGACCCTGAGGATTAACGAGGGTAGCCTTCTCAGAAACCATAATTGACTCCTTTTTTGTGTTTAACCCCTATCAGCAATGCGACAGGAGCCATATTCACGACGTTGATTATATTAACTCACATCAAACGGTTTTTCATTATGTTTCGCACGAATTGTTGGACAGATGTCGTTCCTGCATGCTCGCCTGCCGGGCGGGGCGGTTAAGTTTGCTGCTCTACAGTCCTGCGCAAGACGGAAAGCACATCAAGTGCTTTCCTTTGCGTGCGGAACTCGCGACAAACTTAACCGCCCCGCCCGGCAGGCGAGCTGCGGAAACTCGGTCGGTCCAGAGCAATATCGTGCGAACGAAATTCTGGCTGATAATTTGTTCGCCTGGTTGATCTGGTTGATGCGGTTGTCTATACCCTCCTGTGAACTGAGGAGTATCCCGAACTGTCGGCAGGAAGGAAATGTCCCTCAGTACCGGGTAACTTGAAAAAAGGCGGGGACCCCTGATGGAGTCTCCGCCTTATATACAGGGGGCGATGTTATTCGCAAGCTGCGGGATTAGACCAGACGGGCGTTGATCGTCTTAGCGATCTCGGCAGCGTCGGTGGAACCCTTAACGGTGGCACGGAAGCCCTCGTCCATGAGCGCCTCGGCGACCTTGGACAGGATCTTGAGGTGCGTGGTGCCGGCCTGGGCACCGGGGATGAGCAGGGCAATAGCCACGTTGACGGGAGCGCCGTCCATAGTGTCCCAACCGGTCACGCCAGAGTCGTCCTTGACGACGATGACGGCGGCCTCGGTAATGGCATCAGACTTGGCATGCGGAATAGCGAAGCCCTCCATCATGCCCGTGGTGCCCTCGGCCTCGCGGGCCAGGAAGGCGTTCATTACGGCGTCGGCGTCGTCAGCGATACCGGCCTTGACAGCCTGGTTGGAGACAAAGCTCAGGGCCTCGTCACGAGAAGCAAAATCCTCGGCGACAAAAACGTTCTCGACCTTCACGAAGTCGGAAGCCTCAGCCTTGGGGGCCTCGACGGCAGCGGCCTTGGGAGCCTCGACCGGCTTAGCGGCAGCGGCGGGAGCGGCCTTCTGCTTCTTCTCGAAGTCATACTTCTTGAAAGCAACGAACAGGATGCCACCGACCACGGCGCCGATGAGGATCGCGAGGACCCACAGCGGACCGTTCTCGACAACGGGCAGGACCAGGAAACCACCGTGAGGCGCCGGATCGTGGACGTTGAACATAATGGTCAGGATCGAGGCGATGGAGGAACCGAGCATCATGATGGGCATGACGGGCCAGATGTTCTTGGTCATGAACGGAATGGCGCCCTCGGTGATGTGGGTGCAGCCAAGGATGAGGTTGACGATACCGGCGTCATGATCCTCCTGGCTGAAGTACTTCTTGCCGACGATGACGGCGAAGGTGGTGATCAGCGGCGGAACGATGCAGGCGGCGGAGACGGCAGCCATGAAGTTGGTACCGAAGTTATAAGTGTCGGTGCCGACACCGGCAGCCAGGGCCTCGGTGAGCATAGCGGTACCGGTGACGTAAGCAGCCTTGTTGACCGGGCCGCCCATATCAAAGGCGCACATGCAGCCAATGGCAAGACCCAGGACAACAGCGCCAGAGGCAGACAGACCCTTGAGGAAGTCCATCATGGCGGTGTTAATGGCAGCCATGGGGCCGGAGATGCCGAGCATGACCAGGCCGACGATGGCGGTCGAGAACAGCGGGTACAGGAAGATAGCCTTGAGGCCGTCCAGGTTCTTGGGCAGCTTGGCAAAAACCTTCTCGAGCAGCAGGATGACATAGCCAGAGAGGAAGCCGCCGACGATGCCGCCCAGGAAGCCGAAGCCCACGCCGGCACCGCCGGCATCGATCATGCCGGTCTCGGCATTAACGGGCAGGCCCTGGATGGCGATCATACCGGCGACAAAGCCGGGAACGAGCGCCGGGCGCTTGCCGATGGACTCGGCGATATAGGCGGAAAGCACGGGAACCATGAGGTTCATGGCGATGCCGCCGATGATCTTGAGCATAGCGGCAAAGCTGTTGTAGTCGGCAGCCGTCGAGTCGAAGGACGTGATGCCCCACAGGAACGAAACGGCGGTCAGAACACCACCGGCAACGACGAAGACCAGCATGTGGCTGACGCCGTTCATGAGGTGCTTATAGATGATGTGACCGATGGACTCCTTCTCCTCGACCTCATCCTCGACATCGGCAGCAGCCGCAACCGTGTCGTCGCCCTTGGCGGCGAGAGCACGGTCGATCAGCTTGCCGGCAGCCTCGACGGACAGGGCCTTGGAAACACCGACGGAAACCATGGGCTTACCGGCGAAACGCTCCGCCTGGACATCCTTATCGGCTGCGACGACGACGGCCTTAGCACCGGCGATCTCACCCTTCGTGAGTTCGTTCTCGACACCGACCTGGCCATGGGTCTCGACCTTAATGGTCAGACCGCGCTCGGCAGCTGCCTTCTCCAGCGCCTCCTTCGCCATGAAGGTGTGCGCGATGCCGGTCGGGCAACCGGTGGCGGCGATGATGTCAAACTTAGCCATGTGTCCCTCCTTCTTGAGTACTGCGCCCGCGGGCGCTCCCCTACACGCGCTACGGTGCGCGCTTTTCCACTCCTGAAAGATACCAAGCCACCGCTTATATGAGAAGCAATCAAGCCTATTTCTCCGGTGAAAGGTTCTTTCACAACCGTAAACGGTCGATGAAAGTTTACCATCAACTTTTGAAACAGCAAGGTGTATCTTGTAATTGAAATCCCCGTATACTAGAGCGGCACACAACAAGACAGGTTTTAATGCCAACCAGGAGTCATCCATGTCCGATAGCAGCAAGAGCGCACTCTCCCTTATTAGCACGCACAAGGGATACAGCGAGTCCGAGCAGCGCATTGTCGACTATATCCTAGAGCACCAGTCCGAGGCACCGCTCCTAACAGCCGCGCAACTCTCGCGCGCCGCCGCAACCTCCGAGGCCACCGTCTCGCGCTTCTGCCGCAAGCTGGGCTTTGGAAGCTTTCGCAGCTTTCAGTTTTCGCTGGCGCGCGATCTGGAGAGTCAGCGCAGTGAAGGCCTCACAGACGAGGTCTCGCTCGATAACATGGAGCAGAGCCTCAAAAACATCCTCGCCGCAAAGGTCAGTGAACTCAATGCGACCATCGATGGCATTGATCACGATACACTGGCAGCCGTCGTGCACGCGTTTAAGAACGCAGGGGCTATCGAGTTTGCAGCCGTAGGTAATACCAACGCCGTTGCGCTTGACGCGACGTTTAAGTTTTCGCAACTGGGCCTTCGCTGTATGTCAAGCACCATCAGTGAAACCTCGATTGGTTTTGCGCTCACGTTGCGCCCCGGCGACGTTATCGTGCTGATCTCGAACTCTGGCAAGTCGCGTCGACTGAATCGCATGGCAAAAGCGGCTCGAGGCTGTGGTGCCACCGTAGTCGTCATCAGCAGCGACAGCAAGTCTCCGCTTGCCCGCCTAGCCGACTACACCTTTAATACCGTGAACCACGAGGCGCTGCTCACCACGGGCGACTTTGCGTTCTCCAAGATCAGCGCCACGATGATCATCGAGGTTATCTACAACTTCCTGCTGCCCGAAATCGAGGACGCCCGAGAGCACATCAGCTACTACGAGGAGCTTATCCAGCCGGATAAGGTCGTGGAATAGAAATTATGGCAAGCCGACAAACGCCACTCGCCACGAAACCGGCCCATCTACTACGTTTTATCAGTATGGCCCAACCACAAACCGAAAATAGAAAAACCGCAGGCGTTCTACCTGCGGTTTTCTTTTTGCAATTCAAGGCGTGGTTGCCGACAGCCTATTAAACGTAGTAGATGGGCCGGTTTCGTGGCGGCCGGGTCGAACATACATGTAACGGCTCGGCCTAAGCATGCGCTTCCTCGAGCATCTGCTTTGCGTGCGCCAAGCTTGCCTCCGATTGATCGCCGCTCAGCATACGGGCGATCTCTGCGGTACGGGCGTCCCCGGCCACCTCATCCAGATGGGTTTGGGGAACGTCGCCGGGCTCTTTGCTCACCACGTAATGTTTGTCGGCCATGACGGCGACCTGCGCCAGGTGCGTTACGACAATCACCTGATGCGTTGCGGCAAGATCTGCCAGAACGCTCGCAAGGGCGCGTGCAGTAGAGCCACCAACACCGGCATCGACCTCGTCGAACACCAACGTATCCACGCCGTCCGCGTTACCCAAAACAACCTTGCTCGCCAACATGACACGGCTCAGCTCGCCGCCGGACGCAATGCGGCGCAGGGGGCGCGGCGTCAATCCGGCACCGCTACGATACAAAAGCTCGTAGCTCGAAGGGCCCGCCGGCGTCCACTCGGCGCGCGGAAGATCGCGCGAGTCCCAAACGAGCTCGGCGCCGCCCATCTCCAGGCGCGCCATCTGACGGCCAACCTCGTGGCAAAAGCGCGGGGCTGCCGTATTGCGTGCGCGCTTAAGTGCCTTGGCGGCGGAGAACAGTTCGCGCTCCGCCGCGCCAAGCGCTTCGCGCGCCTTCTTAATCTGCTCATCACCATCGTCTACCAGCGACAACAGCTCTCGCGAGCTATCGCGCATGGCAAACACGTCGTCCATGGTGGGACCCCACTGACGCAAAAGTCCCTTAAGATCGGAATACCGCTCGCGCATACGAGCCAGCTCGCGCGGATCGAAGGCGACCCCATCTCGATAGGCGCGCAGCTCGTTGGCACAATCCTCGAGCGAGATGCAGGCATCCGAAAGCGCATCGGCGATATCACCCAACTTGCGATCGACAGTAGCCATGCGCGAAAGCTCCGCGACGGCACTGTTCACGGCATCGAGTGCTCCCCCTTCGGCAGCAAGCGACGCATGGGCATCGTTGGCCGTTGCCACCAGCACCTCGGCATGCTCGGAGCGCGGCAGCAGCTCCTCGAGCTCCTCATACTCACCCGGCTTGGGGTCGACCTCGGCGATGCGCTCCAGAGCGAAGCGCGCCTCCTCGACACGACTCCCCTGCGCACGCGAGGCCTCTTCGACGCGACGGACCTCTTTGGCAGCCGCGCGCGATGCCTTAAGGCAAGCACGATAGCGATCGAGCGCCTCGAGCGCCGGGCGCCCCGCCCATGCATCGACCATGGCAACATGATGCGCGGGGTCGAGCAGGCGCTGGTGCTCGTGCTGGCCGCAAAGATCCATCATCACGCCGACGCGCTCCGAAAGCTCACGCACGCTGGCGATGCGGCCGTCAATTTTTACGCGGCTGCGGCCCTCGGCAGAAAGGCTGCGCTGCACGGTGAAGCCCTCCGTGTCGTGCGGACCGTCAAACAGGCGCGCCTCGACGTTGGCGAGCGTCTCGCCCTCGCGCACCGTCGACGAATCCGCGCGCTCGCCCAGAATGAGCTTAAGCGCCGAGAGCAAAGCGGTCTTGCCGGCGCCGGTTTCTCCGGTCAGAACCGTTAAGCCCGCGCTCGGAACCAACGTCGCCTCGCGAATGAGGGCAATGTTGGAAACCTGCAGCTCATCGATCATGACGCACTCCGTAGAACACGCGGCTCACCGAGTTATAGAAGCTCTCGGGGCCGTAATCCAGCAGCAGAACATCGCCGGGACCGCGACGCACGGCCACGCTCTCGACCGTGCCATCGCAGGTAATAAACTGTCCATCGATGGCGATCGCAGGCACGCTCGGGCGGTCATCGGACATAAAAATCTCGACGACATCGCTTGGCGAGGTCAAAAAGGCGCGAGCCTGAATGGTATGTGGGGCGATGGGCACGCAAACCATGCCCGTGTAATCGGGACTGACGATGGGGCCGCCGGCGGAAAGCGCGTAGCCGGTGGAACCGGTCGCTGTCGAAACGACGACGCCGTCACCGCGCAGGCGGTCGATATGATGGCCGGACACCGTGATGTCGAACTCAACCATATCGGACAGGGGCCCGCGCGTAAGCGCCATATCGTTAAGGGCAAACGTGCGCACGACATCCTTCGTGCCATCTTCGCGCACCGAAACGATATCCGCGGCGAGGGTGGCGCGGCGACTCACATGGAGCTCACCGGAAAGGGCATCGCTCACGACCTGCAAAATATCGCGATCCTCGGGGCTCGCAGCCGTCAAAAAACCCAAATGACCATAGGAAAGGCCCAGAATGGGGATCTCGCGGTAGTTGAGAATGCGGGCGGCCCGCAACAGCGTGCCGTCGCCGCCGAGCGTAATGACCAGGTCGGCATCGTCAACATCGGGCGCACGCTGGATCTTGGAACGCTGATCGGCAGCCCATGCGACCTCGTAGCCCTGGCGCGAAAGCCAAAGCTCGAGCATCAGGCCGCTCTCGACCGCCTCTTGCTTGTAGTAATTGGGAACCAGAAAGACCTTCATAGCGTTGCAGCTTTCTCGCTCAAAGCCGTTACCTGTGATTGCAGCTCATCGTCGGCGCGCTCGCCAGAGGAAAACCTCGTGCCGTACAGGAAAAACTCGACGTTGCCCTTGGCGCCATGGATGGGCGACACGCACACGTCGAGCGGGAACAGGCCCTTGGCGGCAAAGAGCTCAATCGCCGCCACAAGCGTATCGCGGCGGACGGAGGGGTCGGTCACGATACCGCCCTCGCCCACCAGCGCAGCCGGCGCCTCAAACTGCGGCTTTACGAGCGTGCAGAACGAACCCAAAGGCTTCAGGCACGCCAACACGGCGTCGATGATATTCGCGATACTCGTAAACGACACATCGCAGACAGCCAAGTCGATAGCGCCGCCGTAGCCAAGCTCGGGCAGTTGTGTCACGTTGGTGCGCTCATGGAGCCTCACGCGCTCGTCTTGGCGCAGCGACCAATCAAACTGAGCGCGACCCACATCGACCGAAACAACCGTTGCGGCGCCACGCTTGAGCAGGCAATCGGTAAAGCCGCCCGTGGAGCAGCCCACATCGAGGCAAGCAAGGCCCATGGGATCGATCCCAAACGCATCGAGCGCGCCCTCGAGCTTGAGCCCGCCGCGCCCCACGTAGGGAATACGGCCCTTCACGTGCAGGGGCAGACCGGGCGTCACCTTAAGGCCCGGCGAGGTCAAACGCTCGCCGCCACTCGAGACCAAGCCGGCCATAAGAGTGCGAAGGGCATCCGCGCGGTCGGCGCAGATGCCCTGTGAAATCAGTTCGTCATCGAGACGCACGCGTTTCATGAATGCCATCAACCATTCGTATCCGGAGACGCGGCCTGGCTATCCTGGGATTCGTTTGCCGCATCCTCATCGTATTCCTGCTCGAGCTTATCGGCCTCACGAGGCGTCAACTCAAACTTGTCGACCATATCGACCGCACGGGAGCCAAGTTCGATCGCCTCGTCAAACAAATCGAGCGAACGCTCCAAGGACGTATCCTTGGAGCGAACGGTAGCGATGATCTGGTCCAAGCGGTCCGAGATCTCGTCGAAGTTGCGGACGGAACCCTCTGGCATGGCTACTCCTCGACGGTACCGGTCTCGACCTCGGCGACCTCGGCACCCTCGTCGAGAACGCCGGCCGCAGCCTGAGCGGCTGCAACCTTGGCGGCAGCCTCGGCGGCCTGGGCCTCCTCGCGGGCGCGGTCCTCGGCCAGCAGCTCCTGATACAGGTCCTCGCCCGGCAGCTCCTCGCTACGCGCGATCTTGCCCAGCACGCCATTGACAAACGACGCGGACTGGTCGGTGCCATAGGCCTTGGCAAGCTCTACAGCCTCGTTGATCACGATGGCGTCCGAGACCTCCTCGTCGGTGAGGAAGCGCATCTCATAGACGGCGATACGCAGCAGATTGCGATCGGCGCCGGGCATGCGCATAAGATCCCAGTTCTTGGCGATGGAGCGCAGGGCGCAGTCGATGCGGTCGATATACTCGTAGGCACCGCGGCACAGCTCCAGAGCGTAGGGGTCGAGGGGACCCTTCGAGATCAGGAAATCGCCCTCGAGGACGCGCTCGAGCGGGCTGTCCGTCGCCTCGGCCTGGAACAGCAGCTGCAGCGCCTGACTGCGGGCAAGCGTACGCCCGCGATAAACCTTAAGGCTCAAAGGTTACTCCTTGGGGAAAACGAGGCCGTCGATGCAAACGTCAACGCGCTCGACCTCGACGCCTACCTGGGCATCGATAGCTGCGACCACGGCGGAGCGAACGGCCTCGGCGAGTTTCTTGAACGGATAGCCAAAGAACACCACGACGCGCACGGTGAGTGCGAGCTTGTCGCCGATGACCTCGGCCTCTACCGGCGGCTCGGAAGCCGGGGCCTTGGACGAAAACATCATGGAGACAAGGTTGGTGGCAAGGTCCTTGACGCCCACGGAGGCGATGCCCTCGACATCCGTGACGGCGCGCGAGACGATGGCGGTCAGAACATCGGGCGAAATACCGATGCCGTCAATCTTGATTTCCTGGGGCATGAGTCCTCCTAGAAGAGTTGGTTGCTAGACGCGGGAGACGAACTTGCCGTCGCGGGTGTCAACCTTGATGACCTCGCCCTCGTTGAGGTACATCGGGACCTGGATGACAGCACCGGTGTCGATGGTGGCCGGCTTGGTGGAACCCTGAACGGTGTCGCCCTTAAAGCCCGGGTCGGTCTGGACGATGGTGGTCTCGATGAACATCGGCGGGGTCACGCCCATGAGCTCGTCGTCGGCGAAGAGCAGCTGACAGGTGTCGTTCTCGCGCAGCCACTTGGAGTTCTCGCCCACCATGTCCTCGGGAACGGGAACCTGCTCGTAGGACTCGTTGTCCATGAAGATGTAGTCGGCGCCGTCGTTGTAGAGGTACTGGAACTCACGGGTGGTGAGCATGACGCTCTCGAACTTGGTACCGGCGTTGCAGGTGTTCTCGACGACACGACCGCTCTTGATATCGCGGGTCTTGTAGCGCACAAAAGCACCGCCCTTGCCCGGCTTGACGTGCTGGAACTCGACGATGGTGTAGACCTTGTCCTTAATGCGGAGACCGAGGCCGTTCTTGAAGTCGGCGGTAGAAATGGTAGGCATAGCGACCTTTCTTGTTATGGGTAGAACGCACAAGCGTCCAAATTACATACGAGCGAAATTATACACTTGCAGGCGGCGCCTGCGGCGAGCGCATAAAAAGAGAACGCGGGGCGCCCGAATCATTTCGGACGCCCCGCTTCCAAAATCAAACTGAATGGCTTAGCAGTCGATGACGTGCAAGTCGTGCGGGGTCTTGGTGAAGGGCTCATAGCCGTTCTCGGTGACAACACCGTAATCCTCCAAGCGCACGCCGCCCACGCCGGGCAGGTAGACGCCGGGCTCCATGGTGACAACCGAGCCGACCTCGATGATGTTCTTGCTGCGGTTGAAGTTGGGCAGCTCGTGGATGTCGATACCGACACCATGGCCCAGGCCATGGTTGTAGTAATCGCCATAACCGGCATCGCCGATGATCTTCTTGGAAAGCTTGAAGATATCGTTACCCTCGACCCCCGGATGGATAGCGGCGACGCACTCCTCGTGGGTGCGGCGCACGAGCTCGTACAGGTCGAGCTGTTCCTGCGTGGGCTCGCCCATCACGACGGTACGCGTCATATCGGAGCGATAGTCGCAGTAGCCCGCGCCATAATCCATGAGGACGAAATCGCCCTTCTCGATGACACGGTCGCTTGGGACGGCATGCGGGTTGGCGGTGTTGGGACCGCTCGCGACGATGGAGCCAAAGGCCAAGCTGTCGGCACCGTTGGCGAACATAAAGTTCTCGAGCTCGTTGCGGACCTGCTTCTCGGTCATACCGGGCTTAATAAAGCCGAGCATGTGCTGGAAGGCGGCATCGGTGATCGACTGCGCGTGTCGCATGAGCTCGATCTCCTCGGCATCCTTGATGGCGCGCATCTTACGAATGTCGTCATGCATCAGCGGCAGCATGCAGGCGACGGAGCGATCCTCAAGACCACGCTGAATACCCTGGTAAAAGTTAATCTGCATGTCATCCTCGACGGCGCAGACACGACACTTGTTGGCCGCGATCTTGTCGGCAACCCAACCGGGGATGGTGCCCTCGTCCATGTCGTAGACCCAGGGGCTGCCGGCGGGCGTGTTCTCCTCAAAGCTGTTGAGATAGCGCGAGTCGGTATGGAACAGGCACTGATCGGCCGTAATAAATGCGGCGTGCGGAAACTCGAAGGTGTAATCGAAGACGCCCTTTACACCCGTGAGCCAACGGAGGTTGGCCTCATCGCGCACGACGATAGCATCGTAGCCGCGCTCGACCATCAGGGCACGGACACGCTCGATACGACCGGCAGGACCGGCAGCAAACTCAGACATTCAGATTCCTTTCTTATTGTCCTCAAAAAGAGCAGGACGGGCTTCAAACGAATAGCCGAACCACAAGCGATTCGCAACCGATTGAAAACCCGTCCCTCAAAATGATACGAAAGACGATGGATGTCAATAAAGTTAAAAAAGTTCCTTGCGAGAAGCCAGATACGCCTGCGCATGGCGTTCGAGAATCTCGTCCTCGACATTTGTCAGGCGAATGGCGCCGAGCGCCGCGGGTAGCGGCAGCATGCTGCGGTTTGAGCGGGCAAACTGCTGCTTGCGGAACTCCTCGATAAACGCGGTGGGCTCCAAGTCGAAGGCAAGCTCTTCGATGCCAAAGTCCTCCAGGCAATCGTCGAGATCAAACACATTGTCGATATCGAAGTCGCAGGCATCATGTGCTAGGCGCGCCTCAAAGCGCATACCCTCGGAAAGGAGCTGGTATGCGGGAACGTTAGCCGCGGCCTCGCCCAGGCAGGCGCGAAGGGTGCGCTCCCCTGTCTTACCAAAATCGAGTGCATGGCGAGCACTGGGATTCGTGGCCATGAGCACGTCTTTGCGCGCGGTCTGGGACCACTGCACAGCATTGACGAGCGCGACCTCCTCGCCGGAAAGAATCTCGGGAACAGTCTCGGTAAACTGATTCCAGCGGGACTTGCTGCTCGAAAGCATGGTGCCAACAAGCACCACATAGCCGAGCTTGAGATCCTCGGGGTCCGCCTCGCGAACAAGGTCGAGGTCACACACGACCAAGCCCGATTCGGGACGGAACGCGATAGCGGGAAGTGCATTCGACGACGAGGCGACGAGCGGCTTCATGGTCGTCGCGACCGTGAGCATGGCGTCGAACGTTGTCGGCAGCAAGGCGCACTCGGTACGACCGCACCACTGGTTGGCGCACCAGCTAACAACCGAGCAGGTTGCGGCATCACCAACGGCGACAACCAGATCGTCGCAGGTAATGCCGTTGGCAGATAGGGCGCCAAAGATGGCATCGGCATCGGCCAGCGTGGCACCAGCAGGCGAAACCTCGAGTGGGAGCTGCGACACGACAAAACCGGCATCAACCAGCGCATGCTCGACGACCTCGCCAAAATGCTCTGACGTGGCGTCGTTCCAAACCACCAATGCGCGCTTAGGCTTGCCCACAGCCGAGGCAAACATGCGCGACAGCTCCTCGAACGCGCCCAATCCGACGCGGACATCGACACTGCGGTTTTGGAAATTGATCAGTTGACGGCGAATCATAGCAGCCCACGCTCCAAAAGCATCTCGGCACAAAGGTAGGAAACGTCCTCGAAGGACTTGTTGCGAATATCAAGAGTAATATCGGCGGCCTGGCGATATAGCGGACGGCGATGCTCAAACAGGCGCGCGGCATGCTCGGGCGAACGGAAATCGGGACGCGTGTCGGACCGACGAATCTGGCGAATCGAATCCTCAAAGTCACCTTCGAGATACACACAGATACCCATCTGGTGCATAAGCTCAATATTCACCGGAGTCTCGACGATACCTCCGCCGCAGGAAACCAGCAGGCTGCGCTCGCTTTGGAGCGAACGGAGCGCCGAGGTCTCGAGCTCGCGAAAACGCCCCTCGCCCTCGGTCTCAAAAATCTCGGTCACCGATTTACCGCAACGACGCACGACAAGGCGGTCGGTATCGATAAAGCGACGTTTGAACATAGTGCCCACGTTGCGCGCAAGCGTCGATTTGCCCGCGCCCAAAAAGCCGATAAAGAAGATATGGTCGCAGCCGTGTTTGGTGTGCTGGGACATAGCGAGACCTATTCCTCGCAGGGAAGGTCGCGCAGGGCCCGGCGCTCAAAGATACGGAAGATCTGCGTATACCACAGGTCCTGAGTGGCCTGAGGCTTTACCAAGATGGTATCGACGCCGGCGAAATTGCCGCTCCACACGTCGGTGTAGAGCTGATCACCGATCAGCACCGCCTCGTCGGCCGTGGCGCCCAGGCGCTTAAGACCCGCCTTGAGGGCAAACGGAGCCGGCTTCATGGCGTGGCTAATGGCCTCGAGTCCCAGCTCGCGCGCAGAGCTCATGACCTGGTCGCGATGCCAGTTGTTAGACACCATGCACAGCTTAAAGCCTTTGGCGCGGGCGGCGTCGAGCCAAGCGGAAACCGCGGCGGGAACCTGCTCGGTGTCGCGCGGCACCAAGGTGTTATCGCGATCGAGCAGAATGGCGCGTTTGCCGTCGGCCCACAGGGTATCAAGGTCGATGCGGTCGACGGATGCAACATATCGTTTGGGGCTGAAAATCCTCATGTTTAATTCCAAGACTGTTGGTGCTCTTCGTAGGTTTGCGAGAAGTACTCCTCGTCCTGCGTAATGTAGAAATACAGGTCATCGGAGTCGGTCGGCTCAAGCGTGGCCTTGAGTGCCTCGAGCGACGGGGAGCAGATGGGCGTGGGTGGCAGACCCTCGTGCTTATAGGTGTTGTACGGACTATCGCTCTGCAGGTCGTCGGCGGAAACCTCGCCACCGGTGACATACATCATGGTCGCATCGCTGTTGAGATAACGCAGACCGTCGAGCTTGCCGGCAAGGCGGTTGTAGAAGACCGAGGCGACATGTGCGCGCTGCTCGGCGTTGAGACCCTCGCGCTCAACGATGGAAGCGAGATTGATGATGTCGTAATCGGACATCTCCACGCCGTAACGCTCTTTGATCTTGGCCTCGCACCCGGCAAAATCGAGAGACTTGTACTCGGTGTTGAACTGATCGAGCATGGCGCGGATAACGTCATCGGCGCTCGGGTCCTTGCCCAGCGAATAGGTCTTGGGGAACAGAAAACCCTCGAGCGAATCGTTGGCAGCGCCCTTAAGGAAGCTATAGTCGTCCACGTAGTTGGAAGCCTTGGCCTGGTTGAGGAAGTCTTCCTTAGAGATGCTGTCGTAGGCCTGGGCCACACGGTCGGCGACTTGATCGACCGTTAGACCCTCGGGAATAGTAAGCGCATTGGAGCCCGCATTGGGGCCTTCCATGAGCTGCTGAACAACCTTGGTCGCATCCATGAATGTGGTGAACGAATAGGTACCGGGCTTGAGCGACATATCGGCATTAAGCTTTTTGACCGCCGCATAGTAATCCTTAGGATTTTCGACGATATGGTTCTCGGAGAGGATCGAGGCGATGGTGTCGCCCGAAGCACCGTCGGGAATGGTCACCGTAACCTGCTGACCAGCCGTAACCTTCGTATCCTCACCGGCAAAGAAGCCCTTGACGGCCGGCACGACAAAGAAAGCGATCGCAGCAAGCGCGAGCACCGCCACCACAACGCCGATGATCATGGGAACCGGAGAACTCTTCTTTTGAGCACCGCGTCGAGCACGCGTGTCGTAGCTCGAGCGGGTCGCCGGAGCAACGCCATGCAAACCGCGAGCATGATGCGAATGCGATTGGGTAGCCTGCGTTCGCCGGACAGGTGCCTGCTGCTTAAAGCGGGTACCGCCTGCAGGCTGGGCCGTACGAGCAGTGGGCTGCTGAGCCGCGCGAGAAGCCGGATGCTGAACCGAACGAGCAGAAGGCTGCTGACCCGTCCGTTGAGCAGGTTGGGCCGAACGAGCGAAGGACTGCACCGGGCGCGCGCCAGGCTGAGCTGCGCGCTGCGTCGGCTGTGCCGGACGCTGGCCAGGCTGGGCAGGGCGCGACGCGGGCTGACGTGTACGATTCGGCTGGCGCGGATCGGAAGCGCTAGGCATGCGAAACCTCCTCGTTTTTACGATCGAGCCACGTCTGCAAAAACAGGCTGGCGGCAATCATGTCAATCTTGCCCCTCATCTGCTTTTCGTTGAGGCCCTGCTCGCGCAGGATACGCTTTGCCTCTTGCGAGGACAGACGCTCGTCCTCAAACTCCAACGGAAGATCGAGCTCGTCGGCGATCTTTTGTGCCACGGCGGCAACGCGCTCGGCTTGAGGGCCAGGCTCACCGGCCATGGTC
Organism: Collinsella sp. LCP19S3_B11; assembly: GCF_052121915.1. Taxonomy (NCBI): domain Bacteria; kingdom Bacillati; phylum Actinomycetota; class Coriobacteriia; order Coriobacteriales; family Coriobacteriaceae; genus Collinsella; species Collinsella sp. LCP19S3_B11. The sequence goes on from NZ_JBQKDI010000001.1 coordinate 353,160, forward strand.
AAGGGACGTCCGCTTACCAGGATGTCGGGCTCATAGTCCTCGACCAGGTAACGGAACGTCTTGGCCATACCGGTGACCTCGGCGGCCGGGAGTACCTTGACGGGCATTGCCATCTTGCCATCACGGCTCGAGACGGCAATGCCAATCCTGGTCTCCCCTATGTCCAGCGCGAGCGCGACCACAGCGACTACTTCGGTTCTTAGGCGCCCAGCGCGGTCTTAGCGGCCGCGAGGGCATCGGCGATACCGGCGGCGTTCTTGCCACCGGCCTGGGCCATGTTGGGACGGCCGCCACCGCGACCATCGACCAGGCCCGCGATCTGCTTGATCACGTTGCCGGCGTGGAAACCGGCCTTGACGGCGTCATCGGAGCCGGCGGCGAGCAGCGCCGGGGTGCCCTTCTCGGTCACGCTGGCGACGACGCAGGCAACGGGGCCGGAAACCTTCTGGTGCACAGTATCCCAGACGTTGCGCAGGTCAGCAGCCTCAAGGCCCTGGAGCTCGGCGACAACAAGCTTGTAGCCATCGAGCTCGACGGCTCCCTCGATAGCATTGGAGATAGCGTCGGAGGAGCCACCGGTCAGGGCCTTCTTGAGCTTATTGGAGGTCTCGCGCAGCTCGGCCTGCAGGTTCTCCACACGAGCGGGAACCTCGTCGACACGGCACTTAAGCGCAGCGGCAGCGGCGTCAACGAGTGCCAGGCGGTCGGCCATGTAGTCGAGGGCACCCTTAGAGGTCACGGCCTCGATACGGCGGACGTTGGAGCCCGTGGAGGACTCGGAAATGATCTTGAACAGGCCGATCTCGGCAGTGTTGGCGGCATGGGTGCCACCGCAAAGCTCACGGGAGAACGGCTGGTCCTCGGCGCCCACGGAGACAACGCGGACAACGTCGCCGTACTTCTCGCCAAAGAGGGCGACAGCACCGGCGGCCTTGGCCTCATCGATGCCCATGACGCGGGTAACGACCGGCTTGGAAGCGAAGATCTGCTGGTTGACCAGGTCCTCGACAGCCTTGAGCTGCTCGGAGGACAGGGCCTCAAAGTGCGTGAAGTCAAAGCGCAGGTGCTCGGGCGTCACCAGCGAGCCGGCCTGGGAAACATGCTCGCCTAGGACCTGCTTAAGGGCGGCGTCGAGCAGGTGCGTGGCGGTGTGGTTGCGGCGCAGGAAGCCACGACGCTCGGCGTCGAGCGCGGCGGTCACGGTGGCACCAACGGTCAGCGTGCCCTCGGCAACGTGGGCGACGTGGGCATACAGGCCGTTGTGGTTCTTGGTGTCGGCAACCGTCAGCGCAACGCCCTCAGCGGATAGCTTACCGGCGTCGCCCTGCTGGCCGCCCATCTCGGCATAGAACGGGGTGCGGTCGAGCACGACCTCGACGTCCTCGCCGGCGGCAGCGGACTCGACGGACTCGCCGTTGCGCACGATGGCGACAACCTTGGCACCCTCGATGACGTCGTTGTCATAGCCGTCGAACTCGGTCGCGGCAACTTTGTCGGAAAGCTCGACCCACACGTCGTTGAAGCTGCCCCAGGCGTCGCCCTTGGCATTGGCGCGGGCGCGGGCCTTCTGGTCCTCCATGCAGGCGGTAAAGCCGTCCATGTCGACGTCGTGACCAGCGGTGCCGGCGATCTCGACGGTCAGGTCGATGGGGAAACCAAAGGTGTCGTGCAGCTTAAAGGCAACATTGCCCGGAAGGACAGCGCCGTCGGCGAGCGCGGCCAGGGCCTCGTCCAGGTAAACGCGGCCGTTGTCGAGCGTCGTGGAGAAGCGCTCCTCCTCGGAGGCGACGATACCCTTGACGAGCGCGACGTTCTTGAGCAGCTCGGGATAGGCCTCGCCCATCTGAGCGTTGACCTCGTCGATGAACTTGGTCAGGAAGGCGCCCTCGATACCCAGCAGGCGACCGTGGAACACGGCGCGGCGGAGCAGGCGGCGAAGGACGTACTCGCGGCCCTCGTTACCGGGGAGGATGCCGTCCGAGATCATGAAGTCGACGGCACGGGAGTGATCGGCGATGATACGCAGCGAGCGGCTGGCACCGGAGTAATCGTCGGCGTCATAGGTCTTGCCGCTGATCTCCTCGCCCAGCTTGATAAGATGCTGCATCAGATCGCCGTCGTAGTTGGCGGTCTTGTGCTGCATGATAGCGGCCATGCGCTCCAGGCCCATGCCCGTATCGAGGTTGCGGTGCGGCAGCTCCGGCATGGAGCCGTCCTCCTGGCGGTCGTACTGGGTAAAGACGAGGTTCCAGAACTCAAGGAAGCGGTCGCAGTCGCAGCCGGGCTTGCAGTCGGGGCTGCCGCAGCCGACCTCCTCGCCCATGTCAAAGTAGATCTCGGAGCACGGACCGCAGGGGCCGGTGGGGCCGGCGGCCCAGAAGTTGTCGTCCTCGCCCAGACGCGAGATGTGATCCTCGGCAACGCCCAGAGAGCGCCACACGTCATGGGTCTCGTCGTCCTCGGTAAAGACGGTGAAGTACAGGCGGTCGAGCGGCAGCTTGAACTCCTTGGTGATGAGCTCAAAGGCCCAAGCGCAGGCCTGCTGCTTGGAGACGCCGCCAAAGGAGAAGTCGCCGAGCATCTCAAAGAAGGACAGGTGACGGCCATCCTCGCCAATGCAGTCGATGTCGTTGGTGCGGACGCACTTCTGGCAGGAGATAGCGCCGATCTCCTTCATGGTCTTCTTGCCCTGGTAATACTCCTTAAACTGGTTCATGCCGGCGTTGGCAAGCAGCAGCGAAGGATCGTCGGGGACGAGGGACGAAGAAGGATAGAGCTTAAGACCGCGCTCCTCAAAGAAGTTGAGGAACTTAGAGCGAATCTCAGCCGTAGTCATTGACGGGTAGTCAGCACTCATAGAGGGAATCTCCTCGGTTTCACATCGAAACAGTTCAAACGTAACGATATTACCATCCCACCGCGCAAGTGCAAAAAAGAGGGCCGCCAAACAGCGACCCTCCAGCGAATTTGCACGTTATTGCCTATGAACTTGAACTTGAAATGACTTACTGCTCATCATCGTCCATGGAACCGTCGATGCCGGTATTGGTATCGTCGTCCGAGTTGGAATCGTCGTCTTTGGCGAAGGGATTCTTGAAAAAGCCCGTAGCATCGGGCTGAAGGCCCGAGAGCTTGATCCAGGGGTTATCGAGCTCGGGTTTGGGCATGGCCTGGGCCTCGGGCGCAGTCTCGTTACCGATGAGCTCGGACTCATAGATGAACGTATCGTCTCCAAGCGCGTCATAGGCGGCAACCGGGTTACCCTCAGTATCGCGATACGGCGTGCCCTTAAACACGGCGCCGTCGTATGCCACGAGCTGACGGCCGGTCTCGTTCTCAAAGTAGTAGACGAAAATGCCCTTGAGGGCCGCGCACAGCGGAATGGCGATAACCATGCCGATGGCGCCCATAAGCGCCGAACCGATAACGAGGGCCGTCAGGCTCATGATGGGATGCACCTGGACCGAGCTTTGCATGACTTTAGGCGAAATGACGTTGTCAGTGACATTTTGCGCCACCATGGTCACGACCAAGGTCCACAAAGCCAGCATCGGGCTGAACATAAAGCCGAGCACCGTGGCGATCGCCGCACTCACCCAGGGGCCAACAACAGGAACCAAGTGCATAATGCCCGTAAAGATGGCCATGAGTGCCGCGTAGGGATGGCCAATGAGCGTAAAGCCGATAAAGGCGAGGATGCCACCGCAGATGGACGTCACGACCATGCCACGCATATAACCGCCGACCGAGCGCGAAAGAATCGCGACCATAAAGCGGTACGAGGTCTCCTTTTCCTGCCCTATGATGGTGCAGACCTCGTGGTGCATGCGGGGATAGTCGCAGGCCAGCCAATAGGCAAGCACCAGACCCAGGAAGATGACGAACAGCTGCGAGGCCGTATTGGTAATGAACGGGAATACACCGCGACCAAGCTCGGCGGCAATCTGAGACACATACTTGGACGCCACGGTAACCAGCGAAGAAAGATTATCGTCCAGATACTCTTTGAGCGGCGTGTTGTTGAGCGTCTTGGCATGCGAGACCATCTCGTTGAGATCACCGCCCGCAACACGAAGCTGCTCAGGCAGGCGACTCAGGACTTCCATGATCTGGCCAAAGAGAATCGGCGACAAGATGCAAACGACACCGACGAGCACAGCAACGACCACGATCAGCGCGATAAGCGAACCAATGCCACGGTTGACGCCGTGATGCTCGAGCCAGTTAGTAATCGGCGACATCACAAAAGCGATGATGGAACCGACAGCTAGAAACTCGATAACCGGCGCCAAGATACCCATAAGGTTAAAGATGACGGCGGCGATGACAATGCAGCCGACGACGGCCCAGATACGAAGCGTCAGAATACGGGTATCGCGCAGCGCGCGATCGGTTTGTTGGGGGTGTTCACTCATGAACGAACCATCACTCCGTCGGGGTCGATCTTGTCCTGAACCTTCTTAAGGGTACGGCGCAGCAGACGCGAGACCTGCACCTGCGAGATGCCCAGCTTCTTGGCGATCTCGATCTGGGTCATGCCCTTTACGAAACGCAGCTCGATAACCTCGCGCTCGCGCGGCGAGAAATCGCGGATGGCCTCCTCAATCACCAGGCGGTCATCGGTGAAGTCGAGCTCGTTGTCGTCGTCGGCGTAGCGGTCGAGAATTGAAGGCGCGTCGTCAGAATCGGACGCACCGGGGGCCTCGATGGGCACCGAGGTATAGGCCGAGGACGATTCCATGGCCTCCAGCACCTCGTCAACGGTCACGTCTAGGTACTCAGCGATTTCCTCCACCTTAGGCGAGCGCTGCAGCTCGTTAGTGAGCTTGTCGGTGGCCTGGTTAACCTTGGCAGAGAGCTCCTGTAGGCGACGCGGAACGCGCACACTCCAACCCTTGTCGCGGAAGTGACGCTTGATCTCACCCAGGATGGTGGGCGTGGCAAACGTGGTGAACTCAAGTCCGCGCTCGGGATCAAAGCGGTCGATAGCCTTGAGCAAACCCAGATAGCCGACCTGCATGAGGTCGTCGAGCGGCTCGCCGCGATTCTTAAATTTGTTGGCAAGAAACCTTACCAGGTTCATATGGGACATGACGAGCTGCTCGCGGGCGTCCGGATCACCGGTCTCTTTGTAGCGACGAAACAGCTCGCGGGTTTTCTCCTTGTCCCAAGCGGTCTTACCGCTCCGGGAACGTTCGGTCATATTAGATATCCGCCTTGAGATCGAGGGAAAGCGTCAGGGGCGCCGCAGTCTTTTCGTAGGAATCGCACACGCTTGCCAGAATGAGCTCGGCATATACGGCGGCCTGGTCATCCTCATCGACAGTCGCCTGGTCGCCAAAGGTGAAGGTCATGCCCACGTGAGACTCGTCGACATCGAACTTGATCGAGATAACGTCAGAATCAACGGCCGTGCAGCCAAAGATGAAGGCCTCCTCGGCAGCCATACGAATGTCCTCGATGCGATCGACGGACATGGAACAGAGCGCGCCGACATTAGCCGCCGTCATGCGCACCAAGCGTGCCAGACGCGGATCCCCGGCAACAGTCAGCGTGATAGAGCAAGTTGCTTCACTACTCATCGCAGGACTCCTCGGAGGTCTCGGCGGGCGTGTAGGTGTAATACCGGGCTACTTTAGCAGCAGGCTTCTGTGCATCATCGTCACCAGCAGCGGCATCGTCCCCGGTTTCGCCAATCAGGACACGCTCGGTCGGCTGCTCGGCTTCGGCGGCAGCGGAAAGATTATGCTCGGCCTCGACCGCGGGAGCCTTCACCTTGTTAAAGAGTTTCTGAACGGCACCGGCCGCAGAGTCGGTCACACTCGACACGGCATTGCTGGCCTCGGCCATGCTGCCCGTAACCTCGGAAATGTCGCGAACCACGGCTTCGACCTCTACGAGATTGGAGGTAAGGGCGTCGACGGCGGTCTTGCTCGACTTGAGGAGCGGCTCAACCTGCGCCAGCGCGGGGGTGAGCTCATCGACGGCGCCATCGAGCTTTGCTACCACGGGCTGAGCCTCGGCGATGGTGTTGTTAAGGTCGCTCACCGTCTTGTCGAGCGAATCAACGACAGTGCGGGTCTTTCGCAGCGTGAGCGCGAGCTCGATGACAGCCCACACGCCGGCAACGGCGAGCAGCAGCAGGGCGATTTGGATGGGACTCATACAAGCCTCCCGAAGGAATCGAAATACAGACGCTGTTCATGGTACCCCAAAGGGGACCGAACATGCCAAGAGCAGCAACGTGAGACAAAATTACCAGCAGCTACTTCGGTGCATTCCCGCTACGGTCGCGCTCGCTTTGCTCTACACGCCACTCTTCCCAGCCGCGGCCGGCAGGCTGCCAAAACGCACCGCGCTCCAGCCCCTCGGGCAAATAGCGTTGATCGACCCAGCCTTCGGGATAATCATGCGGATACTTATACACACCGTATTCGTCGCTGCCCGGGCGATGACGATCGCGTAGATAGCTCGGCACCTCGCGCAGCCCACTTGAATGAATATCGGCCAACGCCGCATCAATCGAGGCCTCACACGCGTTGGATTTTGGCGCCAAGCACACATAGAGTGCAGCCTGTGCCAGATTAATGCGACACTCGGGATAACCGATGACCTCGGCAGACTTAAACGCGGCATGGGCCACCAATAGCGCCTGTGGGTCGGCGTTGCCAACATCCTCAGAAGCCTGAATCATAATACGGCGAGCGATAAACTTAGGATCCTCCCCCGCATCGATCATGCGCGCAAGCCAATAGATCGTGGCATCGGGGTCGCTGCCGCGCATAGACTTAATAAACGCGCTGATGATGTCGTAGTGCATGTCGCCGTTTTTGTCATACGAAAAACCGCGGCGCGGATTGGCAATCTTTACGTCATCCACGGTAATGGGATAACGCTCCCCCGCCGCCGGCGCTGGCGTTCCCTCGGTATCGGGACGCGTGACGGCAATCTCGCTCGCAAGCTCGAGCGTCGTGAGTGCCGAGCGAGCGTCACCCGCAGCCAGCGTGCAGATGGTCTTAACCGTATCCTCATCGGCCGAGAACTTGCCGTTCAAACCCTGTGGCGCCTCGAGCGCACGCTCGATAAGCGTGGCGATATCCTCGTCCTTTAAATGTTCAAGTTCCACCACGCGACCGCGCGAGAGCAACGCCGAGTTGACCTCGAAGTACGGATTCTCCGTCGTGGCGCCAATCATAATGACGGTACGGTTCTCAACCGCATGCAGCAGGGCATCCTGCTGCGACTTGGAGAAGCGGTGAATCTCGTCGATGAAAAGAATGGTGCGACGGTCGTACGTATTTAGGCGCGTCTTGGCCTCGTCAATCACGCGGCGCAGGTCCTTCACAGTGCCCGTCACGGCGCTGACCTCGACAAACTCGCTCTTGGTATGGTTGGCGATAATGTGGGCCAGCGTCGTCTTGCCCGTACCGGCCGGCCCATACAGAATCACACTCGACAGCACGTCATGCTCAATCGCGGCACGCAACCACGAGCCCTTACCGACGGCCTTTTGCTGGCCCACGTACTCGTCGAGCGAATTGGGCCGCATGCGCACCGCAAGCGGCGCATTCTGAAAGGAACGCTCACGCGTCGAAGCAGAAAAAAGGTCGTCCATAGCCATCCCGTGCATCAATCAAAAACGTTTTCCATGAACAGTATACCGAATATATACGAACTACCGTTCGTTAATATAGGTACGGTGCGGAAACATCAATCCCGGGAACAGCTTGCTCGTGAGCTCGCAGAAATAACCGTCCGTCATGCTCGCAATGTAATCCACGACCGTCTGGTCCTTATCGTCCTGCCATGCATAGGTGCGATCGTAGTAGGAAAGCTGCTGCTCAATGCGAGAAATGTGGTGCTTAAAGATATACGAGGACTCGTCGCCTTCGTTTATGTCCCGCAGGCAACGGTCATAGAGCTTTTCGAAGGCCTCGCGCAGCTCCGCTTCGGAGTCGCCTTCTATGCCGCCCTTGCTATAGATCTTCTCGTAGTTCTCGCGCTTGGCCCGGCGGATCTCCTCAAACAGGTCCTCGCTCATCTCGATGCGTGGCTTGCCATAGCTGTGCTCGACGATATCGATAGAGGCATGCGTAAGGATCCAGCTGTTGTATGCACCGCCCAGGTCATCGTCAAAGGCGTCGGGTGACAGCAGGCCCGCCGCAATGGCGTCTTGGCGATCGCGCCCAACGTAGGCAAGGATATCCGAGATGCGAACCACGCAGCCCTCGAGCGTCATGGGGCGCAGGTGCTCAATTGCGCTATAACCCGTGGCAATGCATTCCTCGACGGTTCGGTCGAACTGGTTAAAGGAACCCATGTCCGAAAGCTCAAAAACACGCTGTTCGTACTCGCCGTTGTGGCACAGTACGCCATCGAGCGTCTGGAGCGACACGTTGCGGCCGTACAGCGCGTCGAGCACGCGGACCGACTGCACATTATGGAAAAAATAACGCCCCGTGCGCTCGTGATAGATATCGTTGAGGAAACGCTCACCGGCATGGCCAAAGGGCGTGTGGCCCAAGTCGTGGCCTAAGCCAATCGCCTCGATCAGATCGCAGTTGAGCCCCAGAGCACGCCCGATATCGCGAGCGATGCGCGAGACAAGCTGCACGTGCAGGCCGCGGCGCGACAGATCGTCGTTGCTGCGAAAACTGAAGACCTGCGTTTTGCCTGCATAACGTGTGTATGCTGGCAGATGCAGAATCTTTTCGATATCGCGCATAAAGGCCGGACGCATAAGCGTGCCCTCGTCTGCGGCCCGATCGACACGGCGGATGGCCTGGTCGTCACCGCATCGATAGGGATTAACGACACCCGAGGCGCGGTCGGCGGCAATGCGCTCGACCAGCTCGGGCGACAACGCCGCGGGAATGCGATCCAGGCGCGCCTTGATGGCGGCTGTCTGTTGATTGATTGCCATGGCATGCTCCTTAAAAAGGGCGCGCAAACGGTTACAGCGTACTACCCACGAACTCGATTATGGCAAATATTGGCACCAAAAACGGCAGCAAAGGCAGCGAGCGCGATTTTACGATGAGACAGGCGGCGGCAAGGGTCAGGAGCGCAACCGCAAACGCAACGACGCCGCCCAGGGGATCGAAGGTGCAAAGGGCAAAGAGCGCCTTGGCATCCCCCATGCCAACGCCAGGGGCATGGCGAAGGCGACGCCAGAGTGACTCAGTAAGCACAAGGGCAAGGTAGACGATGACCGCAAGACCGGCGTGGTCAAGCGCCATGTTAACGCCCTTGTCGAGCCAGACGCCTGCAAACGCCGCCACCGCACACGCGCCGGCAAGCTCATTGGGAAACCGCCGCTCGCGGGCATCAATCGCCGCGCCGGCAAAGATGCAAATCCAAAACGGGATATAGAACATCGAAACCCCTCAACTAAGCGCTCAAACGTAAAACCACCGCAAAGGTTCTATCCCCTTTGTGGTGGTTTTGATGGTGGTTATTTGGCGCCCTGCATGACCTCGTCGAGGGTAACACTTACGGCGTGCTGCGTCGGCACCCAGTCGACCTTCAAGAACAGCGCTGCCACCGTAATGGGGATATAGCTGAACATAAAGATCGGGAAGGTAAACAGGTTGGTTACCAGACGCCACTTTTGCGCGCAGTGAATATGCTTGTATTCAAAGATAGTCGTGAGCAGCGCCAGGATAAAGAAAGTCTGATACATCATAGCGAAGGTCATAATGAGCGAAGCGGCACACGCCTGCATCTCGACTTCGGTAGCCAAGAAACCGTGCGAAAGGCCGCCCACGATGAGGAACGTCGCATTAGCGAGCATCGAGATCAGAGAGAGCAGCATGCCCGGTGCGATCGTCATAAACATGTCGTAGGCGGCAAAGCGATGATAGCGGAAGGTCGATTTGACCAGGTGCTTACCGTACGTAAAGAACACCTGGTAGAAGCCCTTGGTCCAACGCATACGCTGTTTCCAGGATGCCTTAAACGTCACAGGCTGTTCGTCAAAGAACTCCGCCGGCGCATAGCCAATGCGAATGCCGTGAATGGCACAGAACGTGGTGAACTGAATATCCTCGGTCAGCGTGTGGAACTGCCAGCCGTGCATACCCTCGATAACGCTGGCGGAGATGAGGTAGCCCGAACCCGAAACGGCGCAAGACGTCTTACAGATGTTGCGCGCGTTGTTGAGAAAGCGCGCCTCGCGCAGGTACCACGTGGCATTAGCTGCCGAGATCCACGAGCTGCCAAAGTTCTTGGAATTGCGATAGCTCGTAACAACATGGAAGCCCTGGTCAAAAGCATCGTTCATCTTGGACACGTAATCGCGGGCGATAACGTTATCGGCATCGAAGATAAAGTAGCCTTCAAACGTATCGGGATACTCGTTAAGGATGCGGTCGAAGCCATAGTCCATGACCCAGCTCTTGCCTTTACGGGCCAAGTCATTGCGCTCATAGACGACGGCGCCCGCCTCGCGCGCGAGCTGCGCCGTGTTGTCGGTGCAGGCATCGGCGACCACGAAGACCTCGATAAGCTCGGACGGATAATCTTGGTCCTTAATGGAGCGCACGAGGTTGGCGATCACGGCCTCCTCGTTATGCGCCGCGATAAAGAAGGCATAACGATGGAGCTTCTCGGCCTTGGGAGGCGCGACCTCACCACGAAGAGCGCCGATGACAAAGAAGACCACCTGGTACAGAAAACAGACCGTAAGCAGCGTGACGACAATCTGGTTGAAGATCACGATGGGTGTGTTGGTTTGTAAAAAGGCGAGCATGCAGGCTCCCAGGAACGCGTGACGTAAACAACCGTATATCTTACCGCAGGCTTACGGAGTTCAAGAAACCACCTAATACTGGCTAGGCCTCGAGCAGACCGAGCTGAGGGACGATTTCGTTGCCAGCGGCAGTGCGGCCGAGCGAACGCGGGGCCAGATCATCCAGAACCGCCGCAAGATCCCATGGCAGCTCGTCACGGCACTCGATGTGCTCCCCCGTCACGGGATGATCGAACGCCACACGCCAGGAATGCAGGAACTGCCTGGTCAAACCCTGATCGGCACGAGCATCGCACTTGCCATAGAGTGGATCGCCCACGCAGGCGTGGTTGATATGGCGCATGTGAACGCGAATCTGATGCGTGCGGCCGGTAAACAGGTGACACTCGACAAGCGTGTAGCCGTCGTCGAAACGCGTGGAATCAAAGCGCTCAAGGACTTTAAAGGTCGTGATGGCCTGGCGCGCAAAGGGGTCATCGGAAACCGCCATCTTCACGCGGTCGCGCGTCGATCGGGCAATGCCGGTGTTGATAGTGCCCTCGTCCATGGCGATGTGCCCATGAACGAGCGTAATGTAGCGACGGTCGAGCGTGCGCGTGCGGATGAGATTTTGAAGCGCACGCTGGGTGTCGTCGTCTTTAGCCGCGAGCATAAGGCCCGAGGTATCGCGATCCAGACGATGCACGATGCCGGGGCGGTCCTCGCCCTGCACGGTGCCAAGATGGTCGATGCCGCAGTGATAGACCAGAGCATTCGCAAGGGTGCCGCTCTCATGACCATGCGCAGGATGGCACACCAGGCCGCGCTGCTTGGAGAGCACCATGAGATAGTCGTCCTCATAGCGAATGTCGAGCGGGATGGCCTCGGGGATCACGTCGGTCGGGTCATGCGGCTCGGGCAGGTCGACCGAGATGCGGTCACCGGAGCGTACGGCATACTTTTTAGATAGGCAGGTCTCGCCGTTGACGGCAACAGCGCCTCCCTCGATCAGATGCGCGCAGGCAGAGCGCGTGGGGCAGCCATCGTTGGCGCCCAGATAGGCGTCGAGACGTTGACCGGTGCAATCGTCGGCAACGAGGATATGGATGTCGGCCATTAGCGCTCATTCCTTTCGCGAATCTTGCGGGCACGCTCCCCACGCTGCTTAGCTTTACGTTTGGCGCGGGCCTCGTCACGGGCATTGAGCTCGGCGGTCGCATCGACCTCGCGAGCGGCGGGACTCAAGAACATGTATCCGATGAGCGCCAGCACGACACCGGCGGTAATGCCGATATCGGCCACGTTAAAGACGGGGAAATCAATGAAGGTAGTGGCAATAAAATCAGTCACAAAGCCCATGGCCAGGCGATCGATCGCGTTGCCGATGGCGCCGCCCGCAACCATGGCCATACCCACGACCTCTAGGCGAGCGAGCTGAGGAGCACGGAGCAAGTACACGGCAATGGCGGCAATGGCCGCAAGCGCCAGCACGGCAAACGCTATGCCATGGCCCTCGCCCATGCTAAAGGCAGCTCCGATATTGCGGACAAACACAAAATCGATCACGCCGGGGATAACAGTCATATGCAGGGTATCGCCCACGGCACGAACCGCAAGCTTGGTCAGCTGGTCAACAAGCAACACAAAGAGCGCCACCCCACCAGCAACACCTAACCGCCAACGCAAAGGCGGCGTCATATCCGCACCACGACCCAAAGAAATCCCCTACCCTCAAGAACGTCGAATTCCATTTAACGCAAATAACCATCTTATATTGCCATACGCAGAACGCACGACATATCCACCAATGCGACAAAGGGGCTGTCCCCTTGTCCCTTCACCGGGTAGTCTTTTTGGGACGGGGCTTTTTTAGCTACTCAGTCCAGCGCTTTCGAAGATTAAGTCCTTATTTGAGGTAGGGCAGCTAAAAAAGCCCCGTCCCAAAAAGACTACCGACAGACACTATGACCCAATCCGAGGGCACTAAAAAGATAGGAGCCCCCGCTCGTGACCGCGGGTCGGGGCTGCGACAATGATGTTGAAGTGCCATAGGCGCAGCCGCGCCGCAACGAGGTTGGGAGGCTCCCATGCCAAAGTATTCTACCGCGTTCGGGATGGACGTCCACCTGAGGTCGACCACCGTCTGCGCCCTCGACGCGGACACCGGCGAGGCCGTGACGAGGAGGTTCCCCGGCAACCCCTGGGGCGAGATCGCCGGGTGGATGGATGGGTTCCCCGGGCCGTCGCTCGCGGCCTACGAGAGCGGCTACCTCGGCTTCGCCCCGCAAAGGGAGCTCGCCGGGCTCGGCGTCGAGTGCGTCGTCGCCGCGGTCTCGAAGATCCCCAGGTCGGCCGCCGACTCGGCCTCCAAGAACGACAGGAACGACGCCGCCAGGATGGCCAAGGCGATACTCGCCCACGACATCTCCCCCGTATGGTCCCCCTCCCCCGAGGTCGAAGGCATCAGGGACCTCGCCGGCGCCTACGACGGGGCGACCGCGCGCCTGGCGACCGCCAAGCAGCGGCTGCTCGCCTTCCTCGCAAAGCGGGGGTTCGTCTACGGCGGCACCACGCCCGCCGGCAACCCGAGGAAGTACTGGACCTACGACTTCCTGAGGTGGCTCGACAAGGTCAGGCCGGAGGACGATGGCGGGGTTCGGACGCTCGCCGCCCTGAGGAACGAGGTCGAGGCCGCGGCGGAGGCCCGGGCGGACCTGCTCTCCGAGTACAGGGCCGCCGTGGATGCCAGCCCGATCGCCGCGGAGGTGGCCGCCCTCCAGTCGATCAAGGGCTGCGCCTTCGCGCTGGCCGCGGCCTTCTCGGCCGAGGTCGGCGACTTCACGAGGTTCCGTTCCGGAAGGCAGGTCACGGCCTATTTCGGCCTCGCGCCGAGTCAGAGGTCGAGTGGCGACTCCGTGCGGCTCGGAGGCATCAGCGGTGCGGGCAACGCGCTCGTGAGGAAGCTGGCCGTTGAGGGTTCATGGTGCTACGCCGCGGCACGGCACCAGCCGAAGCTCATGCCGAGGGACACGGGCGTGCCCCTCGAGATAAGGATGCACGGGAGGAAGGGGTCCGAGCGGCTCCTGCGGCGGCGCGAGGAGATGCTGGATTGGCAACACCTATTTGGACGATTCCGGGAGGGACAGCCCCGCCTCCCTGAACTCGACCGGCGACATGTAGCCCAGCGTCGAGTGGATCCTGAAGTTGTTGTACCAGTGCACGTAGTCCGAGAGCTTGGCCCGGAGCTCGCGCGTCGTGCCGAACGTCTCGCGGTGGACGAGCTCGGCCTTC